>PIYB01000045.1 GCA_003601835.1 Candidatus Bathyarchaeota archaeon
AATGGCAGAGAAGGCGCGCAGCCTAGAACGAAGCGGCAGGACAATTTATCATCTGGACGTTGGAGAACCCGACTTTGACACACCTACACACATCAAAGAAGCTGCTATTCAAGCCATTAAATCAGGATTTACCCACTACACCTCCAGCCGGGGAATCCTCGAACTAAGACAAGCAATCTCAGAAGATTTGAGCAAAAGAAGCATCGAAGCAAATCCCGAACGGGAGATCATTGTGACTCCGGGAGCTAAGCATGCGCTTTACTGTTCCTGTCTTGCCACATTAAACCCTGGAGACGAGGCTTTAGTTTTGGCCCCTACTTGGCCGACGCATTTCCAATGCGTTGAGATTGCAGGGGCGCGTGCGATTGAGGTTCCATGTGGAGCTGCATATTGTCTAGATGAAGAGGCTTTGAAGGCAAGGCTCACCGACAAGTCGAAGATGATTCTGATTAGTTCTCCGAACAACCCCACGGGAGGAATCGTAGACAAGAACGACATCAAAACGATTGTTGACCTTGCGGTAGATCATGATCTTTTGATTCTTTCAGACGAGGTTTACGACCGCATAGTTTACAACGGTTTGAATGTTAGAAGCGTGGCATCATTTGATGATGCACGGGAAAGAAGCATTGTGATTAATGGTTTCAGTAAAGCTTACGCGATGACAGGTTGGAGATTGGGATACGCGTTCGCCAACGAGAAAATTATTGAGGCCATGACACGATTGCAACAGTCGACAACAACCTGTCCAGCAAGTTTTATCCAGAAAGCTGGCGTTTCAGCTTTGAAGGGTCCACAAGACTTAATCGAAAAGATGGTTGAAGAATATGATCGTAGGCGTCGGTTCATTGTTGAGGCGCTCAACGATATAACGGGTGTAAATTGTGTCTTGCCAAAAGGGGCATTTTATGTGTTCCCTGACATTTCTCACTTGAAAATGCCGAGCTCCGAGTTCTGCTTCGCTCTGCTCGAGGATGAGGGTGTTTCAACAACGCCTGGGAGCGTCTTCGGTGAAAGCGGAGAAGGCCATATACGTGTTTCCTATGCGACGGACCTTGAGACGCTTTCAGAAGCCGTCAAAAAGATTAAGACCTTTGTCGATAAATATGCTCATCACAAGGCGAGCTGAATGGTGAAAAGTCTTGTTTGACGAAAAAGCTATAAACATTCTGAAACAAATGACCGAATCCTTCGGCCCATCCGGGTTTGAAAGGGAAACGTCACGCATCATAAAGAATTACATGGAAAAATATTCTGATGAAGTTTTAGCTGACAAGCTTGGTTCTGTTGTCTTCGTTGCGAAGGGTGAGCAGGAACGTCCTCATGTTCTACTAGCGGGACACATAGACGAGGTAGGATTCGTTGTTTCAGGCATAGACGAGAAAACGGGTTTCCTGTCGTTTAATCCCGTTGGCGGATGGTGGGACCAAGTTCTACTATCCCAAAGAGTCGTCGTAAGAACCGCGAAAGGTGACCTATATGGAGTAATTGCTGCGAAACCGCCACATTTACTCAGCGAAGAAGACCGTAAAAAGGTTGTAACACAAAAACAAATGTTCATCGACATAGGAGTAACGTCCAAAGAAGAAGCGGAGAAGACCGGCGTCAAGATCGGCGATCCAGTTGTACCTTGGTCCCCGTTCTCGCTGGTTCAAGGAGGAAAAGTTGCAATGGGCAAGGCCTTCGATGACAGAATAGGCGCATTCATAATTATGGAAGCCATCCGCAATATCAAAGAAAAGAACATAGCCCATCCTAACACGGTTTACGGCGCAGCCACAGTTCAAGAAGAAGTTGGGTTAAGAGGCGCACAAACGGTTGCCCACCTCGTTGACCCAGATGTTGGAATAGTCCTAGAAGTGGATATCTCAGGCGATGTGCCCGGGATCAAGCCTTTCGAAGCCCCCGCAAAGATGGGGAAAGGACCAAGCCTGTTAACGTTTGACAGAAGCATGATCCCAAACCAGCCGTTAAAACAGTTCGTCTGGGAAACAGCGAAAGAAGCAGGGATCCCGCTTCAACTTTCTCAGGTAGCCAGAGGAGGCACTGATGCAGGTAGGATCCACTTGAACCGTGTAGGCTGTCCAAGCGTCGTCATAAGTGTCCCAACGAGACATATCCACAGCCACGTAGGGCTGCTTAGCTTAGAAGACACTGAGAACGCTGTGAAACTGATCATTGAACTTATAAAGAGACTTGACAAGAAAACCACAGAAGAATTCACAGTCATATAGGAACTTTTGTCAACGAAATTTAGAATCTTCCGTTGATAATTCAACGTTTCTCTCTTTCTTTTAAGAAGAAGTATCTTGTCTGACCCATCGTCTTAATGTTAAGCGGTCTGATCTTAACGACGATTGGGAAATCTTTGACAACCTGCCCTAGCACTAGGCAATAATGTGGCGGTAAATCACGCACTATGGATATCGCTGTTTCAGCGTCTGCGCGTGCAGCACGCGAAATGGCTTGAAGATCGTGTTCGTTGACGAAGTTTAGGAGAAATATGTTGTCCGCTTGACGGTATATGTTCTCGTGAATCGTGTTAGGCTGGTTGGTTATGAAAGTAGTGAACAGTCCGAAATGCCGCATCCGCGTAACAATGTCATCCCAGTAGGTTTCCCGCAAGTAGAGATGCGCTTCCTCAGCAAAGAGGAAGACTGCTCGTAACTTCCATTGAGAAAGAATCTCCTGCAATTTGGCTAAGACATATTCGACAACCATCTTACGGTCGGATGGGGCCATGTCCTTCAGGTTTATGACAATCGCTCCTCCGCCTTTTTTGTCAGTTTCCGTAAGCACCGCTTCGAAATCTAAAGCCTCAGCCATGTTGTCTGTAAAGAAGCCTGAATGAAGAATAGCATAATATCGAGATTGCATGGCGTCTCTGACATGTTGATTACATTTCCACCGTTTGATGGCGCCGCCTAACTCGTGCAACGTCAGTGTCCCGTTTTGTTCCAGAAACTTCCAAATACTTCTGAACTCACGAGCTGAGGCACCAGGCAGGTTAAGCGCATTGGTGAGCAACCTCATAACAACGTAAAGGTTAGTCTTGTATAATGTGACTTTGAAATTCTGTGCAGGGGTTAACACCCGTATTTTTTCGTGATGTTTATTTTTGGTTCCGTCCGCCGCCAAGCCTAGGTTAGTGTATTCACCGTTCAAATCTAGGATTACGACTGTTGCGCCGTGTTCAATTAATCCTAGCACGAGAATCTTCGAAAGGTGAGATTTACCTGTGCCTTTCTTTCCCGTGATAATGTTAAGTCTGCCATCCAGTTCACACGCGTCTATGATCATTGGTGCTGCATCTTGGGTCTCCCCTAGATCAATGGGAAGCCCCTTTGTTATTCCCGCTAGTTTCATAAGCGATTCAGTTGAGAGTTTACGGATCTTCGAATCTGTTCGAGAGGGCAGCCAATTGTTGTCCGAGAAAAAACCGTTGTTCACGATGGTCCCGTAAATTTTGCAGACAAGCAATCTGGCATCCTGAATATAAAGTATCTGCGACATTATTCCAAATGGGTCAACGTCGTCTCCTTGAACTTGATCTTCAACGTCGGGAGAACGTAACAGTTCTTCCATTACTCCGGGTACGTTGGCAAACTGTATATCGATGACTTGAGCTATCATGGCCTTTTTGGCTTTCATATCCTCAATAAGCAGGTATCCGCCTTTCTCTACATCTTCGCCGGGGAAACTGAGAATGTGCAGTGTGTTGCCAACTTTTCTGAAAAGTCGCATTTTTTCTCAGTCCTCGTAGCGGGTTCCATAAGGACCGAACAGTGCTTTTCGTATGCTACGTCGGTTTATGATTTTCAATCCGTATTCTCGTTTCAGAAAACTTTGGATGCCTATCACATCGTTTGCGGTGAATGTTGAGTAGATATGTGCAAGCCGAAGGGTCTCAGGATATCCTTGAAACATCAATTCGTTCCCCAAAAGTCTTTCAACAGCCTCTATTCCTTGTTCTCGGCTAAGTGTTCTATCAATGTCCAGTCTGAAACTTCTCCCGCCGCGGGACAAGTTCGCTGCGTAGATTCTGCCTAACAAATGGATTCTTCTTGAAGTTGACAACGGTAGATCTGCTACCTCGAAAAGACAGGGCGGTTCGTATCTAGTAGCGAAATCCGTTATCCGCCAGCCTAAGGACCTTATTGTTGTTGTTTTGGAAAACGCTAGAATCGCGTTACGGTTCTTTCTTGCAGCTTCCAGTATGTGTGAGATTTGACTCACAGGGTTGCCGGGTGTGCCTGCTGTTAAAGAACCATCCCAGAGAATTATGCTCTCGCTTACGGAGTGAGAAACGCTTGCTTGGATCCATCTTTCTATCAGGTTACACAATCTGCCTTGAGTTTCCGCAGAAACCGAACTAAATGAGGTGGCATTCAGGAAAGTGTGATCTACTGAGCCTCCGAAGAACGCGTGCTTGTTTTCTTCAGTTATGTGAAAGGGTAAGGGGCCTAGTCGCAAGTAACGATAGCCCCGATTGTTGCCCCAAACGACGGCTGCTCTGACTGCCCAGATGATGCCTGCCTCGGTTTCTCCGATCTTGATTGTTGAGGTGTCTATGCCGATGATTGGGGTTCCGTCGCGAACCGGAGTTAACGGGGTGATTAATGTCGATAATGCTCGGCTGTTTATGCTGACCGGTGGACTTTCTTGTGCAGTTTCGGCTAAGGATTCGAATGATTCTGTCCAGTATGGCTGTAAAAACCGTCCCTTGACGGTGTGCATTGACTTTTGGCTTAGTTCGATTAGCCTTTGAGGAATCTCTACGCCGTGAAGCATTTGAGGAAAATTATATCTTGATGTTGTTGCATACTGTAATTGTTCAATCACCAACATTCACCAATTTACAATAGATGAAGTTGTTGGTATATAAGTGTTGCGCATGCGCAACTTGGACAATACAACAAGCAACATGGCAACACTATACAGAAAAACTCGTCACGAATCAGGGAAGACGGAATGTCTGAAAATAATTCCGAAAATTCGTCCGCAAAGAGACGACCCATCCATATCAAGATGAAAGTTGGAAATGTAGAATTCGAGATCGAATGCGACGAAAACCAAGTGCAAGAAACGGTGCAGAAAGTTTTATCGAGCGTAACCGAATACGCAAGCAAAGCAGTTACAGCGCCACTTGAGAGAACACAACCGCCCGCAAGAGCTGAGACCTGCAGAGGCATCGTGGAAAGGCTTTGGAGAGAAGGATGGTTTTCAGAACCCAGATCTCTTAGCGATGTTCACCGAGAGATGGACCGTATTGGATATCATTATGATCGAACGGCTGTGGCGCATGTGTTACTTGACTTGGTGCGGGACGGAATTCTTACTCGAGATGGGAAACCGCGGAGATACGTCTATGTCCAAAAACGACCGCCAAGCCCCGGTGGCTAGGGCTCCCTGATAACCGATGTTTTCAGCTTTGGAGATCTTTGGAGGCTTATAAGTGACAAAGAACGGAAAGCGTGTTGTATCAAACGAAGTAAAAGTCCTGGTTGTTGCGCATTGTGTTCTTAATCGGAGCACGAGATGGTGGCGCAATGGTAGGCCGCTTGAGAAGAATCAAGGGCCAGTACGTGAAATTCTTGAGTTTTTAGCAAAGTATAACATAGGGGCTTTTCAGCTTCCTTGCCCTGAATTCACGGCAGTTGGGAATCCACGACCGCCCGCAACAAAGGATGATTACCTGAATGTTACCGGTTTTAAAGAGCACTGCAGAAGGCTGGCAGTAAAGGCGGCTGAGCAGCTGAGAACGCTTGTTCAAAAAAGCAGAAATCCGAGGATTAAAATAATGGCCATCGTGGGGGTGGAACGGTCGCCCACTTGTGGAGTTAAATCTACCCCACGTACGTTGAACGGCGAGACACGATTCCTCTGTGAGAAAGGAATATTCTTAGAGATGCTTGAAAAAGAAATATCGAAGAATGGTCTAAAAGTTCCAATAATCGGTCTTGATATGCGCAATCCTAAATCTTTATGCCGAGAACTGGAAAAATTGGCAAACGCAGCGTCAATTATGTAAAATGATTTATTGTCTGAGCTCGGCGAGTATGTCTTCTGTTTTTCGTATGCCCAAGAAGGTCAGCTGGTATTCTCCTTCCGGTGTTCTTTCAACGAGGCCTTCTGACATCAGTTTAGGCAATTCGTTTGATATTGTCTTACGTGCCTTTCCCGTGATCTTTGCTAAAGCAAGAGAAGACAGCGAACGGTTCGGTAGTTTTCCAAGCTTGTTTCCTACATGTGCTCCAAGCAAGACGATGCATGCCGCGTTTCTCGCTGGCAAGTTAGAAGGAGAAACAAGGATAGGTCCTTCCGGAGTTATCTCGATGAGGCCAGCCATTTTTCTTGTTAGAGCAGCAAGGTCAGGTGTGTAAATTATGTTCTGCAGAATCTTGAGGTTTGGATAGACGCTGGTTAAGAAGCGGACAATTGCTTCGAAAACTTGGTTAACATCGCCCTCGAAATCTGCTTTCGTCTCGCCAAATTCTATGTGAACCTTGAGTTTGTCCCGTTCTTCCATTCTACACAGCTTCTCCAGTTTTGATTCTAGGAACAATCTCCTCTAGAAACGCTTTTACGCCCAATGTGGTGACGTGGTATTCGCCACGTCCAACGCGTTCAACCCATCCCGCGCTGGTTAGCTCGCTTAGACGTGCGGCGACTGTGCTTGGTTTTCCGCCTGTTAGGGATATTATTTCGCTTGTTGTTAGGGAATCAGTTTCCAAACGTCCTGTTTGGTGCCCGATGTATGCTTTCACCAGATGCAGAAGGATGCTGTCTCTTTCTCCTCCTAGTTTTTCTCTCGGCACAGTCACGACTATTCCTTCAGGTGCAAATGCAATGAGTCCCTTCACGTTTTTCAGAAGTTCCTCTAAATCTATTGTGAGAACGAGCTCGGAGATAATGTCGTAACTTGGCAGAACTTGTCTCACGAACCCGAGAAAGGATCTTATAACTTCATCCGGTTCTCCTGTGAGCTTCACTTCCATATCTTTGTATTTCGCCAAGAGCTCGAGCTTATTTTTTCCTTCACTCACTTGACCGTTTCCTTCCTTCTTCATGTTTCTGTGCCATGACCTCGCCGTTTTTGTCAACAAGCGCCGCTTTTTTCATGTTCTTCTTCATCAGAAAGGTTCTGATGGTTCCAATTAGATGAAAGAGCTTGCACAGCGACTTTGTTGAATATTGTTGACACAATTTAAAAGTTTTTTTACATAGACGCTTTATGAGCGTTATCATCCTGTTAGAAAGTTTAATATCCTTTTTGGCAAGACGAATTCTGAACCATCCATGGCTTCAGCGCCCAGTTCTCTTATCGTCAAGATAAAAACGGATGAAGGATTAATAGGAATAGGGGAAGGATGCGCACATAGCGAAAACAACGAAAAGCTTCTCTTGCGGCGAAAACCATAGTTGAGAAAGGATTTTTGCCTTTGCTGAAGGGAGAAGACCCTCTTGACATTCACCGCTTATGGTACAAGCTCTACCGGTATTCCGAATGGTACGGTAGAAGAGGGCTTGCGATATACGTGTTGAGCGCCATTGACACGGTTCTCTGGGATCTCGCTGGCAAATACTTCCATGTACCTGTGTACAAGCTTCTAGGAGGAAAGTTCAGAGACAAGATCAGAGTCTATGCAAGCCTGATTTTCGACATGGATGATCCGGAATCCTCAGGAAAAGAAGGAAAGAAATATGTTGATCAAGGCTACACCGCCGTCAAATACGGTTGGGGATGGACTAGAGAGAAAGCATTCGGTCTCAACGCAGAGAAGGACGAAGAGGTTGTAAGGGTGATCAGGGAAATCCTTGGGCCTAAGATCGATCTGATGATTGATGTGGGAAGAATGGTAAACTGGTCCCTGCCTTATGCTGCCAAGATGGCTGAACGCCTAAAGAAATACGACATTTACTGGCTTGAGGAGCCGCTTCCGCAGGATGCTATAGACAGCTACGTTGAGTTGACGCGGGAAGCTGATGTTTGGATTGCAGCGGGAGAAGGAGAGTACACACGGTGGGGCTTCAAAGATTGGATAACACGACATGCGGTTGACGTCTTGCAGCCGGACGTTTCGAAGGCAGGCGGGCTTTCAGAGGTCAAAAAGATAACCGAGCTTGCCGACATGTGGAACATGACGGTTGTACCTCACGGCTTCAGCACAGCAATCAATGTTGCAGCCAACTTACAGCTGGTCGCGACGATGCCTAATGCTTCTCTGCTTGATTTCCGAGGAGCCGGTTGGCCACAAGACAGGTTCTTTGAGCCGTTTCAGAATTTGGATTGGCTCTACTTCTATAATTTTCATCAAATGTGCCTCAACAATTTAGTCGATCTTCATTCTTAAAGAACTAATGACGATCTCGTGGCTCATCTAAAACGGTTGCCGATTGGTCTTTTTGATGCATGAACTGTTTAGACGAATAGGTGAGGAGACCTTCATGTTTTTATGCGGCTTAGACAGAATGATGATACGGAGATAATGAGACATTGAGCGGACCAAGGTTTTTTCCCCGACGATTAAGCTTCCCAAAGCTTTGCGATGTTCTACTTGCTTACCTAAATGCAGGAGCGGATAGGGAATACGTGGGAATAAGCGATGTAGTAAACCGATCGAACGTCTCCCTCCACAACATCAGTCGCAACAACAATTTTCTCAAAAGCTGGAACTTCGTGAAAGAAAGCGAACAAGAACCCGGAAAGTACATGTTAAGCCGTGAAGCCGCAGAGTTCGCATACGCTTACAGAATAGACCCCAGAGGAGAACGCACCAGAGAGATGCTCCGCAAGTTTCTTTCCAACGACGAAGTTTTAATGAAGTTTGTCGAACGAATAAAAAATGAAGACCTAGACAGGGATGCTGTTCTGGTTGAGCTTCCAAGGGTCGTAGGCGACCTGAGAGCTGACAAAGTGGGCTTAAACGCATTCATAGATATGATCTCGTATGCATTCCAGATAGAGAGTCTTTCTGCATCGGCTCGAACGGCAAAACCGCCAAGGGAACTCCGTAGGAAAGCTAAGCCGAGAAAAGAGGCTCAAGCCACAGTCAGGTCTGAAGCTTTGTCTTTTGGACCTTCAATTTCGTTAAACTTAACCATAAGTCCAGATATTTCACCTGAGAAACTTAAGGCGTACATTAAAGCTCTGTTGGAAGCTTATGATGAATACAACAAGGAAAGATAAAGCTGGATGTGGCGTACAAAATAGATTGACATTCTTTCATCATATTATGGAAAAGGAAGGTTATGATAATTGTAAAGAACCAGTTGGGAGCATGGATTAAGGAGGAAGGAACGTAGCAAGAGTTGGTTGAAATGTTGCTTATTGACGGTCATCTCGACTTGGCTATGAATGCTCTTTCATTGAACCGCGACTTGACTCAAAATGTTTTTGAGATACGCAAACAAGAAGCTGGCATATCCGGGAAAGGCAGAGCTATGGGCACCGTTTCTTTTCCAGAGATGCGGAAAGGCGAAGTAGGCGTTTGTCTCGCTACGCTTATCGCTCGAATAAGAAGGAAAGGCAACCCACTTGAGGGCTATAACAGTCCAGAGATTGCGTATGCTGTGGCTCAGGGGCAGCTGGCTTATTATCGAATTCTTGAATCGCAGGGACAAATTCGCATAATCAAAGACTGGGAGACTTTAAGTTCGCACGTTGAAGAGTGGCAACGGTCATCTCGTAGGGATGTCCCTCTAGGGTTCATACTGTCCATGGAAGGCGCCGACCCCATAATTAAGCCTGCTCAGCTCAAATCTTGGT
>PIYB01000046.1 GCA_003601835.1 Candidatus Bathyarchaeota archaeon
CGAAAAACAAACTTACATATGTAAAAAACCTTGATATCGAAGACGGACCTTAAACATGATACAAAAAACATGGATTCGAAATAGCATGTCCAAACTCCATTCATAAACCGGAGCAAGCAAAATGACAACCACAGCCCCGAACAAACAAAAACCGGCGTACCGTCATGCAGCCGTCCAGGCTTGCCTAGCGTTGATCATGGTTGTTTTTCTGGCTTCCGGATACGCATGGAACCTGACAGCTAGGACAACAATGAAAATACTTGATGCCACCGGAATCCACACCGTTTATGTAGCCCCAGAATTTCTGATTTACGTTCGGCTGCTTGACGGAACCGTTGTCGGCTTCCAAGTTCTTCTGGAATGTTCAGGGTTGATAACGCTACTTGTTTTCACGTTTATCTCAGCCTTCACGATAGGGTTGCTGAATGGAAGCTTAAAAACCAAGATTCTCTGGTTCGGTTTAAGCGTGCTTGTTGGGTTTGTTTGGAATCTCAGCCGATTAGCTTCCGTAATAGCAATAGCTCACAGCTTCGGGCTTGCAGCCTTCTCGTTCACCCATTATGTTCTCGCTCCCACAATAGATTTCGTTTGGGTCGTATCTTCGTGGGCTCTAGGAATGTCGTGGCTTAAAAAGGAGGAAAGACCATGATCTTCACGGTTCTAACAGCCATAATCTTTCTGGTTATGGTCGCCTACATGTTCAGACATTTAATCTTCACCTATTTCGTTCTGTTCGCTAAGCCTCAACAGTTCATGAAGTCATTCAAGAGAGTCACAGGGGCATACACGCCTAAAGTAACGGTTCTCATACCTGCTCATAATGAAGAGTTTGTCATAGGCAACCTTCTTGAACGGATGACGGAGTTGACGTATCCTAAAGACAAGCTCGAAGTCGTGGTGATAGACGACGGATCCACCGATGCAACCGGCGAAATCGCAGATAGCTACGCAGAAAAATACAGCTACATCAAAGTAATCCATAGGCAAAACGGGGGAGCTGGGAAACCTGCGGCTTTGAACGACGGGTTCAAATTCTCCAACGGCGAGATTATCCTAACCTTCGATGCCGACTATTATCCCCAACTGGATATAATCGAAAAACTTGTAGCCCCATTCGTCGACCCAGAAGTAGGCGCGGTCCAAGGCAGGGTCACGGTTCTTAACGAGGAGGATTCTCTTGTCTCGAAGATAGTGACCTTGGAAAGAATCGGCGGCTACAGGATCGACCAGCAGGCAAGGGACGAACTCGTTTTGATTCCTCAATACGGTGGAACTGTAGGAGGATTCAGACGGGACGTGCTGGGAAAGGTCGGCGGCTGGAACCCTGAGATGCTTACTGAAGACACTGACTTGACGATTAGGCTTATTCTTAAAGGGTACCAGATTCGATACGTGAACGACGCAGAAGCATACGAAGAAGCCGTGACAACTTGGAGAGCATACTGGAACCAACGGTACAGATGGGCTAAGGGGCACATGCAATGCGCCGTCAAGCATCTTAAGAATGTCCTCAAAGCAGAACATCTGAGCACGTATGAAAAGGCTGAGCTATCGCTTCTGTTGTGCATCTATTTCATGCCGATCCTTGTGCTGGTCGCGTGGGCCGTCGGGTTAGGAGCCTACTTGACGCATGAATCTCTTCTTTCAATGAACTTTGGGGAATATTACTTCTTTATTCTGTCCATATTCTCGTACAGTACTGTGGGAAACTTCGCTCCATTCTTCGAAGTTGGGTCCGGCGCATACTTGGACAACAGAAAGCGGCTCTTATGGTTGCTTCCAGCGCTCACGTTTGCCTTCGTAATAATGGCTTTCTGCTGCACTAAGGCTGCGATAGACCTTGTTTTGACGAGAGGGAACAACCATAAGTGGAACCATACGCTTCACAACGGCAATGGACACAACGGCAAGAACGGGAAAAACGGTCACAACGGAAACCACGTAAACGGTAACGGGAGGCTTCTGCTGTGAACCCGCTAATTCTCTTGCCATTCGGTCTTCTCGTTGTCCCGTTCATTCCAACATTGTTCGAGTTCCTTAAGAGAAAAGATAAGGGTCCCAAGGACGTTCCAGATCAAACAACTTATGAGGAGAAACCAGATCTTGAGGTTTCAAGGCTTGAAAAGGCGCGAGGTAAAGCGAGGGCTAAGGCTCCTGGCGATGTAATACGGATCACGGGAGACGTAAGCATACCCGAGGGCACCGATATAAACAACCATCTAGTAGTGCAAGGAAACCTGAAGGTAGGAAGGAAATCCCATATCTACGGCAGCATCAAAGCTTTCGGCGATGTTGAGATTGGAGAATCTACCATAGTTGACGGTCACGTCCTTTCCGAAGGAAAAGTAACGATTGAACGGGACTGCATAATAAAAGGCGTCGTCGATTCACTCAAGGACATAGTGCTGAAAGAAAACGCCGTTATCGAAGCCGTTTCAACCGAGAAAACCGTCAGCGTTGGACCTAATGCAAGAATAAACCGGAGAATCTTGTCAGGCGCGTCAATAATTACTGCTCCTCAACCACCTAAAGAAGAAACGCCTGAACAGCTCGAAAAACCTGAGCTTCCACCCCCACCTCCTGTAATCAAAGAAGCCCCAACCGTTGTGGAGGAAGCTAAGCCAGCTCTTCCTGTCGAGAAGAAACTGGAGAAGGAAGCTGAGTTAATAAGAGAGGCAGTTCCATTTGAGGTTCTGGATCCTACAGTTGGCCATCTGTACCTGTATGCGCCGACGAGATATGGCAAAACGTACATGATCTGGAATTACATAATTCCGTATCTGAGAGAAACAAAGAAGATCGTGGTTATCGATCCGCATAGAGAATACGCCTTTGAACCTTATGAGGTTGACTACGACAAGACGATTCCTGATGTTGAAAGTGACCTGTTCAAAACATTCATCACCTTCAACGTGTGGGGCGATGTTGACAGAATTATCAATGAAATGATAAACAGAGTGGCGCAAAGCAAGGGCAACTTGTCAATACGGCCAAACATTTTGGACAGCAACGTTGAGAAGCTCATCATAAGCGAGTTCCTGAAACGAATAACGCAGCTCAGATGGAAGACTCCTCTCCTCCTGATTGTGGAGGAAGCGGACAAATACGAAGTACTCAGCGCCGTCACGAGAGGAAGACACGCGAACATACAGGTAATCTTGACAAGCGCAAAACGACTTATGCCTGAAGTCTTTTCCAACGCCCATCTTGTTCTCGGCAGCGTAAACCCATTGCTCATAAAAGACTACGACCTTCATGCAGCTGAAGTAATCGCCAGCCTTGGAAAGTACGAGTTCCTCTGGGAAAAAGACTATCACGACTGGAGAAGATTCCGACTCGGCGAACAACCAAGCCCAACTGAACCTGCTCCGCAAAGAATCGAGGAACCAAAGCCGGTTTTCCGAATGCCCGTGCGTCCAACTGTTGTTGTCGAGCAACCTGTTTCAGTAGCTGAGGTTCCTACGCTGAAGGAGCTGGAAGAAGCGGGAAGAATAACTGACCAAATATTCGGCTTCCTTGAAGAACGCATAAGAATGCTTGATGAAGCAAAAAGAGCACCCGTTGAAGCCCTTAACCTGCAGGAGCTAAACCCGACCGAGGCTAGGGTTCTCAGGGCTACATCAGTCGGCAGGTCAATAGAAGAGATCTGTCTCAGACTTCTGATGGACCCCACTGAAGTACGGGAGACCATAGATAGACTCATCGATAAAGGCTATCTTGACGAAAACCTGAGGCCACGGATTTCTCAAGTGCGGAAACCTTCAGAACCCGCGGCTCCTAAAACGGTGCTGGAGTCTGAGATACAAACTAAGCCCGTGATAGAACAGGAAGAAGAGTTATCCGAGGACGATCTTATTGAACGGTTGATTGCCTCTAAGATGCGTGAGGAGCTAAAAAGAAAGATCGAAGCAGAAGTAGGGGCAGAAAGCAAAGAAACAAAAGAAGATAAGCCCGAATTCTTCCGAGAAGAGGAAGGCACCGTTCTCGAAGCAAGCAGCGGAGAAATAAAGGATATTTTGAAGGAATGGGAAGAAGCTTCTCAGCAATTATGGGCAACCAAAGCTGAAGAAGAAAAACCAGACATAGACGACTCAAAAACGTCAGAGAACAATGAACCCGCAGAGACCCATGAAGATACTGTTGATAAAAACCATTTATCAACCGATTCGGAAGCCGAATCAACCGAGGACGGAGACGATGAGAAACCTTCATTTCCACCCCACAAGACGGAGGAAAAGTCAAGCTCATCCCAAAATCCGGCAAGAGAGAGGCTTCGTGAATTCTTCAAATCTACCATGAGTATGCGAGCCGGTCTTAAGCCTGTTCCAAGCGTAGGAACATTCGTTCTGCCTGTTTTGACGCTTCTGGCGTTGCTATTGGCAGAGATTGCCTACTACACTCCGTATCTGGTCGTCTTTTTGGAAAACATACTGCCGTTCAACATCAAAGTTTGGCTGGTTTTCTCAGCTATGGCAGTTGGGTTCGGCTTTGCAAGCGGATTCTTTTTCTTAGAACATTTAATGAACGGCGAGAAGATAAGCGCTGTTTCTCAGAGGCGAAACTAGACATGGTTCACCGCAGATTATTTGCAGTATCTATCTTTCTCCTTCTCGCGAACTCCGTTATTCCAGTTTTCGCTCTGGATTGGTTGCAGTTGGGGTGCGATGAACGCGACACTCCAGGGTCATACGTTCTGTTGGCTAAGGAAACAGTTGTCATAGAGGCAAACGCTAGAGTCCGAAGCGGCGACGTAGGAGCAAACAGCGATGGCGGCGGAAGCGTAACTGTCACTGTTGGGCCTAACGTGGATGTTTCGAAAAATTCCAAAATAAAGGGCGATTACATCTGGCTGAAGGCTAACACGAAAGTTGGAGATGTCTATTACAATCAGATTAAGAAAGGCTCAAATGTTAAGATCCGCGGAAGCGAATATACCCCGCTCGACTTGCCCGTTTCGTCTCTTCCGTATTTTCCAAGTTTCTCTCCTGGCACAACAGACATCACGGTGCCGATGGGGCAGACTTACACTCTGAGTCCTGGCAACTATGGTGATGTTGTTGTCATGCCTAATGCAAAGCTGATTTTCACCGGAGGCGTGTATAATCTAAACTCGCTAGATGCCCGTGTAAACACGAAGCTCTACTTTAACGCAGCGTCTAACGTGCGTATCAAGGAAGATTTTGTTGTGGGAGCAAACGGAAAGGTAAAACCGAAACACGGTTCCGGCATTCATGCGTCAGACATCATATTCTATGTTAAAGGAAGCGACAATCCTGTAAGCGTTGTGATGGATTATAATGTAAATGTTAAAGCCAACATCTATGCTCCGCATGGAACAATATGGCTGAAAACAAACGTTAACGCTGAGGGGGCTTTCATTGGGGAAAAAATCAAGGTTGGACTGAATGTTGTCATAAAATGGAAAAGCGCCTTCACAGAATATGCAAAGGCGGACAAGCTCTGTATTTTCTTCACTAACGACGGAACCTATGCGTACTTCAAAGAGATGTTGGCAGCTCCGCCTGATCCTTCCTCTTTCACTTACACAGTTTATCTGGACAAGCCGGCTGGAGGCGTTTACTCACAAGATTTTCGTCTAGTGTATTCTTCTGGCACGTCTGAGCTTCAGAGCTGGGACGGCTCAAGCTGGAATTATGTGGAAGACATAGTTGTCACAGTAGCCGGGAACAGCCTTACGTTCAACGTTTCGCTTCAGAGCATAGCCAACCCGAGTATTGAACAGGATACTAACGTCTGGTTTGCGGAGTATTATGGATCTAACTCCTTCGGACAAGTTGTGGACAGAGCGCCCAACACTGGGAGCTACTTCATTTCCCACGAGGTTATTCCTGAACTGCCTTGGCCGACGCCGCTGATTTTCGTGCCTGCTGTTGTAGCGGCAGTCTTCATAATCTACAAAAGGGGGTTCAAGCGAGATGGCTGAAAAAACAGGCAATATCGTTGTATCCGTTATCATGCCTGCCTACAACGAAGAAGAACGTATAGAAATATGCTTCAAAAAAGTGTTCGAAACCATGCAGAAGTATGGGCAACCTTTTGAGGTGATCTTGGAGGAAGACGGAAGCACGGATAGCACGCCTCAAATAATGGACAGGATAGCTAAGAACCACCACAACGTTAAGGTCTTGCATTTTCCTAGGAGAATGGGGAAAGGGTTCGGCATAAGAAAGTGTTTTGAGGTGGCTCGAGGCGACTATATAGTTCTAATCGATTCGGACATGGAGTATCCGCCTGAAAGAATACCTGATCTGCTTAATGGAATAGACGGCCATGACATAGTAGTTGGAAAAAGAAGCATATGGAAGAACAGGAACGAAAAGAAGATAAAACTGGTAAGAGCACTGACGAGCCGCGCATACAGCAGATTAATCCAAAAAGTGTTCAGCGTTACCCTTGACGACTACCAATCCGGATTCAAAGCCTTCAGACGCAGGGTGATCAAAGCTATTCAGCCACTAAAATCGAACGGGTTTGAAATAGACAGCGAAATACTCATCAAAGCACAAAGAAAAGGCTTCAAAATAGGCTTCGTCCCCGTAACATACACGTACAAAGGAAACTCAAAAGTCAACATACTTC
The DNA here is from genome assembly GCA_003601835.1 of Candidatus Bathyarchaeota archaeon. Classification (GTDB taxonomy): domain Archaea; phylum Thermoproteota; class Bathyarchaeia; order Bathyarchaeales; family DTEX01; genus PIYB01. The sequence continues at coordinate 6,601 of PIYB01000046.1, forward strand.
ACGATTCAATCAAAATGTTCATTTCAATCCTAAAATGGAAGGCAAACGGACAACTAAAAACATAAATAAACCCATATGACTCGTCAGAAATCGAAAGAATTCGTTAGAGTCTTTCTTTTCTTTATAAACGAAATAGAAAGAATTCCAAAGAACATTTATATAGAAAAAATTTCCGAAAACCAAAGACAGAAAAAATCTGCACAACAACACATAATGAGATATTATCAAAAAAATGAGATGAGCAGCGCAGAAGTCTTCTGGTTCAACGAGTAGAAAGACGCCCTTTCAGCTGAGGTTTCTCAGCGCGGTTGAGATCACTTTTTCACCTTTGCTTTCAAGGTGATCCAGAAAAGCGTTCAAATCAGCTTTCTTAGGTTTCTGCCCCCAGAGTCTTCGGAAGTTCTCAGCGTAGATTTTCCTCAGAACCGGCTCCGGCAGGTGCAACCCAACGAAAGGCTTCTCGTACCTTGTTAAGAGCTTGTCAGCCGTTGAAGGCGTATAGAACTCCTCATCCGACTCGAGAAAGTTTCTGATGAGCCATATCCTATCAAGAGCTTCCTGCAAAGTCTGCCACGTTGCAATGTCCGTTCCAAAGAAAAACCTGTCCTGATACTTGATGAAAAAATCTCTCCAATCATCGCTGCGCCGTGAAATGTTGTACATAAGCTCAATGCCGAGAGTAAGACCGAGACCAGCATTCCCATACGTGTCTAGAAACTCCGATGCTCTTTCGAGGTCAGCTGAAATGAAATAAAAATGGCACAGAACAACATTCAGCCGCGGATGACTCTCCAGCACATGTTCAATCTCACCGTAAAGCTCCGCCTTCGTAGGATAGTCGCCTAAATAGTAAACCCACCCCTGCTTCTTCGCCCAGTCCGGCGCCAAATTCTCGTCCCAAAACTCTTCTGGGTCAGCCACATGACACAAAACTGGAAACCCAAGCTGCTCACAAGCATCCCAGAAACCAGTATACTATTCCCCATCCAACGGCTTGTGTTCTTCCCTTAGAACCGGCTTGTTCCTCAGCTCGCCGACGCCGTCAAACCTCAGCTCATTGAGCAAACGAATATAACTGTCCCATTTGACATTCTGCAAAGCATCTGGCTGAGCCTTCCTTTCCGGATGACCTTCACCATGAACTCGCCTAGGTTAACCAGCTCGTCAATGGTCAACCTGATTCCGCCGGCGCCGAAGTTTCCGAAATGAACGTGACTGTCAACCACCGGCAGATCGGCGAACTAAGAGAACTCCACCACAGTTCATCTCCACATGGAATTGTTTCACGTCATATGCCGTAATGTTTGTTGATCTCTTCCTCGTAACTGCTGATCCTACCCGACTCCACATCATCAACCTTGACAGCGGCATCCGCCAATGAGGATTCAATCAACGCGTACGAAGCAGCCAAGTCCCGAAGCCCTTCACGTCCACTTGTCTCCATCTCCCTGCCTTCCCGGATAGCCCGCAGAAACTCAAGCGTCTCAAGCGCCATGGCGTCTCTTATCCCGTACGGGAAGAATCTTTCCTTAACTCGTCTGGGCGCTTTTTCCTCAAAAAGCTCCTCAACCTTAAATTTCGCCCCGTCGTCAAGCACAACCAACCCGGCTTTTATGCAGCCTTTCGTTCCGTAGATGGTTCGAGGAACAGAAAGCGGCTCCCCATGACCGCCCCAAGAGAAGAACCATTGTCCAACAGCGTTGGTTCTGAACTTCATCAAAGCCAAGAAGGTATCATCAACCTCGCTTTCCGTCTTCTCAATCACTCTGCCAGCCTCATCCCTTGTAAACCTGTTTTTCTCAAGAATCTTAACCATACTTCGCACTTCCTCAACTTCCCCGCAGAGATACCGCAAAGTGTGGAAAAGATGAACCCCCATGTCAATCGTCGCCCCGCCGCCGGCGAAAAGCTTCTTGTGCCTCCAAGCCGTCTCAGCCACAATCCTGTCAGGAGACCAGTAGCCACCTATGGCGCCGCCGAAAACAGCTTGAACTTTACCGATGTAGCCTTGATCTATAACCCATTTTGTCATCCTCGTGTTCGGAAAGTACCTCGTGTTCTCAGCAACGCCAAGAACCTTGCCTTGCTCATCAGCAGCCTCAACCATCCTCCGAGCAGCCTTAACAGTTAAGGCTAACGGCTTCTCAACCAAAACATGCTTACCCGCCTCGAGACATGCTAAGGTTATCTCGTGATGGGAAAAAACAGAGGTGTAAACCTCAACAGCATCTATGTCCGCCTTCTTAAGCATCTCCCGATAATCGTCGTAAACCTCAACATCAGTATCAGACTGAAAATCTGAAACATACAAGTGAGGCTTCGCCAACGGATCTCCAGGCGGACCAACAGGCTTCCTCGGCGGCACACCGTCGCTTGGACTTCTGAACCGTTTAGCATCTCTGAGCTTCCTCGCGCACAAAGCCTTGATTCTAACGTCCACATTGTTCTCTATAAGCGCCTTGTAACCGTGAAGATGCGCCGGCATTATCCGCCCGCAGCCGACCAAACCAACCTTCGGCATGCCGCCAGCTTACCTCGTTACACCCAGTTCGCTTAGAAACACCGTTCGGTTCTCCCGCATCGAGATGAGACCAGCCTCCAGAATAGCTTGAACATCCCTGTTATACAACGCTGAAACCACATCATCAAACGGTTTGTCCCCAAGTATACATGACACAAAATGCTCCGGTCCATTCCTCCTGCCCTTCTCCAACGGGGCAGCCTTAACGGTTTCCCAACACTTCTTCTCAGCGGTGTAAACCCTCAACTGTTTTCCTGCGGCTATGACGCCTTCGCTTCCATTTATCACCAAAGTATACTTTGGCGGAACCCCTTCCCCTATCTGCGACCAAGAAGCCTCAGCGATACCCATCGCCTTCTTGTATCCCATCAGCAACAAAGCGTTATCCTCAACGGTCAAATAGTCCCTAACGTAGGTTCCACCAAGCGCCGTAGCCTTCTCTGGAACACCCAGTATCCACCGGCATAAATTCGCGCCGTAACAGCAGTAATCCATAAAGGCTCCAGCCCCGTTCAGCTCCGCATCATAAAGCCAC
>PIYB01000047.1 GCA_003601835.1 Candidatus Bathyarchaeota archaeon
TCTTACGTAAGAGGTGAACAAAAAAGAAGCAGCGATTTAGACGTTGAAGTCGTTGATCGAAGAGATGCTAGAAAATATGAATAAGGAAATGGAACAATAGCTCTTTGCGTATCAATTTTTACTGGAAACGATTCTTTTTTGGATGAAGGTTTCGCAGTGTAAGCAACTGGAGACTACGGCCCAAAACGTTATCAACTTGATGGTGATAAGCCGGAGGATACATTATATTTACTAGTTTAACTATCAAAATGTGCTCTACTACCGCGGAGATTTACTTGAAATCTGTTTTTTCGGGAAATTTAAACGAGAGAAGTAACTCCTTTGGTTCATCAATAAAAAGGCTATTAATTGTTATTCAAATTTGAAGGAGCGTCTTTTGCAGAAAATAGGTAAAAATAAATGTCCGTTTTTATACTATAAAGTTAACCATGAGAAGAATTATTCAAGTTAAAGTTTACAAGGGCGAAAAATATTACGTTGCCGAGTGCCTCGATCTGCCTGTGGTTTCTCAAGGCAAAACCTTAGATGAGGTTGTAGCAAATATTAAAGAGGCAATTGAGCTTCACTTGGAAAGCGAAGATTTAAAGGAACTGGAGATTCTCCCCGACTTCTCGATTCTAATAAATCTGGAACTGCTGGCTTATGCCAAGGCTTAAAGTCCTCAGCGGCGGGGACGTTATAAAGATTTTTTCCAGATTCGGCTTTAAAATCATCTCTCAAAGAGGAAGCCACGTAAAATTAAGAAGAGTCCTACCGGATGGAACAAAACAGACTCTCACAATTCCCCTTCATGAAGAACTAGATAAGGGAACCTTAAGAGCAATCTACAGACAAGCTTTAAGGTACATCCCAGAAGAAAAATTAAAGCCTCATTTTTATGGATGAATTATTAACCGCTAGAATGATGCAAATATGCGCCGTCTTCTAATCCATTTTTTACGAAAAAATTCGTACAGCATTGCTTAAACTTTGCTTTTTCCGGGAAATTTAAACGAGGAAAAATGACCCTTCTTCGTCACCACCAGCGGCCTTTGGTTCTCACCTACAGCTACCTGTCCCGGAGTTAGCTCAACCTGATTCTCTTTGTGAGACATTGTAAGCATTATTACCGTTTCCCCTTTTTTGGCTGTGCTAAGGAACATGGCTATCACGGCGTTGGCTCGCCTTTAACACTTTAGCATAGCCAAAACTGCTCAGGGAACTATGACATCAACCATGCCGCCCTTCTTTAAGCCAAGCCTCCTTCAAGCAGCCTCAAGGGGTTTCTTAGAAAGCCTAAACCTTAAGGCTTCTCCTTACCTTAGGATTCCCCGTATACTTCTTCGAGGACCGTTGAAATCAAGGTCAAGCCAACGGCTTCATCCTTAACGGCAACCCGAAGAAAAAACCTTCATAAACGAAAGAATTCGTTAGAGTCTTTCTTTTCTTTATAAACGAAACGAAAGAATTCCAAAGAACATTTATAAAGAAAAAATTTCGCACACTAAAAGAAGAAAAATAATACTGTTAAATTTTATATGCGTACGGTTTGCCCATATTCGTAAATATGACGTGAGAGAATGCTGGCGTAACAGTCTCAAGAAAGGCGGAGAAAATGATGGCGGAAACGACGCCTAAGGAACGTTGGCTTGCGGTGCTTAGAAGGCGGAAACCAGACCGTGTTCCCATGGATTACTGGGCAACCAGCGAGGTCACAAAAAAACTCATGAAACACTTAGGCTGCGAAAACATGAAAGAGATGTATGAACGCTTACACATAGACGCCGTCATAAGCGTAGGACCAAAATATGTTGGGCCTCCTGTTCCTGAGGACTCCGATCTATACGGCTGCCGCTACAGAAACATCAAACACCAAACCGGCGTCTACAGAGAATGCATCTACCACCCCTTGGCCAAGTACAAAACCGTTGGACAGATCAAAAGAAACTTCGAATGGCCCACCGTTGACCTGTATGACTACTCAGTGATTCCTGAACAAGCAGCAAAATACGAGGATTACCCGATCCGCGGCGGAGGCTCAGAGCCTTTCTTAACCTACAAGAACCTACGCGGCATGGAACAAGCCTATCTAGACCTTTACATGCACCCTGACATCGTGCATTACTGCCTAGACCAACTGTTCGATTTCTGTTACGAAAACACCAAACTCATCTACAAACAGATCCCAGGCAAAGTCATGCTCAGCTACGTCGCGGAAGACTTCGGCTCCCAAACAGGACTATTAATCTCACCCGCCCACATCCGCGAGTTTTTCGTTCCCCGGATGAAACGTATGATGGACCTCGCCCACAGCAACGGCGTCTACGTGTTCTTTCACAGCGACGGCTCCGTACGAAAAATCATTCCCGACATGATCGAGGCAGGCATAGACATCCTAAACCCAATCCAATGGCGATGCAAGGACATGAACCGTGAGGAGCTGAAACGCGATTTCGGCGAAAAAATTGTCTTCCACGGAGCAATGGACAACCAGTACACTTTAGCCTTCGGTTCAGAAGCAGAAGTCCGACAAGAAGTGCGGGACAACCTTAGAATCCTCGGAAAAGGCGGAGGCTACATACTGGCGCCCTGCCACAACATTCAACCGGTCACTCCGATAAGAAATATCCTAGCAATGTACGATGAAGGCTACAAACAAGGTCAGCTCATCTAACGGCTTCGGAAAGCTCAATCCTTCAGTTTGACGGTTTCATATCCGCGTCTTTTTTCAAGCAAGCTTCAGGCTGCTTCTTCCTGCAGCGTCTTACGGCACACATTAAACGTCAAAGATTGATGCCCTAGCTTTTCGTTATTTTCACGATGATGTTTCTAACGGTTTCAACCTTAGCAACGATGTTGATCTGGTAAGGCTCCGCTATCTCAAACAGTTTCCGGAACAACTCAGCTCTCTTACGTATCTTCCTCTCAGTGTAAATCGTCAAATAGTTGTTATAGAACTGTTCCGGAGCATTCAACAGAATCTCAACAGCCTCATCCGGATCCAGAGACCTTGCAACCACATTCTTCTCTAGGTTTCTCTCAAGCAAGAAACACTTGTTAATCCTGATCTCATTAACAACCTTCCGCGGGCTCAAAATCTCCTTAGGATCAATCATAACCCTCGGCACAGACGGCAAGAAGTCTTCTCGCGGCGCATCGGGTTTCACATTCTCCAGCTTACGTTGCCGAAAGATCTCTTCCAACCACGGAAAATTGGCAATAGAGTTCGTCCGCATATAAAACTGTCTTTCAGAAGCCTTCCCAATAGCTTTGCCGCCTTCAAACTCAACAAATATCCAATCGTCCTGATGAAACTCGCCGCTGGGATAATGAATCGCAGGACCATACGAATGAGTTGTCTTCCCCGTGTTCGTGGGCGCTATCAACAGATACCCTTTGCCGTCAATTGCCCCGGAAGCCCCATGAACAGAAAGAATGTCAAACTGGTCTTCAAATATGTCAGCCGCTACTCCAAGAGCCGTAGGCTTCGTCTGCCCGTAATAGTCTTGGTTCAGAATTATGGCTGTTTTTGTTTCAGTGTTGTACAATCCTCCTGCGTTTATCTCAGGGTTCTTCATCGGTCCGTCGTAGTAGTCCCTTATATTGATCTTGCCGCCGTCATCAATAGTGTACACTTGCCCATGAGGCATAACATTATGCGAATAGGACCACCAGTTTTCCCGCCAGAAATCGTACACGTGATCAATGTTCGTGTACAACCGGATGTTCAAACCATTGAAATAAGCGTTGTCAACATACCTCACATACTTTTTACAGTAATCCACAAGCTCGTCTCTTGTGTCCTCAGAGATTCTCATAGGAAATTTAGGTGAAAAATAGTTCACCCGACCCGGAAACTTCGTCATATGCCAACTGCTCATTCTTTTCCGCCTCCTCTTTCTTGAAGCTAAGCGAGAGACTTCCTAATCCTCCCTAAATCAAGAATCATCTTGCTCAAGTTCTCCCTGCTTACACCGTTAAGGTACTCTGCGACCGTCTCCTTGTCAATAAGAATAGCTAACCTCTTAGCCTTCGAGGTTTCACCCGTCAATATCTCCTTTATGTAAGACGACGCAAGCCTGCTCAAGATAAGATAACTACCATCCGGCTCATCCAACTCCAGAAAGTTCTCCAACTCATCAATGCTTTTCAGCAGCCTCTTCGTCAACAGAATGTTGCTGTCAAGGTTTCTGTCGAGAAAACGGGAAGCAAACTTAACATCAACCCGCAGCGAAGGATAGATCTCGTCAAGCAACCTGTCAACAGCCTTCTCCCCAATGGTGTCCTTGATCTCTTTTAGCGCCGTTCCCAACCCTATGAACTCAGGAGGCAACCCACAAGTATACGTTGAAGCCACAAACTTCACCCATCTAGGCGGTCTATGAAACGCTGTGTACGCATAACCCATTATGCTTCTTTTCACATCCTTGTCAGGACACAACCGAAGGATGCTCTCCACATTCCTGAGCTCACGATAATAAGCAACCTCCTCAACATTTAACAACCGCTCCCTCTGGTCAGGTATATACTCAGCAATCACCGAGATCTTCTCAGCTATCTCCGACAACTCGAGAAGATAGTTTTTTGCGAAAATGAAGATCATCCGCTCGATCTCTTTAAGCTGTTCCGCATCATATACTGGAGCGGGACGACCAACAGCCTCTCTCATCTTCCCGATCAGCGCCCTTGTCTCATCCGCTCCATGGTCATATCTCAAACCAGACTGAATCGTGAAGGTGTGAACACCTTGATATTCCCTTAAGAAATTATCCGCGTTCTCAAGCGTCATGTGACCTCTGAACGGCAATGCTCCGCAGCCAAGAATAGGATAAATCTTCATATCATGTTCTTCTTCCGCCCTTTTGCATCCAGCAATCGCAACCTTACACGAAAGAGCAGACGCCATGTGACCGTACAGAAGAGCAGCTTCAGACTTACCGATGAAAACCCTTGCGTATTCCTTGACTCCGACCTCCTTAACAAAAAGGGACAACACCTGCTCCATGGAAAGATGTTCAGCTATGCCTCCAAACAAGGGTATTATCCTTATCTCCATGTCCTTAGTGTTCATCTTAAGATGTTTACCCACAACTCTAAGAAGGTCTTCGCTTCTTATTTTGCAGTTTCTCAGCTCTTCCGTTGTTGTAACGGCGGCTTGAATCACCTCACGTATCCCCTGCACGCCGAAGTAATCCATACAGTATTTGATGCCTTCAATTATCGCCGCGGTTGTCATAATCTGCCGGAACGGTTCTTCCTCAAAGGAGCTAACCATCCTAGGAGTAACAAAGATATCCTTCCCCGGAATGAAATCCGTTTCATCATGGATTTTCTGAACTATCTGCCCGATCTGATGATACGGAGTTAGCTTCCCCATGTAGTCGACGAGATACTCATCGCAGTTGAACCCATCCTGCTTGAAGGATAAAACTGCCTCATCAATCTCCTCTTTTACTGAGACATGTTTCACAGCGGAGTCCGCATGTTGAGTAGCCATAGCGACCGGGATCTTTTGCAAGGAAACGCACCTTCAAATATTCCGTAATAAAGCGTGTGAAGACCGTTTTAAATCTTTCGGAAAAAATTTACGATTTTCGTAGCAATCTCTTCGCAAAACGCCATCTTCAAAGCCAAGTCAACCGGTAAACGGATCGATTCAAGTTAAACTATGACCGGAGTCTTGAAAGCCTTAAGAACCACGCCCTACGAAGAATAACCACACGTGATGCCTAGAGGGAATGAGATAATGAGCCGGTTCATTCCCAACGATACAAAGGAAACGAAAGAAAGGATCATAAGGGAAATCGGAATCCAGAAAATCGAGGACCTATTCTCCGACATGCCGAAAGAAACACGGCTACATAAGCCTCTGACACTTCCAAGTTCTCTTTCTGAACTGGAGATGAGAAGAGAAGTCGAAACAATCCTGAGAAAAAACCGCACAGTCAAAGATTATGTTTCTTTTCTAGGCGGCGGAATATGGTCTCATTATGTGCCAGCAGCAGTAGATGAGGTTTCCTCGAGAAGCGAGTTCCTGACAAGTTACACCCCATACCAGCCAGAGGTCAGCCAAGGCCTGCTTCAAGCGCTTTTTGAGTATCAAAGCATGATCTGCGAGCTATTAGACATGGATGTAGCGAACTGCTCGATGTACGATTGGGCTTCCTCGCTTGGAGAAGCAGCTCGAATGGCGGCAAGAGTCGCCAAAAGAAACGAATTCCTGATCCCTCACTACATAAGCCCCGAAAGAGCAAACGTTCTCCGAACATATGCGGAACCCGCAGGTATACGGGTCAAAGAACTCAAGCAAAACAGAAGAGACGGCCAGATTGACTTGGAGGATTTGAAGGAGAAAGTTTCCGAGAACACAGCTGGGGTTTACATTGAAAACCCTTCGTATCTAGGTTTCCTAGTGAGCTCTGTCGAGGAAGTCGCTGAGATAATTCATGAAAACGGTGCGTTGTTCGTTGTAGGTGTGGATCCCGCTTCGCTGGGGTTGTTGAAGCCTCCCGGATGTTATGGAGCTGACATAGTTATAGGTGAAGGTCAACCGTTGGGCAACTACATGAATGCTGGAGGACCGCTTCTTGGAATATTTGCTTGCAGAGATGAAATCTCTTTGATCAGAAACATGCCCGGCAGAATCATCGGAATGACGACGCAAAACGGGCAAAGGAAAGCGTTTTGCATGGCGATCCAAACAAGGGAACAACATATCCGCCGCCAAAAAGCAACATCAAACATCTGCACCAACGAAGCCCTCTGCGCTGTGAGAGCCGCGGCTTACATGGCGCTTCTAGGTCCTCAAGGGTTCCGAGAGCTTGCCGAGATAATATTAGCCAACACCAGTTACGCCATCAAAAAACTGTCAGAAATACACGGGTTAACAGTTCCATTCTTCGAAGCTCCTCACTTCAAAGAATTCACCGTTCATTTCGATTGCGCCCCCGAGATGAGCGGAAAAATACGCGAACATCTGCTTGAGCGGAGAATTATCGGAGGTAAGCCTTTAAGCCAGGAGTTCCCCGAACTCGGCGCGACGTATTTGTACTGTGTAACGGAGATGCATACCGCTGAGGATATTGACAGACTTGCCAGCGAACTGAAAAATCTCATGGAGGATTGGGCTTGAAGGGTTTCCAACAGGCAAGATGGCGGACTCCAATAATCTTCGAATCTGGTTCCAAAGGAAGAAAAGGGTACAGTTTTCCCCCTCTCGATGATTCAGCGAAGTCCACGTTAAGAGAGATTGTTAACACTCTTCCGAGGCAGCTCATAAGAGAACGACCGCCAGACCTCCCAGAACTTTCAGAAGTTGAGGTCGTACGCCATTTCACAGCGTTGTCCCAAATGAACTTCGGGATTGATAATGGGCCTTATCCTCTTGGAAGCTGCACGATGAAGTACAACCCGAAAACGAATGAGGCGTTAGCATCAATGGATGAAACAAGATGGGTTCACCCTAACCAGCCGGAAGAAACCATGCAGGGCACCCTAGAGATCATGTACAAACTATCTTCTTGGCTGGCGGAGATCACTGGAACAAGCAAGGTTACGCTTCAGCCTGCTGCAGGGGCGCAAGGCGAACTGACGGGAGCATTGATCATTAGGGCATATCACAAACAGAACGGTGAATTGACGAAAAGAAACGAGATCATAATTCCAGACTCTGCTCACGGCACTAATCCTGCCAGTGCAACGATGGCGGGGTTCAAGGTTGTCATTGTGCCCACGGACGAAGAAGGCTGCGTTGACATTGAGGCATTGAAAAGTGCAACCTCTGAAAGAACAGCTGGTTTGATGCTGACAAATCCGAACACACTGGGCATATTTGAAAAGAACATAACTGAGATCTCAAAGATAATCCACGAACACGGCGGTCTACTGTACTATGATGGTGCTAACCTGAACGCTGTTCTCGGTAAAACTCGGCCTGGAGACATGGGCTTCGACATAGTCCACCTTAACCTTCACAAAACCTTCGCCACTCCTCACGGCGGAGGCGGTCCCGGTGCTGGACCGGTTGGTGTTAAGGAGCCGCTGGTTGATTTTCTGCCTGTGCCTCTTGTTGAGTACGATGGAAACCGTTATTACCTGAATTATGACGTTCCGCACAGCATAGGAAAAGTAAGGGCTTTCTATGGAAGTTTTGGGGTTCTTGTCAAGGCGTTTGCCTACATCCTTACGGTGGGTGCTGAAGGACTAGACAAAATATCGGACATGGCAGTTCTGAACGCCAACTATTTGGCACGTAAACTGTCCAAAATCAAAGGGTTTAACCTAGCGTACGCAAAGGAAAAACCTGTGAAACACGAATTCGTTCTAAGCTGTTCCCGTTTGCATTCTGAAACCGGCGTATCCGCTAAGGATGTAGCAAAGAGGCTGCTTGACTACGGCATCCACCCTCCAACAATCTATTTCCCACCCGTGGTGAAAGAGGCCTTAATGTTCGAGCCTACAGAAACCGAAACCATCGAAGAACTAGACAGAATAATTGACGCCTTAACCGAAATCTCAAAAGAAGCATATGAAAACCCGGAAAAGATTCTCACCGCCCCTCACTGCACCTCTGTTGGCAGGGTGGACGAAGCAAAAGCGTCTCATCCTCGAACCATGTGTCTCAGCTGGAGAATGTACAAGAAAAAGAACCACGTAGCAGGGGGCATGAAGCCTAAACGCCGTTAAACGCCATATAGCCATGAGATGCTGGTTGCTTCCGCTGGTAAATTTTTGATGTGAAGATGCGTTAGGAATGTTGAACGGCTCGTTTCCTTCTATAGATTATTGCTCCTGCAGCTACGGCTACGGCTGCAATTACCGCCGTTGCATAAAGCCATAACGGGTTGGATTGAGGTGTAACGGTGAACGAGGCGGCTAGGCTTTTGGCTGCTTCATACCCTTCGTTTCCAAAAGGCAAAGATATGCCAGATCGTAGAATGCGTAAGGCATCCCGAAGACGAGTCCTCCAAGAAATCGTCGGAGGAACGCTCTGCGCCCGCTCTATTCGAACAGCTTCTCCAAACGCTTCATCCATAGTATACCCTTCTTCTGTAAGTAGTCTGTCAATGTTTGATGGGGTATACTCAAGAATCTTATGGAGGGAACGAATATCAGTCTGCCGTCTTATCTTCCCAGTAACGAGAAGCTCGTAAAAGTCTCTAAGGCGATTCTCGTTATTGAACCGCCTTTGATCATCATCCCATTCAAGCCATTCCCTTAATCTCGGTCTTGCAATTACTTCTGAAAAATATGACAAAAATTCTCGGTTACTCACCGCAGTATCACCATACTCTTCATCCTCGCACATTTGCTGATAAGCGTAATAGGAGCGTAACAACCGCCCAACTTCTATTGCACTTATGCCTCCCCCCGAGAGCTTTAGAAATTTCAGTTGCTCTTAACCCCCGTTGATCCAGAATATAACATGCATGAGCCCGTGCAAATGCAGGCCAAGTTCATATAGGAGAAAGATGA
>PIYB01000048.1 GCA_003601835.1 Candidatus Bathyarchaeota archaeon
CGAAGAGTTCTAAAGAGTATTGCGAGATCTTATGTTTCTCGATGTCCTTTCTTGGGAGTTAAGGCAAGGTTTACAGTTAAACCTTGTTCTTCGACGTTGAGTAGGGCGATCAAACGGTTGAAAAAGTGATATTCACACTTTTGGTTTCAAACAGAATTCTCTAACAGGGCATTCCTTGCATCTTTTCTTTTTGCAGTATTCAAGGTTCAAACGTACGAGTGTTGACTCGAATTTTTTCACGTCTGTGACGCCTAATCTTTGCGCTGTTTTGACGGCGATATTGGAAGGCTTCGGGTCTGCCTTGTCCCAGATTCCTCTAAGCTCTCTGAGGAATATATTTACGCAAACGGGTCCTACGCCCTTGAATTCTAGCAGCCGTTTCTCTAGGTCGTCTGGGCTGATGGATTCGTTGTGAAGCCTTTCGAGGTCGCCGTGTTTTTCTTTGAGGGTTTTCATGATTTCAAGCAGGTTTGAGGCTGTGGAAAAGTCGTATCTAACGTAGCCTCCTGAATCTAGAACCTCGACCAGACGGTTCCATCCGGCTTCCAGTATTTTCTCCGGTGTGACTAATCCTTCCTCTTCGAACCGGTGGAACGTTTTCTTGGCGATAACATGAGATATTCTTTTTGCGTAAAGTATGGATGCAAGAAACCATTTGAACCGGTCTTCTGGCACTGTAAGGTTCAACCCCAACTCTTCTGGAAAAGTAGGTATCCCAGAGAGCTCTTCCTCAACAGTCAATCTGATCACCCTTAAATCTATGCTTAATGCGAAACAAAACTTTTTGCATATAATTGAAACCTGACCGCAGGCAATTCTACTGAGGCAAATATACTTCATGATTCAGCGCAGGCATGCCTCTGTTGTTCCACTTGTTCTTTTAGGTCAAAGCAAAGTTTATGATGGCTCCAAAAACGTTTTTCACCTCGCGAAGAAATGAGATACTTCTCAGCTGAACTGACGCTCAAGCCGTCCTCAAACTGGACAAGGTGAGTTCCGTTTACGCAAAGAAGCTCGGACTAGAAGTGATCAAAGGGGTGGACTTCAAGGATGCCTCAAGAAAACTCGAGTTGATGCTGGAAAGATGGCTGCAGAAAATCTGTAACCCCCAGAACAAGATAGCGAACCCCGGCGTTGCTTCGAAATCTTTCCAAATTCTCCGAGCTAACACGATGATACGCAGCACTCGGAATCAATAGTCAAAGGAAAAAATTTAGAAACGAAGTTTCCCAAGGTCTAGAAAAGGCTTTTGACGGCGTCTACTATTTTTTCCTTGCTTGGTATGGCTGCTTCTTCCAGCACGGGGCTCATGGGTATTGGCACATCTTCGCCGGCAACCCGCAAAACCGGCGCGTCCAGATAGTCAAACGCGTTCTCCATGATTCGGGCGCTGATCTCGGCTCCTACGCCGCAGGTTCTGTATCCTTCGTGCACTATGACGGCTTTGTTGGTCTTCTTAACCGAGTTTATTATGGTGTCCATGTCAAGCGGCTTAAGCGAACGTGGATCAATAACCTCAGCGCTGATTCCTTCTTTAGCCAGCTCCTCCGCGGCTTCAAGGGCGAAAAGAACCATCCTTGAATATGCGACTATCGTGACATCCGTTCCTTCCCTTCTGACGTCGGCAACCCCCAATGGAACCGTGTATTCTTGTTCAGGAACCTCGCCTTCCGTTCTATAAAGCATCTTATGCTCGATAAACATAACTGGGTTGTTGTCCCTTATGCAGGTTTTCAGCAACCCCTTAGCGTCGAACGGTGTTGAAGGCATCACAACGAAGATGCCTGGCACATGCTCGTACCAAGCTTCAAGACTCTGAGAATGATGCTCAGCTATGCCTCTGCCTGCTCCGCCTTGAGTCCGATAGACAACGGGCACAACTGATTTACCGCCGAACATAAACCGGTTCTTTGCTGCTATGTTAATTATCTGATCGGTGGCGATTGTTGAAAAATCTATGTACATTATCTCCGCCACAGGACGCATCCCAGTCATCGCTGCTCCCGCAGCTGCACCTGCTATAGCGGCTTCCGAGATAGGTGTGTCCCTTACACGTTCAAGCCCAAACTCCTTGTAGAGTCCCCGCGTAACCTGGTAGGCTCCACCGTAGATCGCTATGTCCTCGCCCATGAGGAAAACCGTTTCGTCTCTAAGCATCTCCTCGCGGAGAGCCTCGTTCAAAGCTTGGCGGTATGTGATTGTCCGCATCTTTAGGCCTTTCTTCTTCGCCTCGGCGAGGTTTTTTATGGAGGTTTTGGGGTCCGTGTACAGGTCAGCGTAGAGGCCTTCGTACAGTGAATCCACGGATGGGTATGGGCTGTTGACGGCGAACCTTTCAGCCTCTTCCACCTCTTTGGCTACGGCGTCTTCAAGTTCCTCAACCTGTTTTTCTGTGAGGATGCCTTGCTCGACAATCTTCTTCTCGAAGTTCAATATGGGGTCTCGCGCCTTCCAAGCCTTTTCTTCTTCTCGGGTCCGATATACCCGAGGGTCGCTTCTCGAGTGCCCATAATACCTGTAGGTTTTGCATTCGACGAGCGTTGGGCCTTTTCCTTTTCGCGCTCTTTCAACAGCTTCACCGACAACCCTCTTAACGTCTAGGACATCCATCCCGTCCGCAATGACGCCGGGAATGTTGTAGCCTTTCGCCCTTTCCGCAATATCCTCAAACGGAAAAGCCCGGCTGACCGCAACCGACATGCCGTACAGATTATTCTCGCAAACATAAACCACGGGCAGATCCCAGATTGCGGCGAGGTTAACTGCCTCATGAAACGCCCCCGTGTTTGCAGCGCCGTCCCCGAAGAAGCAGAGTACAACCTGGTCTGTTCCTCTGAGCTTTATGGACAGCCCTGCGCCGGTGGCAACTGGGATGTTTGAGCCAACTATACCTGTGGCGCCAAGGTTTCCTGCGTTTACGTCAGCTATGTGCATCGAGCCTCCTCTTCCTCTGCAGTATCCTGTGGCTTTGCCGCACAATTCAGCGAGCATCAGCTTCAGGTCTCCGCCTTTCGCTATGCAGTGTCCGTGGCCTCGGTGGGTGCTTGTGATGTAGTCGTCCTTTCGGGTTGCAGCTACGGCGCCAACCGCTACGGCTTCTTCGCCGATGTACAGGTGAGAGGCTCCTTTAACGATGTCCCGGCTTAAAAGATCCATAACCTTCTCTTCGAAGTATCTTATCTCAAGCATTTTCCTCAGGTAACCGATCATTTTCTCAGGGTTCTCTTCGACGGGCACTGTTGCTCCTCCATGTTACCGTTTCAGGTGGAACCTTATCTGTGTGACGTTTCCCATAATTCTTTCGACGGTTCCATCGAAACAAAACCGTATTCCTCATGTACAGTCTAGGCTCAGAAACGTAACGTACATAATTCGATGTCTAGCCACAAGAAGTATGAGAAAACAGGTGTTTCATATACGAAAAGTGGGGAAACGAAGAGGCTGCTACTTGCAGCATCTGCTTTTCTTCTCCTTTTTCTCTTCTTCTTTCTTGCTCTTACAACAAGGCACATCTATCACGCCGTTATTTTGTGCTTTCACATAACGGTGTAATCGCTCTTAAATCTTTCTTTTATCTCAATCAAACCGGCTCAAGAAACAGTAGTCTCCGTTCTTAAGGCACTGTCAGCCTGAAGCCCAACATAGGGTCTCGGAGATGAGGAAAGCTGGATTGGAAACCCTTGGGAAACCAGTTGCAGACCATTCACAGCTTGAGGCTGCTTGAAAGGTTAAACCTTACAGTTTATAACGGAACAGAACCATAAGGTAGCTGGAAGCATCGGCGGTTAACGCAGGTGTTTATGGAGGTTGCTTGCGTGAGGTGCAAAGGGGAAGGACGCCTTGAAGGAAAGGTCGCCGTTGTCGTTGGTGGCGCTCGCGGAATCGGGGAAGGAATAGCCCGAGACTTCGTTAAGGAAGGCGCCCGCGTGGTTGTTGCTGACATAGCTTTGGGCAGAGCTGAAACTGTGGTTGATGAGCTTAACCGGGAACATGGCGGTGGGAGAGCTTTAGCTCTGTACGTCGATGTGACTGATGAAGAGTCGGTTGAGCGGATGGTGAGAAAGACTGTTGATGTTTTCGGTGGCATTGACGTACTTGTTTACAGCGCAGGTGTGGTGCGGGCTGGAAGCGTTAAATCGTTCAGCCTTGAGGATTTCAAGATGGTCACGGATGTGAATTATACTGGATATTTTCTTTGCGTAAAACATGTTTCACGTGTCATGGCTGAGCAGCATCATCGTGATCCTTCACGGCTGATGGATATTATCCAGATAAACTCGAAGTCAGGTCTTCAGGGAAGCAACAGGAACTTTGCGTATGCAGGCAGCAAGTTTGGGGGAATCGGGTTAACCCAGAGTTTTGCGCTTGAACTTTTGGAGGACGGCGTAAAGGTTAATGCTGTTTGTCCTGGCAACGTTTTCGATGGTCCGTTATGGTCAGACCCGAAAGAAGGACTTTTCGTGAAGTATCTGAAGGCTGACAAGGTGCCTGGGGCAAAAACGGTTGAAGATGTGCGGACATATTATGAGTCGAAGATTCCTATGGGGAGAGGTTGCACGGTTGACGACGTTCTTTGCGCGGTTTACTATTTGATTGAACAGAAATATGAGACGGGTCAAGCTATTCTGGTTGCAGGTGGGCAGATAATGCGGTAGCACCGTGCGGTAAGCGTCTTCGGCAACTGGTATTCCGGTGTTTTGCGTCTTGATAGAGATGTGTGAAAAAAGGGAAAACAGATAAATCTTGAGCTCAACAAACAAGAAGAGAGGTGGCAATGTTGAGTTTTGCGGTGAAATGGCTTGGTCATGCAAGCTTCCAGATAAACGTTGCCAGCAAGGTAATCTATGTGGACCCATATGAGGGAACATATGAAGACAAAGCGGATATAGTCCTTGTTTCGCACAGCCACTTTGACCATTGCGACCCTTCGAAGATTGAGAAAATATTGAAGAAAGACACTGTCATCATATGTCCAGCGGACTGCGCCCGCAAGGTGAAGGGAAACGTTAAGGTACTTAAACCCGGCGACAAGGCAACTGTGGGGGAAATAACGGTTGAGGCGGTTCACGCCTACAATTATAAACGGTTCAGGTCGCCAGGTCAGCCTTTCCATCCGAAGGGGTCTGGGCTTGGATTTCTGATAACTGTAGGCGGCAAGACTGTTTATCACGCGGGGGACACAGATTTCATTCCTGAAATGAAGGAGCTGAAAAGCATAGATTTAGCTTTGCTGCCAAGCGGCGGCACATACACGATGGATAACGCTGAGGCTGCGGAGGCTGCTTTGGCGATTAAGCCTAAAGTCGTCATTCCGATGCATAGGTGGGACTCTGACCCAAGCATCATGAAAAGAAAGGTTGAGGCGGAATCCGACGTTAAGGTTGTCCTGCTTCAGCCCGGTGAAACGTTCAAGCTCAAATAAACAGGCGCCGCTGAAGATTTAATCACAATGTGAAACGGAGAGTCCGAAAGGACTCTATCATTTTTTCTTGAAAAAGTTCATCAGTACAACAATTATTTTTACTGCTATAACCGGCAAAACGTATGTTACCGCATTTCTGATTAAAGCAGCGTTTTTCCTTCTTCTTCAGATTGGGCGTAGACTGAACTTGGGATGTTGCAGAAGCCTCCGATGAAAATGAGGAAGCAGACGAGAACAATTAGCCTCAAGAATCTGCCGCGTGTCATCAGTGACCCCAATGTTTTAAAGGGTTTTTTCCGAATTTAAGCCTTCGTTCATCGGTTGTCACACGAATGAACGGTGTCAGAGCTCAGAGATTGCTCGAACGAACTCTGTCACCAGCTTGATGGTGTTCCTTAAATCCTCGATATGCGCGATTGAGGCTGGACCGTGGATGTATCTGCAGGGAACAGCGACTGTTCCGCTTGGGACGCCTGCTTTGACCAGATGTATTGAGCCGGCGTCTGTGCCGCCCATGGGTACTTTTTTGAACTGGAATGGGATAGAATGGTCTTTCGCTGTGTTGACAAGCGTTTTGAGGACAGTTGGGTGGGTGATGACGGTTCGGTCTAAGAAGGTGATGACTGGACCGTTCCGTAGCTTGGCTGAAACGGTGTGGGGGCTGGAGCCGGGAACATCCGCGGCGAAGGTTCCTTCCAGGGCAAGCGCGTAGTCCGGGGTGACCTGCCATGCTGCTGTCCGTGCGCCTCTGAGTCCCATTTCCTCTTGGATGGTTCCGACTGCAACAAGGTTGTACGGTGAGTTTTTGAGGGTTTTGAAGACTTGCGCCAGCACGGTGCATCCCATTCTGTTGTCGAAGGCTTTTCCTCGTAGATATCCGCCTGTGAGTTCTGTGAATTTTGTGTCAAAAACTCCGTTTGTTCCTATTTCGATGCCTTGTTTTTCTGCTTCTTCTATGCTTCCGGCTCCTATGTCGATGAAGAGTTCCTCTTGGGGAACCAGTTTTTTCCGTTCCTCTTCCTTCATGATGTGAGGCGGTTTGGTTCCTATGATGCCTTTCACGTCGTCTTTCTTTCCTCTGAGAAGAATCATCTGTCCAGGCATTATGTTACTCGTTATTCCGCCTAACGTGTGAAAACGGAGGAACCCTGTTTCCTCGATGAAGGTGACTATGAAGGCAACCTCATCCATGTGTGCAGCCAACATCACCTTCGGATACCTGTCTTTGCCGTGGTGAAGAAAGAAGATGTTGCCGAGCTTATCCACCCGTGTCTCATCAGCGTACTCCTCAATCTCGCGTCTCAAAATTTCACGGACATCATCCTCGCCGCCTGGCGGTCCAAAGGCGTCAGAAAGGAAAGCTAAAAGCCTCTTTTCATCGGACAACCTTTTCACCGTTCTCAAGGGGATTATTCTACTTTAATGGGGTAGCCTTTTTCTCTCGGCAGGATTATCTCTAGGATTCCCTTTGTGAGGCGGGCTTTCGCGCGGCTTATGTCCACTGGAACCGGCAGCGGAACTTGGCAATGGAAACAGGAAAACTCGCCTTCTCTATGCGGAACTCCTAGTCTTTCGAAGTTCACTTTAACCTTCATGTCTGCGCTGATCTCTATCAGGTTGTCTCGTACTCCGCGGATTTTGATGCTTTTGGGATCTGCGTACGGCATGTCGGCGGTTACGACTACGTTGTCTGAGCTTACGGAAACATCAAACAGAGGCTCCAGCGAATGTGATTCCGGGTCCCAGCTAGGTTTCTCGCTGAAGCTTTCAAACAACTCTTCTGTGGCTTCTTCAAACTCTTCCAAGTATTCGCGTAGGAGGTCGAAGATTGAACGTTTTCTCCTCATATCTTTTCTCGCTCCTTCTTTTTTATAGGTAAAAGCCAGGTACGTCGTATTCGCGTGATTTTTGCATGCGGGCAAGTTCAGTTTGGGTTCTTTTCATGATATCTCTCATTCTTAACCGGACCTCTTCTCCTTTTTTCAAAAGTTCGGAAACATCTATCTGTAAATCAATAATCTGGTTGAGGCTTTTGATGACCGCCGCCGCTGCTTCGGGATCTGGATAGTTGTAGAAAGCCTCTGCCAAAAGAGCTACGGCTGGAACGTTTTTTTCGGCGCAGTAGCTAAGGATCAACGCTTGGGGTCCAACTAGGAAGCCGCGTTCCATGATCTCGATGCCTTGCGCATTAAGCGTCTTAATGGAGGTTTCGTTTGAGGCGACGCCGAAAACCTTCGGCTCTATCAGTTGCTGCCTGTTTGGTGTTGCTAAACCGCCTAATGAGATGACGGTTTTCGGTTTTTTTGTTTCCATCCAGTTCACGATGGATTGGATAACTGGGTGAAGGGCGGTTGTCGGGATCGCGATCTCCGACACTAACGCCATTAGGCTGCTGTTTCCAACGATTCTTATTGGGGAACGGGAGATTCCTTTCTCCAAGACGACCACTGGGGGAAGAAGATCTGAACGCACGTAGGCGACCTCGTTCAGTTTCAACTGGGATGTTATGTGGGAGACAGCGATGGCGCCTACTAGTCCCACGTCTGGAAGACCGCAGAGAATGGTTAAGCCTTCTGGAACCGGTTTTTTCTCAACAATCTCTACTGGGGTGGACAAATACTTTCCTTCCTAAACTTCAGATGGGAACCGGGAGAAAAAAGATTTTTGGTTTATCTTTCAAGGCTTACGCTGTGACAGCGCTGCGAAGGATGGTTGAAAACTTCGAGAAAACCCGTGGAAACCCGTAAACATCTGTTTTTCTGTCTTTTTGTATGCGGAGAAAAATTTTCTATATAAACGAAAAGAAAGAGTCTGACGAATTCTTTCGATTTTTTTCGAGTTATAGCGGGCTTTAACGATCTAGTTTTGATTCGTATTCCCGTGCTTTTCTGGCAAGTAGCCGTACATGTGGCATGGGGTGCGTGTGATATTTTTCGTTGAGCCATTTAAGGGCTTTTTTGCATCTTCTTTCGCAGAGCTGGTCCAGAAGGTTTTGTGCTTGCATTCTACGGTAAGAAAAAGGGCTTTCGATTGAAAGAATAATCAGTTTTAGGATGCGTGTGCATTCATCGGTGGTTTTTGGAAAGGGATCAGATGAATTGGACATAACAGACACTTACATCCCGTAACTGTTCCTTTGTCTATTTTAAGGTTTTCCACGTGTCTTTTTGTAGCCGTTATGCGCATAATCGTGAACATTGCGCAGCTGATTGATATGACAAACCATTTAAGGAATCTTGCTTATTCTGATCAGTGTGTGAAGGAAAATGTCTGAAAAATCGTTGAAGGAAGTAGGGAAAGTTACTCACTACTTCACCCGGATCGGAGTGGCGGTGATAGAGTTAACGGACACACTTTCAGTCGGCGACAGAATTCAGTTCCAAGGCGCAACCACAAACTTCGAGCAAACAGTGACGTCTATGCAGATAGAACACAAGAACGTAACCACAGCTGAGAAAGGTCAAAGCGTAGGGCTCAAAGTAGAACAGAGAGTAAGGGAAGGAGACATAGTCTACAAAATCATGTAACCTACCCGAGTTCACAGAACTTGACCTCTATAAAGGCTTCGATTCCCACTCATCTTTTGAGCTACAACAAATGCCTCTCAGAAAAAACAGGGTTATTTTAGCGTGTTTGCTAAAGCTTACCAAGTGTATCCGTGCTTGGTTTTCCCTGTTCCGCCCTCTTTCAGTCGCACCTATTTTTTGTCACCTTAAATCAAATCATGTTTGAGGAAAAGCTTCTCATGAGCCAAAGCCTTGTACGGTTTAAAAAATGCTTCTTATTTTTTCCATGATTTAACTTGCTAATCTAACTTAACCTTGACGTTCCTTTTTCAAAGAAAACGAAAGCAATAGTGCGTGCCACATTTGAGCGGGAACTGGGTTACGCCTACGTTTAGACAGTGAAAAACGACCATACCGTTACAGTTTGAAGAAGAGCCAAGAGTTCTTCTGTTTCTTGAATTTTATCAGGCAGTATCTTCCTTTAAGCCGAGTTCCGTTTATGCGGATG
>PIYB01000049.1 GCA_003601835.1 Candidatus Bathyarchaeota archaeon
AACCCTTCATTATCAACTACAGCGGAGCCTTCTAACCCGGTGGACTGTTTAAACTCTTTCAGCACCGACTCTATTTTTCGGGTTCGACTCGGCGCCACATGTTTATATTTAGCTTTACCAGGCTCCGTAAGCCTCCAAAGCTTTGATGGGCCAACCTCTATAAAGTCAATTTTACCGGCTTCCCTTAGTAATGCCAAATATTTCAGTGCAGTTGTTTTGCTTATGTCAGCCTTCTGTGCAACGTTTACCGTGGTTAGCCCGTCTTTGTGCTGTTCGAGAACCCGAAGGATCCTCTTCTCGTAGTACGAGGGCAAATCTACTCACTGTAAATACGCAAATTTATTTTATAAAATCCTATGTAAGAAAAATTCATTTTGCAGGTTCCGAACTGAGTTCCGAAGTTGAGAACCACTGGAAACTGGATGATTGTTCTATGCACATATTCTCCGACCCATTGTCCAAAATGATGAAGAAATCTTCGTTACAAGATTGTAGGCGGAAAAGAAACATGACGAAACATGGAACGTTCTGTGCATTATTCTATGCTTATTGTGGACAGAAATGTCCATTTTCATCTCTTTCAGCTGGGTTTTGAACACTTTAGCTAACCGCAATTTCATATACATACCTCTTGAGCGTTATGTTCCGGATGAAACAGCATGAGGCGAGAAATAGATGAGCATGCAAACAACGTGCAAAGCCAACAACCATGACTTGAGCATGCAATGTTCAGCCAAAGCTTGGCTAGTTCGACAACATTAATCGTGAGGACAAGACAATGACAAGACCAAAAATCATGTGTTTAGTGGTTTTGAGCTGCGCTGAGATTTCAGACGAAGGCCGGAAAGAACTTGAAGAAACCGTTGTAGCGCTGAAGAAACTGAAGAACTGGACGATCGACCAGATAACGCTGATGGAAGACCAAAGGGACCTAGTTTGACAACCATGCATACCTCGCCTAAATTACCTATGGATCCCGCGATTGTAGGACATCGATGTTGGGTCTCGCTGTTTAGAAGGCTAAGAGAATGGATAACATAGGAATCATCAACTTGAGCGATCTTGAATGGGACGAATCTATGGAGCTATTACAGCTGCTTTTGGACGATGGATGGGAAGTGCTTGCAATCAAGGCTCTCCCTGACGGAGTATGGGCGCTGGTTCAGGAACGCATACTGGAATGGTTAGACGAAAAAGTGTATTGACCTACCCACAAAAACAATCTGAGCCAAACAAGTTTCTGTGCGCTGAGCCAACGTATATATATTGTTGATCTGTTTTTGGTTGTGAGGCGTACAAGTTGAATCCACTGCAGATTGACAGAGATCTAGAGGATTACTTCTTCACTCTCTACAAGCTAGCTGAGATGGGCGCGCGTACTAGAACCATAAAAACCTCAACTAAGTTTCTCGCTGAAAAAATGGGGCTTTCGCAGCAGACTATTTCTCGCCGTCTCATCGAGCTGGAACAGAAAGGCTGGATTGAAAGAACAACAACGCGAAACGGTAGCCTCATTAAAATCTCCGAGTTAGGGGACGTTCAGCTGAGAAAGGTGCATTCTGCTTTAGACCTCATATTCGAAGAAGAACAGCCTTTTTCCATAACCATTGAGGGCACCGTTTTCAGCGGATTGGGAGAAGGAGCATACTACGTGACACGGGAGCCGTACCGAAGACAGTTTATCGAGAAACTTGGGTTTGATCCTTTTCCCGGAACCCTTAATCTCAAGATGAACAGCGAATACGACGCGAAGATGAGGAAGGAACTCGAAATTTACCCCGGTATACCGATTGGTGGATTCAAAAACAAGGATCGAACTTATGGCCCAGTGAAATGCTTTCACGCCATGGTGAACAACAAAGAAAAAGGTGCCGTGATCCTTGCTTTGAGAACGCACTATGGCAGCTCAGTTATGGAGGTCATCGCTCCCTCCTGCCTACGAGAACGTTTGAACCTAAAGGATGGACACAAAGTCAGAGTTGAAGTTTTCCTGACGCCACTTTAGAATGTTCACAACTATTTCTTTTTGAGCTGAACAAGCCGTCTATCTTTCGTCAGCGAAGAGACGGTGATGAGTCCTGTGACCTCCATTTTCATCAGGGTTTTGGTGAGATCAGCCATTCCCACTTCTTTGTAGAAGGACCTCAAGGCTTCGAATAAATCTTCATCCGTCATTGATCCCTTTTCACGAAGGATCTCTATGACAGTTGCGTAGATGGGTTGTACATGCCATGTGTTGCTAGACATTCTTATTCCTTCTCTAACAGGTCCTCACGCAACAAGCGGTGCAGGTTTCTGTGCTTTTCTGATCTGTCTCATGAAGCCTTTGTACCAGTTTTCCATATCCGGCGATATGCTTGGCCCAATCTTTTTGAGCGCCTGCCGGAAATCGGCGAATGTGACTTGTTTTGAGTTGATGTCCCTGCGAATGGCGATCATCGCCGCTTCTCTGCATAAGGACTCAATATCAGCACCGGAGTAGCCTTTCGTCATTCGAGCGAGCTCTTTAAGGTCCACATCCTTCGCTAAGGGCATGCCTTTCGTATGTATCTCAAAGATCCGTTGTCTACCTTTCTCGTCAGGTTCAGGAACATAAATCAGCCGGTCGAACCTTCCAGGTCTGAGAACTGCCGGGTCAACGATGTCCGGCCTGTTTGTAGCAGCAAGAATCACAATGTCCTGCAAAGAGGCAATTCCATCAATCTCAGTTAGGAGCTGACTGATAACCCGATCGGTTACGCCGCTATCTCCGAACCCAGAACCTCTCCTAGGCACCAAAGAATCTATCTCATCGAAAAACACAACAGCAGGCGAGGACATCCTAGCCTTTCTGAAAACCTCGCGAATAGCCTTCTCCGACTCGCCAACCCATTTAGAGAAGACCTCAGGACCCTTGATCGCGATAAAGTTAGCCTCGCTTTCCGTTGCAACTGCTCTTGCAAGCAATGTTTTACCGCAGCCAGGCGGACCAAACAGTAAAATACCTTTGGGCGGATTGATCCCCATTCTCTGAAAGACTTGCGGGTTCTTAAGAGGCAGCTCAACAGACTCTTTGAGATCTTGCTTTACTTCTTCTAGGTCCCCAACGTCATCCCAATGAACCGTCGGAACCTCTATGGCTACTTCCCTCATCGCTGTCGGGGTGATCTCTTTGAAGGCGTTCATGAAGTCAGCCATTGTTACCTCCATCTTTTCTAGAACGCTTGGAGGAATCCTCTCAGCTTCGAGGTCGATCTCAGGCAGGTATCGCCGCAACGCCTTCATGGCAGTCTCTCGGCCTAAAGCAGCGAGGTCTGCTCCCGTGTACCCGTGCGTTATTTCTGCTAGCTTTTTAAGGTCAACATCTTTTGCCAGCGGCATTCCCCGAGTGTGAATCTGCAGGATCTCGTAGCGTCCCTGCTTGTCCGGTATGCCAATCTCTATCTCCCGGTCGAACCTGCCAGGTCTCCTTAAAGCAGGGTCAAGAGCGTTCGGGCGGTTTGTTGCACCTATGACGATGACGTTTCCTCTGCTTGTTAAGCCGTCCAGTAAGGCTAAAAGCTGAGCAACTACCCTTCTTTCTACTTCGCCCGTGACCTCCTCACGTTTCGGAGCAATAGCATCCAGCTCATCAATAAAGATAATAGCTGGAGCATTCTTCTCTGCCTGCTGGAACATCTCGCGCAGCCGAGCTTCCGATTCGCCGTAAAACTTGCTCATTATTTCAGGACCGTTAATCGAGAAGAAGTTTGCATCTGACTCGTTTGCCACGGCCCTTGCAAGCAGCGTCTTTCCGCAGCCGGGTGGACCGTGCAATAGGACTCCTTTCGGCGGGTCTATTCCGAGTCTCTGGAAGATCTCGGGGTGTCTCATTGGAAGCTCAACCATCTCTCTCAACCGTTGGATCTCTTCCTTGAGGCCACCGATATCCTCATACGTGGTTCTCGGTACGCCCTTAGCTTCAGGAGCGGGTTCTGTAAGTATCTGAAGCTTCGTGTCATATGTCAATCTGACAATGCCATGAGGCCGTGTCTTCATCACACTGAACTGAACGGGGTGACCTAGCATCATTACAAGCGTCGTATCTCCTTCGATAAACGTTCTTTCCATAAGTCTGTTCTTAACGAAGTTTGTGAAGTCCTCGTCCACATTGAGCCGCATATCGATTGGCGCCAGAACTATGCTCATAGCGTCTTTAACTTCTGCTCGGCGGACGGTCACATACTCGTTGATTGATACGCCAGCATTCTTGCGGGTGAACCCGTCTATCCTTATGATTTCTCGGCCTTGATCCTCAGAGTAAGCAGGCCAAGCGATGGCGGATGTTTTTTTCTTGCCAATTATCTCTATGACGTCGCCTGCGGAGACTTGAAGTTTTTCCATTGTTTTCTGGTCGATCCTTGCGATTCCTCGGGCGACATCTCTCTGTTTTGCATCTCCTACTCTTAGCTGGACCTCGTTCAACTTAAGTCACCGTCACGCAATGAATGGATGCCTTTATACAACAGAGACCGAGAAACCATATATAAACATAGTGAACTGTTAAACTCTTCTCACCATCAGGGTTTGAAGGTCGCTTATTTCCTCGATCTTCTTAAGGTTGGATTCAACCATGTCTATGCCGCCGGCTTTGTCTTCCGGAACCAGAATATGCGCTATCACTGCTACGAGTCCGAACGCTATGGGTTCCTCTTCGAATTTGTATATTGAGGCATATTCCGGCAGCTGGTTCTCAATCTTCTTTTTCAAAGATTCACGATCCACTTCAACACCTGAAGGAAAAATCTTCAGCGACACTAAGACCTTCGCCAATATTAGTCCTCCATTAATTGCTCAAGAGAGACCACACAGCTATTTTAAAATTGTGTTTTTGGATCTTTTGCTGTTTAAGTCTACAGGTAAGCCTACGTTTAGAACAGCATTCTGTAGCAAAATAAGGTTACGCGGAGTGAACTGCAAATCACACAGTCCAAGATTAGATTTAGGATTCTTGCGTGTATTCTTTTTTAGACGTAATATCTTCCGTTTTCCGTCTTTTTTATTGTTGAAAGCGATCCGCCGGCGAGATACTTTAGCCAACGAATCTCCTCCAAGCTCAAGTCGGCTTCTTCGGGAGTCACAGCCGTCTCCGGAGAAACTGCGCCTGCCCTTTTCAGCTTGTCAATTATCGCAAAACGCATCTTAGCAATAGCTCCATACACCGACAAAAACGTTGAGCCTCCCATATTAGTGTTCGGCACCGAGGCTTATATAGACTTCCTTGAAACATTTTTCAGTTATTTACTGTTGATATGACGAAATATGTCGGCTAAACGTGCCATTCAATAGTTTAACGGAACGATTTATAACAGCAGTTCCAACCTGAATCATCAAGGTATGGAGAAAAAGGCTCTCTGCGCGACTTATAGCATAGGTGCGGCGCGTATCCAAAGTCCGCTTTCTGTTTTATTCTTTTTTATACAACTCCGGCTCAGCATGTTTGACCAAAACATTCTCCTGCAAATCCCCTTATTTTACTGTGTGCATTCTCTTGAGGCTGCTTCTCAATTTTTGGAGACTAAAAAGACGACTGAGACAGTTGAGACCATGTAGCTATCTCTAAGCAGAGAGCGTTATTCTCAAACGGTCTGGCTTGAAAAAATAGCTTCATAAGTGTTCCGCGATTGATGACGGAATCATAGTTTTAGCCATAAAAGTATTCCAATTATCAACCCATATATAGCCAGAGCTTCAGCTAATGCTACGACCAAAAAGCTCTTGAAAAACGTTTCAGGTTTTTCCGTTGCTGCGCTTATAGCGGCGGACCCGGATGCTGCAATCGCCATTCCAGCTGCTAAACAACCCAAGCCGACGGCAAGACCGGCAGCTAAAGCAATTAACGCTTTGTCCCATTGTGTTCCTGCCAGCTGATCTGCGTTTGCTTCTATCTGGTTGGCTTTCAAGTTAACAGAAAGAGCAAGAACGCTTGAAGCTGTCACGCCGAGAATAAGTTGAGCCAGTATGACTAACATTAAAAAGCGTCTTTTCAAGATTCCATTCCCTCTCTCGCCAGTTCTTTATCCTTTCTTAGATTCATTGTTATTATTTAACTCTTCTTCAGTTTCTTTTCCAACGATTTCTACTTCGGTTTCTAACGCTTTTATTTTTTTATCTATCTGTCTAAGTTCTTCCTCTACCATTCGCTCCAGATCAAGCTTAAACCGCCCATACTCTTTTTTTATTTCTTCCGTTCCCATTGAGCAGCACCGATCTATTTGATCACTAGAACCGGACATGGCGCGTATTCGATCACTCTCTCGGCAACGCTTCCAATCAGTATTCTGTTCATTCCTCTTCTACCTTTTGACCCTATTATGATCATATTCGCCTTCAAGGATTCGGCGTAACGGACGATCTGATCATGAGGTTGCCCCTCAACTACTATAGAACGAGCTTTTAAACCTTTCCTTTCAGCTAACTTAACGATGTAGTTTAAGCATCTTTCAGCGTTCTTTCTGATTTCTTCTTCAAGTCCGTGTCGTTCATGGACCTTGGAGACCTCTTCGAGTATTACTCGGTCAATAACATAGATGGCGACTATTTCGGAGTTGAAATGTTTAGCTATCTTTATCGCGAATTCTGCTGCTCGCATTGAAGGGTCTGAACCGTCGGTTGGTATAAGGATTCTCTTTAAAAACTTATCTTCGCTCATAACCTAGCCCTCCTTCTCTCAATTATGTTTTTAACCTTCTTCATCCTTACAAACTCTTCTCTTTCCCTTTCTTCGAGAATAGCTTCTATATTCTTAACGAGCTCTCTGTATCTCGGTATATGTATCTGCTTCAGAGCGTTGACTCTCCTCTGTGTGCTCTCGACAGCATTGGCAATCCGATAAACGGACTCCTCCAGCTCAGCTAATCTGCAAATAACATCTAAAAGATTACGAATCTTTATGAACGCGATGTCAAGATAAATGTTTGTTCCAAAAAATCCGTAATTAGGCTGAGGTTCTCCGCCTTTTACTTTGAGTAGCGGAATGACAACTCCCATGACGCTACGATAGTCAACGGAAAAATCTATAGATATGCTTGTTGACTCTGCAATCTTTTCAATATTTTCGAGTCCTAGATAAACCGCCGCCCTTTCAACGTACGAATAGGCTTCTCTTAAAGCTCTATTCATTTCTTCACGAGTTCTCTGCATGTCGTAAGCAAAGTTTCTAAGCTCCACCATGAGAACGTCCCTTTTCTTCTCAAGAATCTCACGACCAGACTCAGCTAATTGGAGGCTTCTCCTGAGTCTTAGAAGATTCATGCGAGTTGGCGAGATCTCAGGCAACGACATCGCCTCTGTGTTTCTTCAGATACCTATCTAGGTATTCTCTATGAATCCTTGTGAGATCTTCTTCAGGTAATATGGAAAGCAGTTCCCAAGCTATTTCTAGCGTTTCTTCTATTGTTCTGTTTTCCTCTTTCCCTTGGCTTATAAACTTCATCTCGAATTCATTGCCGAAACGCAAATAGGCCCGATCGCGTTGTGAAAGGGCTTCTTCACCTATAATGGAGGCAAGCGACCTGAGCTCATTGCAATGGGCGTAAGCAGCGTAAAGTTGGCTTGAAAGATCTGCATGATCCTCTCGTGTTCTCCCTCTTCCAATTCCATCCTTCATCAACCTTGATAAACTGACGAGAACATTAACCGGCGGATAAATTCCCTTGTTGTGCAGTTCCCTTTCTAGAACTATCTGCCCTTCCGTTATGTAGCCTGTTAAGTCGGGGATGGGGTGTGTAATGTCATCGTTAGGCATCGTCAATATGGACACTTGGGTTATAGAACCGTTTCCTCCTTGGATTCTTCCTGCACGTTCGTATATGCTTGCAAGGTCGCTGTACATGTATCCCGGATACCCTTTTCTGCTTGGAACCTCCTCCAACGAAGCGCTTACCTCCCTAAGAGCTTCGCAGTAGCTAGTCATATCTGTCAGTATAACAAGGACATGCGCTTCCTGTTCGAAAGCTAAATATTCCGCTAGGGTGAGCGCCGTTCTAGGGGTTATTATCCTTTCCATAGTGGGGTCTTCAGCGAGGTTGATGAACATTGCAACTCTTTTTATAGCTCCTCCTCTCTCGAAGCTTCTGCGGAAAAAGGAAGCTTCATCATGTTTTATTCCCATAGCCGCGAAAACTATGTAAAAGTCTTCTCCGGCAGCGATCTCCGCTTGCCTAACTATTTGAGCAGCCAGCACGTTATGCGGAAGACCGGACGCGGAGAATATTGGCAGTTTCTGTCCTCGAACAAGCGAACACATCCCGTCGATGACCGAGATACCGGTCTGAATGAAATCTCTCGGATACTCCCTTGCAACAGGATTCAGTGGACTGCCATTCACATCACGTAGAACTTCCGTGAAGGGTTTCGGATTACCGTCGATTGGCTCTCCTAGACTGTTCATTATTCTCCCAAGCATCTCGGTTGAGACAGGGACCTTTAATGGTTCACCTAGGAAACGGACACGGGTTTCAGATGAAGACAGGCCTGCTGTTCCTTCAAAAACTTGGACTATGGCTCTTCCTCTTCCAACCTCGAGAACCCTTCCTCGTCTAACCTCGCCAGTCGGGGTCACCACCTCAACTAACTCGTCGAAACCTACATCCGTCACGCCTTCAACAACTATGATGGGACCGGAGATTCTTGAAACATCAATGTATTCAGGCCTAGCTATTTCCAAAGTTTTCACCTCAGAGATTCTTCGAGACTCGAAAGTTGTTCCTTAACGCGTTGGTATAGCTTGTCAAACATCTTAGTCTTATCGTTTGGAATCTCATTTTTCATCCTCAAGATTTCTGGTATTACAGATAGCTGGGTTACCTTGAAAATCGGGGTGCCTCTTTCTATAACCCTTCCTGCGGCGCGATAGAAGTCAACGATGATTTTCAGCATTTTAAACTGTTTCTGCGGGGCTGAATAGGTATCTATTGGGTCCAAGGCGTTCTGCTGGAGAAACGCGACTCTAAGCATCCTAGCGGCTTCGAGAATTAATCTTTGACTGTCCGGCAGCGCTTCTGGACCTACAAGCTTAACTATTTCTCTTAGCTCATCTT
>PIYB01000050.1 GCA_003601835.1 Candidatus Bathyarchaeota archaeon
TTACCATAGCTCGGCGGCGGCTTGACTCGTAGCATGCAAATATGGTCTCCGTGGCGTTCAAAGCTTTTCGTGCGCTTAGCTCCGGCTCGCGGTCTGTCAAAAGAGCATCCACAGCATCAGCTATTGCCCGTTCAATGTATCCTGGTCCATGCAACCCTTCGCCTTGAGTGTCAACGGTTTCCCACCGAGATGAACCCTTACGTTTGATTCTTAAAGTTGACCCATCTGATGCTCCTACTTCTATGGCACCCTCCGTTCCAACCAACCAGTTATGGGCACCAACAGCCTTGCCTGCTTCTCCCGTGCACATGAACCCGTAGACGCCGTTTTTGTACCTCTACAAATAGACGCTGTGGTTTTCAACCGGCATCCCGAATATCAGTTTTTCCTTTGAATAATCAACCTGTCCCATTACCCATTCTGCAGGTGTTTCATCATTGTAAAAACCAAACATGTCAACGTAATGTGTACCGTAATCGTAAATGTCTCCGCAGCTACCCTCCAACCGCACAAGATCACCGATCTCACCGGCTTTCACAAGCTCCCGAGCTAAACGGAACGGGCGACCGAACCGTCTCTGATGATCAAAAGTGAGCTGAACACCATGTTTTCTGCATGCCTCAACCATTCTTTTCGCACCGCCCCAAGTGTCAGCCATCGGTTTCTCACAGTGAACAGCCCGCACACCTGCTTCTGCACAGTCAATAACCATCTGAGCGTGAAGATGAGGCCACGTGCAAACGCTGATCATGCCAAGATTCTCTTTCCTAAGCATCTTATTGTAGTCAAGATAAACCGAAGGCACATCGTAAGCTTCTGCGAAAGCTTCAACGTTCTCACGTACAATATCTGCGCAGGCAACGATCCTACAGTTGCCCAAAGCCGAGTAGGCTGCGGCATGATGGTATGCCATACCGTAACCCATCGCGTCCCCACGAACTTTTCTTTTCCCGGTGCCTATGATGCCGACTTTCAACTCAACCAATCGTATATCACCAAACTTTTTGGCAGTTCATAACCCGCTATAAGCAAGAGAGATATAGAATCCTCCCTGACAACACGCCTAGAAAAACGCAAGCACATGTTTTAGACGCAGTGCAGACAAAGAAAAATGAAGGATCTACGGCCTCTTACGTGTTTTCAGCTCGTTGTGGAAACATGTCCGTTCACCCAAGTGGCACGCTGGCCCAGATGGCTTAACAAGGAACAGAACAGCATCATAGTCGCAGTCAACAAGGATTTCCTTGACTTCTTGAACGTGCCCCGAGGTTTCTCCTTTCTTCATAACCCGACTGTGGCTTCGACGGTAATAATGCGCGTAACCAGTCTGCAACGTCTTTTCCAAAGCTTCACGGTTCACGTAAGCCAACGTTAAAACTTCCAGAGAATCACAGTCCTGAACCACAACCGGTATTAACCCATGCATCTTCTCAAAGTCCAGATCGTCGACGCTGAGAATCTTCCGCATGTTCAAATCCTAACTGGCACCCCCTTACTGGCTAAGTAACGTTTGACAACCGGCACCGGATAATTGTCAAAATGAAAAACCGAGGCAGCTAAAGCCGCATCCGCTCCCGCAACTGTAAAGGCTTCTAGGAAATGTTCAAGCTTACCCGCTCCTCCGCTTGCTATAACCGGGATGTTAACCCGTTCAACCATAGCCCGGGTCAACTCAAGGTCATACCCGTTCTTCGTGCCATCCCGGTCCATTGAGGTGACAAGAAGCTCTCCGGCACCTAACTCCGCAACGGTTTCAGCCCACTTAAGCGCATCCAACCCAGTAGGCTTCCCACCTGTCCCACCGTAGATGTGAACCTCAAACCAGCATGGACCCTCAGCTGTCTCAACAACAATCTTGTCAGACCTTTTCTCGTAACGTCTCTTCGCATCAATCGCCACAACCACACATTGCCGCCCAAACGTTTCCGCCAGTTCCCTGACTAAACCAGGGTTCTCAACGGGAGCAGTGTTAACTGAAACCTTGTCTGCGCCGCTGCATAGAACCGCCCGTGCGTCTTCAACGCTTCGAATGCCGCCGCCAACGGTGAAAGGTATCGTCAGCTCAGCCGCTACGGCTCGAACAACATCCTTCAGAATATCCCGTTTTTCAGGAGAAGCCGTGATATCAAGAAAAACAAGTTCATCAGCACCCTCATCACTGTAACGTTTACCCAGTTCAACAGGATCCCCCGCACCCCGGCGGCTAACAAACCTTACCCCTTTCACAACGCGACCATGATCCACATCAAGACACGGTATAATCCTTTTCGCCAAAACCAAGCCAGTTAACACCCTCCATTCAAGCTAATCATTCTCAACCCTTCTCAAAGCCTCACCCAAACTGAACCGACCTTCATACAACGCCTTACCTACAACAGCTCCCACCACTCCGAGACGTTTCAAAGCCACTAGGTCATCTAAGCTCCGGATGCCGCCAGCCGCGATAACCTTTACGTCCCGACGGCAAACCCGAAGCAAACTTTCAAAACCGGGACCGGACAAGGTTCCATCACGCGCAACACAGGTGACCAAGAAAAACTCGGCTCCCATAGCTGCAAACCTGTCAACAGCCTCATCCACGGTTACCCGTGTAGAAGCGGTCCAACCGTGAACCACAACCTCTCCGCCAAGATTATCCAAAGCAACAACCACACGGTTAGCTCCAAACCCTTCCAGAAGAGCTTGAATAGCACAGGGCTGCTCAAACGCGAGAGAACCTAAAACAACACGGCTTACGCCCATCTCAAGCAGTCTCCGCGCAGAGTTGAGGCTTCGGATTCCTCCGCCGACCTGAACCGGAACCTTGACCACGTGAACAATTTCCTCGACTATTCTCGTGTTGTTTCCAAGACCAAGAGCCGCGTCCAAGTCAATAACGTGAATTATCCGTGCACCCTCAGACTCCCACCTTTTCGCCAAACTAACAGGGTCGCCTAGATGCTCGTAAACCTTGGCACGTTTAGGATCTCCCCTGACAAGTCGGACAACCTTGCCCTGCATCATGTCTATAGCTGGAATAACGTCCATCATTCCATCATCCATCTATTTCTTGACAATCCCAACGAAGTTCCTAAGCACAGCCACCCCGGGTTCACCTGACTTCTCCGGGTGAAACTGAGTACCATAAATGTTGCCTCGGTTCACAACTGATGCAAAGTTCAAACCGTAATCCGTTTCCGCCACGACCACAGCCGCATCAGCCGGGTTGCCATAGTAGCTGTGAACAAAATAGAAGTAGTCATCTTCAGAAACGCCAGCCAGAAGGTCACATTGCCTAAGGATTTTCAACGTGTTCCAACCCATGTGCGGAATCTTCACAGTCTTAGGCAACCGGACAACCCGCCCCCTAAACAAACCTAAACCTTCACCTTTACTTTCCTCACTTGACTCAAACAGCAACTGCATGCCGAGACACACGCCTAAAAGCGGAACCCCCTCGTCAACCAAGCTGAAAATCTTGTTTCTGAGCATCTTCAGGTTCCGAGAACCAGCGTTAAAGTTGCCTACTCCTGGAAGAACAACGGCATCCACGTCCTTCAGTTCACTGGGCGAAGAAACAATGCTCGCGTCAAGCCCCGCCTTGCGAAGGGCACAAGTTATGCTGAACAGGTTGCCGACGCCGCAATCTATTATCGCAGCCTTAGACGTTTCAGATCACTCCCTTCGAGCTTGGAACCCCCCTTCGTCTCGGATCAACAGAAACAGCGTGCCTCAGGGACAGAGCTAACGCCTTGAAAGCAGCTTCAACCTTGTGGTGGTCATTCGAACCGTACTCAACCCACACATGCACATTCGCCCGCAAAGCCATAGCCAAACTCTCCAGGAAATGAAGGATGTTTTCACACGGCATGTCCTCAACCTTTTTTCCTCTCAGCTTCAAGTTCACCTTAACATAGGGTCTGCGAGCAAGGTCTAAGGCGGCAAAAGCCAAGGAACAGTCCATAGGAACAATCGCCCAGCCAAACCGGGATATGCCTCTCGCGTCGCCTAAGGCTTCAAGAATCGCCTCGCCTAAGCATATAGCTACGTCTTCAACTGTGTGATGAGTCAGGTCTCCAGAAGCCTTCGCTGTGATGTCGATCAAACTGTGAGTCGCCAAAGACACCAACATGTGATCAAGGAAGCCCACGCCAGTAACAACATCAGACGCTCCAGACCCGTCAAGGTTCACCTTAACATAAACGTCCGTTTCCCTTGTCCTTCGCGAAACTTCGCCTGTTCTCAATTTTTCAACCTCCTTACTTTTTCTAACACAAAAGGCAACTCATTAACGGAAGGTATCACCATGTCACAATCAGAATTCAGGAAGATCCGTCGAACAACGTCATCAACACCGGAAAACCTGTAGACCCCGGCGAACAGATAACGAGGGTCACGTTTACGGGCTTCCTCAACCATCAACGCGTCCTCCATTGAATCCCCAACATACAAAGCGTAAACGAAACCACCGAAACCTTCAGCTGATTTGATCAACGAGAAAGGATGAGGCTTCTTCAAATTTACCTCTGCGCAGTCACTGTTTGAGAGTTCACGTTCAGCCTTCTCCACAACCTCGACGAAAACCAAAGCTTCACGGTTAAACTTCGACAAAAGACCGTTCAGAACCTGACGGCGAGGCTCAAACCTGCTTCCTGAAGCGATCCCGATGTTACGTTTACCCAACACCGCAGCCAGACGATCCAAGGTTTCAGCTTGGATGATGACAGTCTCATTCTCAACCATGCCCGGTGCACTGTTGAACTTTGGTTCGATTCCATATGTCTTCTTGAAAAGAGCGGGACCGCAGAAGAACTCCTCGAAAACCGTTGAAACCACGCTTTCTCCTACATCACCGGGATAGAGAAGGAACCGTTTTATGCTGGTATAGAAGTCATCCTGAGATACGGATCTGTGTGGAGCAAGATCTCTGTCAACAGAATCAACCCCTGAAGCGTCAAGGCGTTCTGTAAACTTTTTGAGTTCATCAACGAATCCTTCAAAGAATTTTTCGTTCAATTCTACTGGTTTCAACGTTTCCTTAACAAGCTTCTTAAGCCGAGAGAAACGTTCAAATGCATCAGGCTGCCACTCAACCGTCTGCACAAGTTTTCTGAGCTTCATCCGTATCTCTTCAGGCAGCTTCATAAGCATGAACATAACAATTCCGTAAACGGTGTCCCGGTCACAGTTAAAACCTCCCGTTCGCCTGAAAAGAAATATGACTTCGTCTGAAACAAAATTCTCGTCCACCGGGATTCCCGTTAACCCTTCAAGTATGTAAGCTGAGGTTTTCGAGATAGCCCGGTTGTAGGATCCTCGGACATCAACCAGCACACCGTCACAGTCGAAAACGACGCCGTCAACCTTTCTCAACTCGTCAAGCCTGTCCTTTCTTACGTAAGCCTCCTGCCCATTAACCTTCAACACCAAATAGTTTCCAGAAGCCAACTATCCCAAGACCTCCTCTAACGCTGTCAAAAACTTTTCCATCATAGAGGAAGGGGCAACAGTAACCCTCAAGCAGTTCTCGTATCTGAGAACCCGCCCTATGTTTCTCACAATCACCCCTTTATCCAAAAGCTGTCTGTAAACCTGTTCCGAGCTTCTATCAACTTGGAAAAGAACAAAATTCGTCTGAGAATCAAAAACCTGAACCCCTTCAATGCTGTTAAGCTGACGTATAAGATTATTCCGCTCAGCCTTCACGTTTTCAACCGCAATCTTTATTTTCTCTCTTTTCTCCAAAAGCTTGAGAGCCATCAGCAAACCAACCAAAGAAACGCTGTATGGCATCTGATACCTTTCGTCCATAACACGTGCAAGCTCAAGGTTTGCTACTGCAAATCCCACTCTTAAACCAGCTAAACCAAACACTTTAGAGAAGGTTCTAAAAACAACAAGGTTTTCAAGGTCCTCAACAAGACTGACAAGCGAGTCACCAGCAAAATCCACGTACGCCTCATCAACTGCCACAAGTCCCTCGAAACTTTCCGCCAAAAACCGGATGCTCTGCAGACTGAACTGGTTAGCCGTCGGGTTGTTAGGTGAACACAGAAAAATCAGCCGGGTCCTAGATGTAACGGTGTTCAACAGTTTCTCAACGTCAAGCGAGAAATCTTCTTTCAACGGTATGAACTTATAGGTTGCGCCTTGAATCCTTGCGCAACGCTCGTAAATGGAGAAAGTCGGGAAGATCGAGAGAGCTTCATCACCCGGTCGAAGCATCATCCTTGAAACTAGGTCAATCAGCTGGTCGCTGCCGGTTCCAATCACTATCTGATCAGGAGAAACTGCAAGAATGCGGCTGAGAGATTCTTTGAGCTCTTTCGGTTCATCTCTAGGATAAACCCTAGGATCAGCTTCTGCCGCGATCTCTTTTAAGGCTTCTCTGAGAAGATCGAGTGGAACAAAAAAGTTCTCGTTAGAGTTGAGCTTAACAATCTCTGAAGGTTTCTTACCGAGCCTACGCGCTAATCTCATGACAGTCTCACCCACATCATAGACGCCCAACTGTTGAGCTTCCGCCAGCAGTTCCTTAAGCATGAAGCTGCTACGTTTAGGCATTGTCAAATCTTCCCTCCACAGCCAAACCATGGTTAAGCAAGCCCTCACTGTTAGCTAACACTTTCACGGTGTCCTTCGCCTTTAACAGTCCTTCCTCCGAACATTCTACGATGCTGAACCGTTTAATGAAATCAAGCACCGAAAGCCCAGAATAAACATGACTAAACCCTTGCGTAGGAAGCACATGAACCGTTCCTAAACCATAATCGCTGGCTGCTACCGGCGTCCACCTTCCAACCAAAACAAGCCCAGCAGACGTTACTTGCCCTGCTATGCGCCGCGCATCCTTTGCCATTATCTCAAGGTGCTCTGGCCCAAACTTGTTGACAAACAAAACAGCTTCCTTCATGTTTTTGCAGACAAGAATGAAACCGTTTCTAGACAGGTTTCGGACGACCATCTCACGATTAGGCAAGGAAGAAACCATGTGCCTGAGCTCTTCAACAACCTTCTCTGCGACCTCCTTCGATGTTGTGACCAGAGCTGAAACCCCGTCTAAGTGTTCAGCTTGAGATACCATATCCAACGCTATTTCGCGGGGGTCAGCTAGCTCATCAGCTAAAACAATGATCTCGCTTGGCCCGGCTGGCATATCTACAGGGAGATCACGTGACACTAGCATCTTTGCTGTCAACACGTATCGGTTGCCCGGTCCAACAATCTTGTCCACCGGCTTAATCGTCTCGGTTCCATAAGCCATAGCCGCAATTGCTTGAGCCCCTCCAACTTTGTAGACCTCATTCACGCCGCAAAGGTCCGCAGCTACCAATATCAAAGGGCTGACCTCGCCGTTGCTTCGGGGCGGTGAACAAACAGCGATCTCATGAACCCCAGCAACCTTAGCGGGAGCAATAATCATAACCAAACTGCTTGGGTATGCTGCCTCGCCTCCGGGAACGTAGCAACCAAGCCTCCTAATCGGGGTGACAACATTACGGATCTTGACTCCTTCAGTCTCACACTCAAAACTTAACCGTTTCAGAAGCCTCCTTTGAAATTTCTCTACACGTTCTTTAGCAGTCTTAAGCGCAGAGACGATGTCTTCACTGACTTCGCTGTAGGCTTTCTCGAACTCTTCAGGGTTCACCTTTAGAGAACCCGAATCCAATTTCACGTCGTCAAACTTCTCCGTGAAATCAAATAGAGCAGCGTCGCCTCGTCTTCTGACTTCCTCTATGATTGCACCAACATAGTTGGCGAGCTCAGAATCGAACGTTTTAGCCTTTGGCCATCTTCTCTCTAGCAGACCCTTGGCTGCATCAAAGCCTTCCACAGTTCTAATGCTCAGTGTTGCTCTCAAGCTTCATCCTCGCCTCCGAAGTTCATCTCATCAAGCGGCAAAACCTGCCTAGGCTCGTAGACGACTAGACCTTGAGCGAGTTTTCTTAAGACTGGGAGAATCTCCAAAAACCGGTTTCTCTCAATCACGGTGTTCACCGAGTACCAGTCCTTATCCGAAAGAGGAGCAACAGTCGGCCTTTTCAACGCTGGTAGACTGTTCAACAGTTTTTGCAGGTTCTGTGCTTTCACGTTCACAAAGATGTGAAGCTTCTTCCGTCCGTCCACAACCCCCCGTAACAGCGTAAGAACATCATAGATCTTCTCTTTTTTTGCGGGATTGACCAGTGACTTCTTGTTTGCTATGAGAACCGCTGTGGACTCCATCACGGTCTCAATTGGCTTAAGGTCGTTCTGTTCAAGTGTTGCACCGGTTTCAATAACATCGATTATGGCGTCAGCGTTCTCAGGAGGTTTCGCTTCGGTTGCCCCAAAAGAAAGGAAAAGAACGACGCTGCTGTTTTCGCCTTTCTTCAACCACGGCGTTATCACTAGCGGCTCTGCTTCACCATAAAGTTTCCGGTAAACAGGGTTCGCCCGAATGTATTCATCTGCAAGGTTTAAATATTCGGTGGAAATCCTTAACGTTCTCTTTTCCCGCGAAAACCATTCCAAGAGTTCTGAAAGCGAGTTTATGCTCGTCCAAATCTTAGGCACAGCCAAGACAAGTCTAACGAAAGAATATTCTAGATTAAGAAGAACCTCGACGTCTGCGCGTGTCTCCCGCAGCCAATCCAAACCGGTAATGCCTAGGTCTTGCAACCCTTCGCTGATGAAAATCGGGATCTCCTGCGGACGGAGAACCTTCAGTTCTATCATCGGATCGTTCACCGTCGGTCGGTAAGTAGACTCGCCGCCTGAAATCACGTATCCTGCACGTTCAAGCGTCTTAAACGTAGGATTCGCTAGGTGGCCCTTAGGTATGGCTAGCTTAACCTTTTCCATTTTTCATCAATTCCTGCCTATACGATGTGAAAAGTGACGATAAAAACGGTGGACTAGATGTGAACCATGTGGGAAAAAGAACGGAACATCTAAAGCGTGGTGTACAGTCTAGGACGGAGTCACGTAGGCTAAGTATGAACGCAACCGCCTCGTGTGAACTTGATCCCTCACTTTTCACCACTCGCAGAAATATGCACGTCCT
>PIYB01000051.1 GCA_003601835.1 Candidatus Bathyarchaeota archaeon
AGGTTCTCACAACGCTAAATGAACAGGGACTTTTCTTTAGGCCAAAGAAGATCCGATATAGATGCTTCTTTTGATTTTTCGTATGCGTAGCCTCTGATTATAGCCGCAGGTATGCCTTCATCTGCCTGTCCCATCACAAGTTCAGCTGCTGAGCATAGCTCATCTGCCACCGCTGTCTGCTTAATCCTTAAGGTGTAACCGAAAAGGTCGGTCTCGTTTCGCCGGTCACGGATCGGTTTCATCCCAGCGATGCCTATTGCAACGTTGATTTCTCCTCTGCGCAAAGCTCGTCCATGAGTATCCGAAATGATTACAGCCACATCTTTTCCCGTGATTTCTTTTATCCTTCTGCGGATTCTGCGGGCTGAAAGGTCAGGATCTTCAGGTAAAGGAGCAACGTTTCTTTCTCCGGGAACATTTGACCTGTCAATTCCCGCATTTGCGCAAATAAGTCCGTGTTTTGTTTCAGCGATTATGTGCCCGTCGCCCATGCGGATAATTGATTTTGCTTCTCTGAGGACGATTTCAACCAGAGCAGCATCGCGGTTGTATTGCTTCGCTATTGTCTCAGCGAAATGTGAAGGAACTACCTCATCGAGATTGATGACGTTTCCTTCAGCTCGAGAAACTATGACATGAGTAATGACTATTATGTCTTCTTCTTTGAGCGGCGTGTTTTGCTTTTCCGCGGCTTCGCAGACAAGTTTTCCAATGTCGTCTCCTTTATTGATGATAGGCAGGTTCTCAATCGGGATTATCTGGACAGTGTACATTTCTATTTCTCCCGTTTTTCTCTATTTTGATTGAGGGCACTACATTTATGCTTGCTGTTTTTCGTATCTTTTAGCTTTGGGCTTCTAGCTTCAATGATATACGGCAACCTGCGAGTTCTGAAAGCGACGATCTTTTCATCGAATTCCATCAGATATGTCAAAAGAAGGTTCTTTCCGAGTTTTGTCAACGCGAACACGGGAATCCCTACGCCTAGCTGGAGAAGAGCCTTTGGACCGATTTTGTCACGGATAATCTTGGAGGCACTGGCACAAACAATATCTGCTCCCGCTGAGATTCTTTCTGCATCAGTTTTGTCTGCGCAAGTGTTGCAGACGGAGAAAATGGCGGCTTCAAATCTGTGTTTCTTTTCAACCTTTCTGATGTTCTCGATACTGTGTGAATCAAAGCTTGCCACAGTGACTGCGATGCGATGAAATCCTAGTTCTGCTGCTTTAAGTATGCCTTGAGTTTGGTCAATTTTCGCCGTGTTTGCATCGATAGGTGTTCCACCGTTTTTCCGTATGTACTTGATGGTGGTTCTAATAGGCGATGTTCTTACAATCCCTGTAAGCCTAGCACCGATTGCTTGAACAAGTCTTGGATTGTCTGTCACGACCGTTCCAGCGCCTTCGCAAACCGTGACTGCGCAGTCCAAGATCTTCT
Source organism: Candidatus Bathyarchaeota archaeon (assembly GCA_003601835.1). Taxonomy (GTDB): domain Archaea; phylum Thermoproteota; class Bathyarchaeia; order Bathyarchaeales; family DTEX01; genus PIYB01. The sequence continues at coordinate 1,438 of PIYB01000051.1, forward strand.
TTTTCATGCAAACGGATATGATTTCAGAGCTTCCGTAAGGGACAATCTTGGAATCGCTGAAGGCTCTGTCTTCGCAACAAAACCCAAAGGTCTGTATCTTGGTTTCCACAGAGTTTTCGACGCTAGCTTTATTCAGCTCTTTAGTTCCGTATAGCATCTCATGTAGAGGGCACTGTTTTATTCGCGGTTCAGTTAATACCTTGATTTTTCCTCCCTTGATCAGAACTCTTGCGCCGCAACAATAGAACTCGTGTTCACCGACTGGTCTGTTATCCTTGAGTCCCATGCTGTTCCCTCTTTCGAAGTTATACGTTGTCTATCTGTCCATTTTTGTCTTCTCCCAAGTCATCTCGATGCGTGCCTACTGCATCTTGAAGCTTCAGAAGGTGATGGTTGAAAAGCGCCGGCAGAAACTCGGCGTCTAGGGTCATATGACGTGTCTGTAGGTGACGTGGACTCCGGCGGTTTGGCTGTTACGCAAAATCTTGACTATGTCGCCCGGTTTTGCTCCGATCAGGAAAACTGCTGGGTCGGAAGCCTTTATTTTGGGAAGCTGGTAAGGCTTTACGTGATATTTTTCTAGTAGCTTTTCAGCTTCTTCTTTCTTCAGAATCTCATGTTTGGGAACTAAGTAGTGGTTGAAAATGTTGAATATCGGTATTCTCCTTTCCTCAATGGTTTCTATGCCGTTTGCTTTGGCTTCTTTTCGCGCCGAATATGAGAAGCCTTGTCCTATTATGATGCCGGCTTTGAAGCCTTCCTTGTCGATTTTCTCTTTAAGTTTCCTGATGTGATGAACTCCTACCTTTCCTGAGGCTAGAGTCGTTCCGTAAATAACCTGCAGTAATGTCTTGCCGTCTTCTCCTTTTTTGGTGACGACATAATTGATTAGGTCTTTTTCCTCAGTTTGTGTCTCTATTTTGTAACGTCTGAAATTCAGGAAAAGCCTTACCTTTTTTGCGAGGGTTTCCTCTGTTATGTTCTTAGACATCACTAATCCTTCATCCGTCAGTTATTCTTTGTGCTGTAGTTTTAGACCGAGATAAACCAGAAATGTTCAAAGACGCATCCTATCCAAACACCAAATCTATGTTATAATATGCGAGACTGCTTATAAAGGAACCTTCGGTCTATAATCTTTAATTCTTCTAACGTAGGATTGTTCATTTTTAAGGCGCAAAATTGCTTTAAAAAATTTAAAAGCCTTTAAAGCAGAACTTACAGAATTCTCTTGGCTGTTCATGCTTGTTGGATGGTGCTCGCTTGACAGACAGGAAGTTTTACGCGTTGTTCGGTATCTTTGGACCTTTAGTCGCTTATGTTTTCATAGCCGTCTCGATACTTTCGGCACCTTGGTTCAGCTGGTGGAAGAACGCGCTTAGTGATCTAGGTCATAGCTTGAAAGGAATATGTGCTGGTTACTACAACTTCGGCTTGGTTTCGGCTGGTTTTCTCCTAATCATCTACGCCGTTACAGATTTCAAAAAACATGCAAAATATACAAGTCTTCTTCTGACAGCTTCAGCGTTTTCTCTTCAGCTGGTAGCTGTTTTCGACGAGGTTTACGGGCGTCTTCATACAACGGTTTCAGTGTTGTTCTTTTTATTCTTAATTCTGTCCTGCCTTGTGTACGGCATAGAAAAAAAGTCAATATTAGGCGTCTCCTCATTCGTAATTGGTCTAGGCTCATGGATGTTATACTGGGCTAAGGTCTACGTCGCTGGCGTCGCGGTTCCTGAAATTGTCTCAGCTACAGCGGCTATATCATGGGTTGTGTTTTCCGCGCTCAAAATATACATGAAAAAGAAGTCTATACGTTAGCACATTTTTCGGTGGGTGAAAGTTTTTCAAGCCTCACCATTTAACTAGGATAGAAATAAATACTATAAAATCCATCTTCTGCTAATACATTCATCTCACTTCATAGGACAGTGCACAAGTGCCAAAGAGGAGAATGCACGTAAAAATTGATGAGCTAAAAAGCAGCCTCGGCACAGTGAAGGGCTTGGAACTTTCTATCGGCAACATAATTGAAAAAGCAATGGCTGAGGAAGTCGGCCCCACACCATTTCCATCAACCGTAGACCTAAGAGAATGGGATTTCAAACTTCTCGAAAAATACAAGCCATTCTATATGCCTTTCTGCGACGTCTGTTGCCTCTGCACATTCGGAAAATGCGACCTGTCTCAATCCAAACGAGGAGCCTGCGGCTTAGATATGGCCGCCCAGCAATCCCGCATAGTTTTGCTTGCGTGTTGTATAGGCGCCGCAACTCACGTGGCTCACGCACGGCATCTTGTTGAACATCTGGTGGAAAAATTCGGTCACGACCTGAAGTTAGATGTGGGCGGAGTAAACGTGGAGGTTGAAGCTCCGGTAACGCGTCTTGTCTGCGGAGTCAAGCCTGAAACGTTGGGAGACTTGGAAGACGTTCTGGATTACTGCGAAACCGAGATTACGCATTTATTGTCGGCAACCCACACAGGTCAAGAAGGAAGCAACCTTGATTTTGAATCCAAAGTTTTCCACGCGGGGATGATAGATCAAGTGGGGATGGAAGTTGCGGACATAGCTCAGATATCAGCCTACAACTTTCCAAAAGCTGACCCTGACGCTTCCCTCGTGAACATAGGCTGGGGGGTCGTAGATTCAACGAAGCCAGTTATCATGGTTGTCGGCCACAATGTTCCGTCAGCCATCGGCATAGTGGATTACTTACAGGATAACGGGTTACAAGGCATGGTCGAAGTTTCCGGCTTATGCTGCACTGCTCATGACATTACTAGGTACGATCCCAAAGCGAAGATAGTTGGACCGATATCTTGGCAGCTCCGATACATAAGAAGCGGCGTACCCGATGTCGTTGTTGTTGATGAACAATGCATTCGTGCCGACTCGCTGCAAGAAGCTCAGAAGATTAAGGCGCCCTTAATCGCGTCAAGCCCGAAAAATTGTCTAGGTCTGAAAAATCGAACGCAGGACCCGGTTGAAGCAATCGTGTCTGACCTTGTTAATGGGAAAGCGCCGGGCGCTCTTATTCTTGACCCGGAAAAGGTTGGAGAAGTAGCGGTCAAAACAGCTATTCTAGTAGCTCCGAAACGGAAGAAGTTCAAAGTAATTCCAAGCGTAAAAGATGTTATTAAAGGAGCAAAAGAATGCAGGAAATGTTACGAATGTAGAAGAGCTTGTCCGAACGACCTGCCTATCACTGAAGCTGTGGCTGAAGCTGCAAAGGGAAAACTTGATGCTCTTGCCGAGCTTTATGACGAGTGCATTGGATGTGCACGTTGCGAAAGTGCGTGTCCACAGAATTTGCCGCTTCACAGCTTTATCGTGAGGGCCGCTGAGAAGAAGATGAAGGGAGAAATTTACAAGATGCGTGCGGGAAGGGGCGCTATACAGGATGTTGAGATAAGGAATGTCGGCGGCCCAATAGTTTTAGGCGAAATACCGGGAGTAATCGCTTTAGTTGGATGCGCTAACTATCCGAAAGGAGGAAAAGAAGTCGCAGAGATGGCTATGGAGTTCGCTAAACGCCGCTACATAGTGCTCACTTCAGGGTGCGCTGCGATGTCCGCTGCGATGTACAAAGACGAGAATGGACAGAGCCCATACGAGGTTTATCCGGGGTCTTTCGACGCCGGCGGCATTGTAAACGTTGGTTCATGTGTTTCTAACCCGCACATAGCCGGCGCAGCGATAAAGATTGCCAGCATATTTGCCAAGCGTAAGCTAATGGGGAACTATGAGGAGATCGCTGACTACATTCACAACCGTGTTGGCGCTGTAGGCGTAGCTTGGGGCGCAATGTCTCAAAAAGCAGCCTCAATCGCAAGCGGTTTCTGGAGGCTAGGTGTACCTGTGATTGTTGGCCCGCACGGATCCAAATATCGACGCATGCTTCTCGGTAGAAAGGACCGTGAGGAAGACTGGTACGTTTATGATGCTCGCACCGGAGACCGCGTTTATGCTGGACCCGCTCCGGAGCATCTTTTCTATGCGGCTGAAACTAAAGAGGAAGCTATGGTTATGATCGCGAAGCTTTGTATGCGGCCTAACGACACCACTAAGGGACGGGCAATAAAGCTTACGCATTATATTGACCTAAGTAGGCGGCTGTACGGTACGATGCCTGATGACATTCATCTTTTTGTCCGCACTTTGGCTGATGTTCCGATCACGATGCGGGATGAGATTCTTAAGGTTCTGAAGAAAAGCGGGTGGAAGGAAAGAAGGGTGCCGGATCCAACGCTTCTTCCAAGATTGATCAGGAAACGCAAGGAGGAATCTTGAGATGAACCGGGCTGAACCTTGGCAGACAGCTGAAATCCCCGGTCCCAAGAAGGCGCTTGTCATCAGTAAGCCTGAAATAGTCGCGGGTATGGTGAAGCGTGCCAAGCGTCCAATCTTGATTGTAGGTCACAAGGCATCTGAGACCGAGATTGGCGAAGAAAAAATGATTGACTACTTAATTCGGTTTGCCGAAGTTTCAAACGTTACGGTGGTAGCTACGGCGCATGTTGTGAAAGAATTTGTCAACCGGGGTTTTCAACCGGCGACGTGGATGCCTATTGTGGACATTGCCAATCGGCTTAAAGATGCGGAGTGGAAGGGGTTAGACGGCAAAGGCAGGTATGACCTAGCGCTGTTCGTTGGAATTCCTTATTACATGGAATGGCTCATATTGTCCGGTTTAAAACATTTCTCTTCAGAACTTAAGACGGTAAGTCTCGACAAGCATTATCAGCCTCATGCTTCATGGTCATTCCCGAATATCACGGTTGAAAAATGGAAAGAAAACCTTGATGTTATTGTAGATAAGCTGAAACAGGGGTGAAAATGGTTTGTCCATGTTCGACGATGTTCCAGTTGATGTGGGCGTCATTTATGAAGGAGAGCGAATCCGCTGGGCAGATGCACATATGGAGCTTGGCGGACCGAGAATAGAACGTAAATTCGAACTTGTACGAGCAAGACCGATGGACAAGGTGAAAGACGGGGAAATCAAGATAATTGGTCCCGACATCAAGGACATGGAGAAAAAAAGCTATCCCATCGGAATTCTCGTCGAGGTCGCGGGGAAAGAAGTTGAAGAAGAACTTGAAGGCGTGATTGAACGTCGTATCCATGAATACTGCAATTACATCGAAGGGCTAATGCATGTTAACCAGCGGTACGATGTGTGGCTGCGGCTAAGCGAAAAATCGTTCAAAAAAGGACTGAACACATTCACAATGATCGGGAAGGTTCTGTACCGGCTGTACAAGAATGAGCTTCCCATCATCGAAAAGATTCAGATCACCTTCTTCACTGACAAAGCCAAGGTCGACGAAATGTACGAGATGGCTATGAAGGTTTACGAAGCACGCGATGCCCGGGCGAGGGGACTGAGAGATGAAGATGTGACGGAGTTTTATGGATGCAACCTTTGCCAATCTTTTGCTCCCACGCATTCCTGTGTGATTACGCCGCAAAGATATGCGAATTGTGGGGCTATCAGCTGGTTTGATGGGCGTGCAGCTGCAAGGGTTGATCCTAAAGGTCCGATCTTCAAGATATCCAAAGGTGAATGTCTTGACCCGATAAAGGGAGAGTATTCGGGTGCTAATGAGTCTTTGAAAAAAAACACGATGGGAACAATTACACGTGTTCAGCTTTATACGGCGTTTGGGTATCCTCACACTTCCTGTGGATGTTTTGAGGCTGCGGCTTTTTACATACCTGAAGTTGACGGGTTAGGCATAGTTCACCGAGGCTACAAAGGAACAGCTGTTAACGGTTTAACTTTTTCAGCCATAGCTGACTCAACGGCGGGCGGTAGACAGGTTGACGGTTTTCACGGCATATCATTCGAGTATATGAGGTCGCCTAAGTTTCTGCAGGCTGATGACGGATGGAACCGCATAGTATGGATGCCGAAGGATGCCAAAGAGCGGGTTAAAGACTTCATACCCGCAGAGGTGATTGACAAAATCGCCACAGAAGAAGATGTGTCGACAGTCGAGGAGCTAGCAGCCTTCCTCAAAGAGAAGAAGCATCCTGTTGTGGAAAGATGGAAAGCCATGCCTGTTAAGGCTCCAGCGGAAGAAAAGGCTGAAGCGGCTAAGGAAGAAGAGTTTGTGATGCCGATGCCTCCCACAGCAGCTGTGCCCATAGGCGGAGGGTTCAAGATAATCCTCAAGGACGCCAAGATATACGCGAAGAAGATTCGTATCGTAAGGGAGACGGATTAAAAGATGCCGAGAGAAAAAAAGAAGGAGACAATTAAGATCGGTCCGAAGCTCTTGGAGCTCCTCAACAAGCTTGGTGCAATTGAGCTTGAAGACGTAGAAATAAATGTTGACGAATTAGAGATACAGATTTCACCCGCTGTTAGAGCACCTCCGGTTCCGCCGAAGCCTGTTGCTCCGCCAAAACCTGAGAAACCTGAGGTAATTCTGGAAGCTCCTTTTGTCCCGCATGTCGAGGAATATCCGGGAAGAATCCGGGAAGTTACGTTGGGCGCCACGAAAAAACAAGGAGGATCCCGTGGGAAAACCGTTACGATTGGCGGTGAAACCTCCCCATCCTATTACCTGTTTGAACGGGCGCCTCCGCATCCACCTGTTGTCTCCTTGGATGTTTTCGACATGCCCTTGTCTCTGCCGAAGGCTCTCAAGATGCACGTCCGAGAAGTTATGGATGATCCCGTAGCTTGGGCTAAAATGTCGGTTGAAAAGTTCGGCGCGGATGTGATTACCATTCACCTTCTGAGTACGGATCCGCTTATCAAGGATACTTCGCCTAAAGATGCTGCAAAGACGGTTGAGGATGTTCTGCAGGCAGTGGATGTTCCGCTTATTGTAGGTGGATGCGGAGATCCAAAGAAGGACAGTGAGGTGTTTGCTAAGGTCGCTGAGGTGGCACACGGCGAGAGGGTTCTCCTCAGTTCTCTTACGCTTGACATGGATGAGGCAGGGGTTCTTGGCAAGGTAGCCAAAGCGGCAGCTGAATATGGTCATTTGGTGCTTGGGTTCACGGCGCTGGATCTGAACAGGGCGAAGGAGCTGAACCGTAAGCTCTACCAGTTCGTGTCTGAAGATTCGGTTTTGATGGATTTGACCACTGCTGCGTTAGGTTATGGTCTTGAATATTCTTTCACGATTCATGAGCGTGCTAGGCTGGCTGCTTTGATGGGTGATACGGAGCTCCAGCATCCAACATTGTCCGGTACTACGAACGCTTGGGCTGCGAGGGAGGCTTGGATGAAGATGGGACCGGAATGGGAGCCAAGAGAACTCAGAGGTCCAATATGGGAAACTGTGACCGCTCTGAGTCTTCTCCTCGCAGGTGTAGACCTGTTTTTGATGATGCATCCTCGCGCTGTCCAGACTATAAAAGA
>PIYB01000052.1 GCA_003601835.1 Candidatus Bathyarchaeota archaeon
GCAGAAAATATATTTGAATCAACCTCCTATTCACTCACAACTGCGGTATCTCAAGCGTCACTTGTTATGCAGAGAGGAATGGGATGATTGGCATCGTACTTCAAGCATCGATCCTCGCGGGTTCCTTGGTTCTCTTGGCTTCATCTGGACATTTCGCCATAAAATCCATAGAGGAACTGATTGAACTGACCGGTTTAAGTGAAGCTGCCGCGGGGTTTGCGATTCTCGCCGTCATGACCTCCACCCCGGAGATAACGGTGGCAGTTTTCTCCATTATTCAGGGTGCTCCCGGCATCAGTGTGGGGGACATTCTCGGCTCAAACATCTTTAACTTAGGCGCAGTTCTCGGCATACTTGGCACATTAGGGTACATGAAAACGTGTTCCACGGACCTTCTGGTGGAGTTAACAGACGTTCTTTTCGTTACATCTTTGATTCCGCTGCTTCTCGTCATATCTCAGTATCACATAATTAATGTTTCAAGCCCGATCGTAGGAGCAGGTCTCCTCGGAACCTTCGTAGCCACAACCTACATCATGTCACGGAAAAAGACTCCTCGGATTGACGTGGACGCAAAGGAGTCGGTTCAAAAGATGGGTTTGAAAACCATCGTCGCAAAGTTGCTGCTCAGCTTCGCCGGAGTCATCGTTGCCTCCCGGCTGGTGGTAATCTCCGGGATGAACATTGCTTTGGCTTTCGGGGTGCCGCCTATCTTGATTGGGGCAAAACTGGTTTCGATCGGTACATCTCTACCTGAGCTCACGTTAGACTTCACAGCGGTTAGGAAAGGGCGGGTTCAGCTTGCAATCGGAGATATTGTCGGCTCCAACTTGACAAATCTAACCCTTGTACTGGGACTGGTACTCATAGCATCACCTTTCGCAGTGAACATGACGATATTCACGGAGCTTCTTCCTTTCTTGCTGGTAACAACCATAATCTTCCTCCGTTTCCTCGCAAGAGGAGGTCTCTCACAGGTCGGAGGCATAATCCTGATAATGACATATATTCTCTTCCAAGCGATTATCGTCTAAAGAAACGGTTCGCCTCCTTTTCTAGAAGTCACCGTCATAAGTGATGAAATAGCCATGGAAAACCTGTTTTGAGTGTTGCATCGGATAAGAAAACGATGGAAACCATCACTTGCCTAATCCACAGTAGGATACTCTAACGTCAGAAAAGTCTGCGTTCTGAAAGAAAGGGCTTATGCTTTTTCGATTCTGATTTTGTCTCCGCTTCTAACCTTCTTGAAGACTTTTGGGTCTCCCTTAACTTTTCCGAACACGTTCACCGGGTTTGCCGGTCTGATTTCTCCACCGTGGCTGATTGGGGTTGGACCGAAGAAGATGCAGAAGCCTTGACTTGGAGGCCAGTATCCCAGGTCGCCGAGTTCCACTGTTGGTTGAGCATTCTCTTCGGGAAGACTAACGGGAATGGAGAAGTATATCTCGTCGCCCCAAGTGTTAACCCTTGTTTCAAACGGTAAGGCGTTCCATATTGCCTCAACAGTCTTAGGGTTCTTCTCCTCCAACAGCTCAGCCTCAACCTCACCGATTCTTTCAATTATGATTTTAATCTTCTTCACCATTGTTCCACACCTTCATTCAACCACATCGCACATTGATTTGACATTCCCACCTGAACCCTTATTGTTTTCGGCTCAACCCCAGATCCAGAACGCACATCCAAAACGCAAAAGAATGATTCAACGGTGCCTACCTCAGCGTTTATGCAAATCTCGCCACCCAATGATCTTCATTTCTCGTTCACGAATAATCTGCCACGTTTCTGGATCGCTGAAGATTAAAAAGTCGCTTCGCCTATGAAACGCATCAGGCCCAATGACTGCCTTAATCTCCTCATCATCCCCGCCCAGATGCAGTATTATCTCGTTCAAGCCAGGTTCAAGCCTTTTTAAAACCTGCTGGCACCAAGCCATTCTTTCCTCGTGGGTTCCTTTGCCAATTCCGTGAACAAACCTTGGAACCTGAGATGAAACCTTCAGAACCCGCTGCGCCAGATCAGACATGTCTCTGCGAACAAGAGCTGGGACACCATATTCCTCCGCAAGCCTAACATAAGCCTCCGAGAATTCACGGCGGAAGAAAACCGTTCCCATGTGAATGTCAATGTGAGTGAATTCTACACCGAATTTCACAGCACGCTCAATCTGAGCCCTCATTTCCATCTCAACCTCTTCCGCCGACGCGTTCTCAGCCACGTCTCTGGAAGACCGCCAGAGAAAGCCTTCTGGATCAACCAGCCCCGGAACCTTCTCCTTCGAGGAGACAGGCGGCCACCTGTAAAGCTTCCATTCGCTCGTTAAGGTTATGTGGACGCCGATGTCGAATTCAGGATGTTCCCGGAAATAGGTTGCGGCTTCTGCGAACCATGGACAGGGAACCATTATGCTTCCCGAGGAGACGATTCTCATCTCGAAAGCCTTTATCGAAGCCTGGTTAACAGAGTGGCACATGCCGATGTCGTCAGCGTGAATAATCAAATAGATTTGACCGTCTGATTCTGAAGGAAGGGTTCCACCGTGAAGATCAGGTTTCTTCAAAGAATTACCTTCGCGAGGTTTATCTTGAATTTGCTGATAAGGCTTTCTTTACGAGCATGTTTTCACGTTGAGCTGTCGCCGGCAAACCTTTAGGAACCCTTCGCGCAATTGAATGCGTAAAGACACAGAGCAAAGGCAAAGAGGAGCAAATTATTAAGCAGAATGATGGTTTAACATCCGGTATGAACAAGGCAACGGTGATTGGTACAGGAAACCTAGGATCATGCATAGCTTACGAGATAGCGAACCGCGGCTTAGTGGACGAGCTCGTCTTAATCGACATTTACAGGGAGCTGGCTGAAGGGAATGCTGCAGACATTGCGCAGGCGATGGCGTTAAGACGCAACGTGAAGGTTGTTGCCGGAGACTACAAGGACATTGATGGATCTAAGGTGATCGTCGTAACAGCGGGGAAGCCGAGAACGCCCGACATGAAGTCCCGCATGGAACTTCTTAGAATAAACGCAAAGATCATCGCTAACGTTGCATCCAGCCTCAAACGTGTTAAAGGAAACCCGGTTATCGTAACCCTCACCAACCCTGTTGACGTCATGAACTATGTGATGTGGAAGAGCACGGGCTTCAACCGGAGAAAGGTGCTTGGAAGCGCAGGCATGCTGGACTCCGCAAGGTTCAGAACGGTTCTCGCTAAAAGACTGGGCGCCCAACCGAACAACATCGAGGCATACGTTATCGGAGAACACGGAGCCAACCAAGTGCCCGTTTTCAGCCGCGCCAAAATAAAAGGCCAGAAGATACGGTTCACCCGGGAGGAACGGCTTCAAATATTGGAGGAGCTGAAGCAGTCTGCTTTGGAGGTGATATCTAAAAAAGGCGCAACAATATTCGCTCCGGCTAACAACACCGTGAACATGATCCAAATGATCATGAAAGACGAAAAGAAAACAGCGGTCTGCTCAACAGTTCTAAACGGCGAATACGGCCTGAACGGTTTAAGCATAGGGGTTCCCGTGGTTCTCGGCGGAAACGGGGTTGAAAAGATTCTTGAATGGGACCTTGACAAAGAGGAGAAAGCCGCGTTCTATAATGGAGCGAAAAACCTCAAAGAGGCGGTCAAAACCGTGGGAGAATAGTTCACTGTTGAGCCTTCTCAGCTGAGTCCCAGAGATGCTGGAAATAGTCTTTAGCGAATTTTACAAGACCAAGATGGTCAGACCAGATGGTCAGAGAAGTCTTCTTCTCTCCAAGTATAAGAATCGCTTCCCGCCCGTCTGCGATTAAGCCTCCGCCGAACATGTTATCCTTCAATCTGACTTCACCAATGTTTTCCAAGACCTTCATGTTTTCATTTCGATCTTTAGGCACCATGATTGAAACCTTCACGTTAGTGTCGAGAAGGCTTTTGAACAGCGGAAGTAAAGAGAACATGAAAGGCTCCGTGAATGCGGGTAACGCTATCATAAGATGATTCTTAGCGTTCGAAACAAGGTCTTTAATCTTGGCGACAGCGTCGTATTCTCCTCGAAGTATCCACACGTCAGGTTTCTCTCTTATCTCTCTTTTCTCGTATAATGGCTGAAGCTCCTCAACAACCGAGTTTCTCCAGTCTTTCATCTTGTTCTCAATTCGCAGCCTCGTTGCATCAAGAGCTTCAATCGGGGACTTTGGATAGTAACGTCGAGGTCTTCCTGAACGTGTTTCTATCCATCCTTTCCTCTCCAACGAGTTAAGAACCTCATAAATCTTCGAGTACGGAACATTTGCGTTGCCGCTGATTCTGCTGGCTGTTGTCGCTCCTGTTCTTAAAAGGTACATGTAGGCGCGAGTTTCGTATTCTGTAAGCCCGATCTCCCTCAGTGTTTTTCTCGCTTTCTCGCTGACAGGCTCTGTCATTCCTACTTTTCACCTTGTGATTAGTTTGGAAAACCTTATTATACAAAAAGAGTTGACCGTACTAATAAGCATTACAACCGTCAGTGGTGAAAAAATGAAGGTCATAAAACAAACCAAAAGCCTGTGCCCTGAATGCTTGAAGGTTCTGGACGCCACGATTTTTGAGGAAGACAACGTTGTGTACATCAAAAAAGAATGTCCAGAACACGGTTTCTACCAAGATGTTTACTGGTCTGACTACGAACAATATGAACGGGTAAAAGACTTCGAGTATATCGGCAGCGGACTTGAAAACCCAAGAACCGAAACCAAACTTGACTGCCCGTACGACTGCGGAATCTGTCCCCAACACAAATCCCACACTGTTCTGGCAATTATCGACATCACAAACCGCTGTAACCTAAGATGTCCCATCTGCTTCGCAACTGCAGGTACAACAGGATACGTTTACGAACCTTCGAAGGAACAGATTAGGGAAATGCTTGTCAATCTTCGAAACAACAAACCTGTGCCAGCTGACGCCCTTCAGTTTTCCGGCGGAGAACCCACAATTCGAAAGGATCTCCCTGAGCTTGTGAGGATGGCGAAGGAACTAGGGTTCAAGCATGTAGAAGTCAACACAAACGGCTTAAGGCTTGCGGCAAGCGTGGATTACTGTCGAACCCTTAAAGAAGCCGGGGTAAGCACAATCTACCTTCAGTTCGACGGTGTAACACCAGATGTCTACAAGTTCACCAGAGGAGTAGACCTAGTTGACTCGAAAGCTAAAGTCATCGAAAACTGTAGAAAAGCAGGGCTACACAGCATCGTACTGGTTTGCACGCTGGTTAAAGGGGTCAACGACGGTCAGGTTGGCGACATAATCAATTATGCCATCCAAAACTTTGATGTCGTCAGATGCGTGAATTTCCAGCCGGTGTCGCTTTGCGGAAGAATCCCGGAGAAGGAACGGAGAGAGATGCGCATAACCATACCTGACTTCATGAGAAAAGTTGAAGAACAGACAGACGGACAGATCAAGGTTTCAGACTTCTATCCGGTTCCAACAGTCGTCCCAGTTTCACGTGCAGTCGGCGCCTTAAAAAACAAGAAGTACGTGGAGTTCACGGCGCATCCGCATTGCGGCATGGCAACCTACGTTTTCGTTGAGAACGGCAAGATTGTGCCCATCACAAAGTACGGCGACGTCACCAAGTTCATCAAAGCCATGGAAAAAGTCTACGAAGAATCCGTTAAAGGGCATGAAACAAGGATGAAGATGCGTCTCATTGGCTCGCTGCGGTACATCACCTTCGGCATGCTGAGAAAATATATCTGGCCGTTGCTGAAGACAGGTAGCTACAAGGCTTTAGGCGACCTTCATCGAAAAATGCTCATGATCTCCTCCATGCATTTCATGGACCCCTACAACTTTGACCTTGAAAGGGTGCAAAGATGTTGCATCCATTATGCTGTGCCCGATGGCAGAATAATACCGTTCTGCACAATGAACTCCATTCACAGACCGAAGATCGAGAAGGAACTAGGAATCCCCGTGGAAGAATGGATAAAGACGCATGAAAAGGACATCAGCGCCGTTGCGTAAAGAAACCTATAAATTCAAGCGCCGTCTCAATGATGTGAGGGCTGCAGCATGGGAGGAGGAAAAAAGAGGAAAAGCCTGACACAGATGGCGCGGGCACAGGAACGTCGAAGCAAAAGCAGGAGTAAAGGTAAGGCTTCAGCTGTTACCGGCGCATCTTCCGGTACGGATAAAAAGGCGTTAAGAATAGTTGCACCAAACCCGATGGACAACAGGATCAGAAAAGAGCTACAGAGCATGAAGGTACTAACACCTTACACCGTTGCCTCCCGGTTCAATCTTCGCCTAAGCGTGGCGAAAAACTTCTTAAAGGAGCTTCACACCCGAGGCATAATCACCTACGTTTCAGGCGGAAGAAACATCAAGATCTACAAGCCTACAGAACAATCCTAACAGAAACAAGGTTTTGCATAAAAACCCTTTTTTCCATTTTTCCCAGCCTGTTGTTTGAACAGTTGTGGCGCTCGATATCCATCATCCTAAAGCCTGTTTTTTCTAGCTCAAAGAAACAAGACGGTAAACGCTTAAATTTCTTCGGTACAGAAGATTGTTCAGGGGAAGCCTTAGGCAAAACTGAATTATCGTGTCTTGGTGACTGGAGAATATGGGTTTAAGCCAGTTCATTTACACCAAAGAGATTCTGATAGATGATGCAGGTTGGGGAGACCTGATCTTAGGCGTGGTGATTGGTGCGCTTAAGCTTCCTGAACGTAAATATATGGAACGAAGAATCCCTGTTTCAGCTTTTCAGTCGCCGAACTTTGAAAACAAAGTGTACCTAGAAGAAGCAACCAGAATAGGCAGAGAGATCGTTGAAGCGATGCAGCCGGATAAGGAAACATGTTGCAAAGTATGTTCAGGGTACATCTTATCCAGCATCAGACAGTATCTGCAGGATGAAGGGTTCCACGTTGAAAAAACGGTGATCACGGGAGAACTCCAACAAAGGGTTGAACGAAGCTTCAAAGAATGGTGTATCGAGGTAGGGGTGCCCCCTCAGAAACTAGCAACTGAAAGACGGTTCTATCCCCTTCTTGAATGGGTGGCAGAAAAGATCGAACTAAGAGAACGCCTCGTGAAAACAGGTTGGAAAAGCTGGCAGAACAAGTGGAGACAAAAAGCATACGAAATACATCTTCAAAAAATCGCTCAGACAAGGGAAAAAACTCGACGCCGCTAAATAACGCGAAATTTAGCTGTTTCTGTGAAGAGCTTGTTTATCATGGAACAAGCCAGATGTAAATGGGACACTTAAATTAGTCATTAAAAATCTAGAATACAGGAGTAACATATCCTAGCGATCTTGAGGGACACTCTGAATTGAACCAGAAACAGACATCGAAAGACAGATTGCCAGATAGGTTCCCTGAACGGGTCTACACCTTAAACGAGGTGCAGAAGGCGAGAACCTTGATAGAGAAAGGCTACAAGCATCGAATACGAATAAAGGGCAATCCGTCTTTCAAGATTAAAACGCAAGAGGCGGTGAAGCTGATCCGTTCCGCTGGCTACTATGATTTTCTGAGAACCTACATACGGAGCATCCGGGAGATAGACGGGCTTAGTCAACTTCGAGAATCTGAAGCCTCCATCTGGGCAAACATCTACGCCGTTAACGACCCGGTGGACGCAGCCTGTTTTTTCATCCAAAAAGCTTGGCAGATGAAAAGATATGTCGAAGGAAAGATTTACTATGGACCTCAAGGGGAAACGTTGGCTGCAGAGGAACGAGTGCGGTTCATCAAAAAGCTCACAAGTTGCACGTCAGACCTGAAGATAAAGGCTAAGTGTCTGGAAAGGCTGAAGCTCCTTGAAGATAGCCGTTTTCTCTAGATGGTTTTGATGGTGATCCTTGTTCCACTCTTGACTTTGCTGAATATTTCAAGGTTATCCATGACTTTCCCCATGAGGTTCACTGAGCTGTAAGGCCTTGTTTTGTCGTAGAAGATGCATACTGCCCTTCCCATAGGCCAATAGGCTATGGTTCCTTTCTCAACGATCCTTTTGGACTTTTCTTCTCCTATGTTCAGGGGGACCTCAAAGTAAACCTCCTTACTGTACAGCGCTGCTCTTCCCTCAACAGGCAGCTTTCTGACGAACGCGTCAACCGTTCTCGGCGCTAGAAACCGTATAAGTTCTCCTTTAGCCTCACCTAGACGTTCAACCACTATTTTTATCGGTATCCTAGAGATGCTGCGTGACGTGGTTTGCTGCCCCCACCTTTTATTGTTCGGAAAATCTTAATAAATGGTTTGATTGTATCAACCGTGACAGACGATGTTCGGCGTTGAAGGCGTAGGAGCGAGAACAAAGGAACTCGAAAAGAAAAGAGACAAGCTAGTTGAAGCCCTGAAAAATCTGGAAGAAAGCCGCAAGAAAGGCGAACTTAACGAGGACACCTACAAACAGAAAAGACGGGAACTCGAACGGGAAGTAATCGAAGTCATGGACAGACTTGCCCAGATGCGGTTCCTTTCAGGACAAACATAAAAAAAGAACCAGCAACCAGCTTTATTTCTCACAACCTAAAGAAAACATGAAGACGTAAAAAACCTAAAATAGAAAACCATCTATTTCAGATGGCACAGAGAGCTTTGCAGCTCCGGTAGTATAGCCCGGCCAAGTATTCCGGCCTTTCGACTACAAGAAAGGAAGACAGCCGGAGACCCGGGTTCAAATCCCGGCCGGAGCACCA
>PIYB01000012.1 GCA_003601835.1 Candidatus Bathyarchaeota archaeon
TGTCGTTTGTTGTGGTGATAAGGTTTGGCAAGTAAGGATCAAACTATTGGTGCTTTAGTGCTTGTAGTTTGCGTTTTGGGAATAGTTGTTTATGGTTGGCTGGTTTTCCTAGCCGATGAGTGGTTAAGGTTGCTTATACTAGAGCTAACAGGCTTCATAGCTGTAGCCGGCATACTGGGAATAGGCGCTTGGATCGGTTGGACTATGGCTACGACTCCGCCGCCGAAACCGATTGAAGAACTCGAGGCAGAGATAGAAGAGGAAAAGGCTGAGGAAGAGAAGGCTGAAGAGAAACCTGAGGAAGCCAAATCGAAAGAAGCCAAGCCGGAAAAAAAGAAGAAGTAAACTCGTTGCGGCGCTTTATTTTTTCGCGGCAAAAACCAAATATTAAACGCTAAAAGCCCAAAAACCAAGTGTATAATGTGACTTATTCGAGGCTTAAGCGAAAACCAAATGTTGTTCAGCAGCATCTCAGCTTACAGTAAAATGTGGAAACAGAACTGGTTTCGCTGCTTGCTAATGTGAAGTAATACGGAGGCATATGTCCTAGCTTACGGAAAGCTTATGAAACTTTTTAACAGTATACTTTAAACATTACATATCAACGTGGTGTTCAGCTTGGAGGCAATTGTTCTCGCAGGTGGTTTTGCTAGGCGTATGTGGCCGTTAACGAAGGATAGACCGAAGCATTTGCTGCCTGTGGCTGGTCGCCCTATGCTGGATTACGTGATGGATAAGCTTGAATCGGCATCTGGGTTGAACCGGATTTTCATTTCTACAAATGCGAAGTTTGAATCTTATTTTAGGAGATACATTACAACAAGGACAACCGAAAAGATTCTTTCTCTTTTCATTGAGGACGCTCGTTCGGAACACGAGAAGCTGGGCAGCGTAGGCGCATTGGCGTTTCTGATCGAAGAGAACAACTTGGATGATGAGTTGCTGGTTATTGGAGGCGACAACATCTTCGATTTTGAGATGAACGATTTCCTGAATTATTTCGAGCGTAAACAGGCAAATACCATTGCTTTGTATGATTTGAAGTCCAAGGAGAAAGCCAGCTTGTACGGGGTGGTCACTGTTGACGAGGAAGGCAGGATTATTGATTTTAAGGAGAAACCTTCCAAGCCTGACTCAACTCTTGTTTCAACTGCATGTTACGCGTTTACCCGAACCGGTGTCCAGAACATACTTCGATACGTGGAGGAAGGAAACGACCGGGATAAAATGGGTCACTTCATAGAATGGCTTTATAAGCATGATGATGTGTTCGGTTTCATCTTCGAAGGCGTGTGGTTCGACATCGGCAGCTTCGAAGTATATGGTGCCGCAAACAAATATTTCAACAGGTTAGCCGATCATTAATCGCTGTTGGAGACATGTGGCTAGACCGAGGAATATTTTTACATTAATCAACGGTTAACAGCCTAATCCACGGGCGCTGGTAAAGCTTAAAATGATGTTGAACAGTTTACGTAACGGGATGACAGCTCTTTCCGTTCCTTACGTTGTAGATGAGCCTGGAAGAGGCACCCCTTTCACCTTGGAAATGGAGAAGGCGGCGATACTTTGCCTTTCCGAGGCTAAGAGAAGAAAACCGACCATATTAAGAAGGGAATCTGAAGAGTTAGTGTACATCAGCAAACTTCATTATCCGTTATGGTTTGTCCCGTGGAGAAGCCGATGCATCGCTGTTGACGGTCTCGGCTTATCATCAACAACCATGTCCCACAGCAGAGCTCCGAACGTCCTGAACTTCACGGAGGACCTTAAGAAAAGCGCACCTTCGTTCGACTTGTTCCGGAGAGCCCTTAGGAAGCATGCTCGAACGTTTATGCGGTTTTCCTCCGTAAAAGACGTAGTTTTGGATGCCGTAGTCGGGGATGCTTCTGTCCTCAAAGTTCTCTCAAGCATTATTGAACAGGCTATGATAAGGGAGGAAACGGTGTCTGGCACGGTTTTGGCTCCACCAGAATTCCACAGCAAAGTAGCAGAGCAGAAGGCAAACAGTCTGATCAGCGAATGGTTAAGCCTAGAGGAGGAAGTGGACGGGTTTAAGTATGCTCTTCAAGTTTTGAATGAAGAAATGGAGAGGCATAAAGATAAGGTTACAAAAGAAATTGAGATGATCTGGGAAGAATACGGGGAAAGAATCTCTGAAATGAAGAAAGCGGTGGAGAAAAGAATCAGGCAGCTGAAGAGAGAAGAGGAAAGAGAAATCAAGAAGGCGACGAGGCTTGCCGAAAAAAAGCTGGCAAAACTCGTTGCTGAAGAGAAAAAACTGCGGCAGAAGATTGTTAGGCTTGAACAGTCTTTGGAGGAAAAAAGAAGAAAACGGAAAGCCCAGAAACGTAGGTATCCGAAGAGAAGCACAACCCGCATCGACAACACAATCCGGACGTACCGAGAGAAGATTACCGGTTTGAACCTTGAACTCCGCAAGGTTCTGGCGCAACAGGAAACGGCGAGGAAAGAAGAAGAACAAACCCTCCGTCAAATTGAAGAGAGCTATCTTCAGATGGCTGCGAAGGAAATGGAGAAGATCGAGATTCTCGAAAAGGGAAGAAACCTCGAAGTGTCAAAAGAACGCGAAAAACTCCAAGAAGCAGAAGACACCGCGTCAAAAATTGAAAACCAGATAAAGAATCTGATCCAGCGGAAAACCGAGAGCTTGAGAAACCTTGAGAACCGGACTTTGCCGTTTGAAGCCGAGGAAACATTTCTGGTTGGAATTCCGTTTTATGCTGTGCAGTACAAGTCACGTCGAAAGACAAGAGTTGATGTTTATCCTCCAGTCAAGGCGTCAAGCTATGAAGGAACGCTTAGAAGGATACAGATAGCCGTCCTCTCCTTCAGCCTAGAATCTCGGCTTCAGCATCTTCTAAGCCCCCGGTCAACGGAGCTCGACGCAGCGTTTTTCACAAACCTAAAAGAAAGGTTGAACGCTGACGTCGCCTTGAAGGAGCTTCTCTCCCAAGTTGCGGAACCGAACAATCTGTTGGCTCATCCAAGTTTTAGGGACGATGTTGCGAAAGGATTAGATGCGCTGGAAGAAGAAGGATGGCTAAGCGAAAAAGAGAAAGAAAACATTCTCAGCATCTACATGAAACCGTAAATCCAGATTCAGAAGCGGAAAAACTGGATGTTGAAAAAAGCTTGGAAGAGCTTTTCAGAAGATCAGACTTCGTCAGCGTACATGCACCTATGACTGAAGAAACATATCGCATGATCGGTGAACCTCAGCTCAAACTGTTGCATGACGGCGCTGTGTTGGTGAACACTTCGCGTGGAAAGATCATAGATCAGGAAGCCTTGGTTGAGGAATGCAAAAAAGGCAAGATTTTTGTCGCTCTTGACGTGACCGATCCGGAGCCTTTACCCGCCGACTCTCCGCTGAGAAAACTTAAGAACGTAATTATTACGCCCCACATCGCAGGTACGGGACGTTACGGAGCGAAAAAGATAGGGGAAATGACCCTTTAAGGCGCTCATCGACTTTTTTGACGGCAGAGAGATTGAGAACGAGGTTGACCTATCAAAATATGACATTCTAGCCTAACCAACTGCCTTCTTCTCATGGATCCGTTAAGTTTAAACCCTTATTTTTCCACTTTTAACACAACGGACGCTTCACCCGTCTTTTATCTGTTAACCTTCGAGGAGTCTGCAAATTGGCTGAGCTAGAAGAAAATGAACGAATAATTGAGACGGCAATCCTCCTGAAAAAAGCCTTGCCCAAACCTGAACTTTTCAGCATCGGCAAGGAGCTGGAGATTCCATATTTCGACAAGTTTCCGAACGGATGGAAACTTGAAGACGAGGAAGAAGCAGCCTTCGAAATAGCTGCAAGACTAGACGACGAGAAGCTCAAACAGATACTGGGGAAACACCGGCTACGCAACTGGACGGTTTTCCACGGTAGATTCTACGCCTTAAAGAATGGGAAACTTTCAACAGGAACAGCTGAAAGAACCGTGGCAAGAGGAATCCGGACGTTAAAAGCACGGTACGGCTCAAAAGTCGATTCGGTTCTCAAAGCGTTAATCAAATGCGGCGGCACCGCGAACATCGAGGATCTCAAGGTGTACGTCAAAGCTGCTAATCTACGGGAACTCCTTGACGCGCTTGAAAATCGGAACGTGATAGTCGCCTCTTACAAGGGGAAAAGGTACCGGGAATGGAGCATCCTCGAGGAGATGCTTCCAACAATAGAGGTTGAACTTGGGATAAGAAAGAAACCTCGAAAACCCCGTGTTCACGTCGCGACGCCTAAGGCTAAGGCTTCACCCGAGAAGCAGCCGGAGATCACTGACCCATTGTTCGAGGAAAGGCAAAAAATCGAGGAGATGGAACAAGAATTCAACGAATACCTAGAAGACCTGCTTAAACACAGGCTTGAAAAAACGATCAGGTTCGGCAAAAAGTTCAGCCTAGGTTTCCTTGCAAATTACTTGCGGGAACTTTTCGGTCCAATCCTCTACTTCGACAGCCTTCTCAGCATAACCCAACAGTACGGACTGGCGAACGTCGACATAGTTCATGAACACGGCAGAACAGGGAGAAAAACCGGCTGGTCGCTTGCTTTGTTCGGGGACCCGGGTACGGGAAAAAGCTTCTCGACGAGGGACATGATACTTGGAAGACCAAGCGCCAAGATCGGGGCACACGGGCTTCCTGGGAGAAACCGGTATTGCGGCGGCATAACCCCTGCACGGTTCATAAGGATAGGTGAGGCTTACGCGGGAAAAGTTTACAACTTCATCGTTCCGGAGTTTAATGACTTCTTTAGGTATAAGGGCATGGTGGAGCCGCTTAAGATAGCGATGGAGCAGGGTGAAATAAAGTACGAGACGCATACCGAGGTCATAGGACCCTACCGGTTCACCTCGTTCTTTTCGGTTAACTACAACGTGTCGGTGCATGACGGAGGATACACCGTTACCATTCAAGACCCGAACTTTAACGCCATCGAAGACAGGATGCTGTGCCGTTTGCATAGGCTGACGAAGGAAAGGTTCATTGAGATTACGAAAAGCCAGATGAAGCTAGCTCTCGGAGCGATAGACATTCAGAAAGATGCGAAGAAGATTAGGGACCATCTGACTTTGGTGTACGCCATTGAAACCGGGCATCCTTTGGTGAAAAACCGGTTTGCGTATAAACCTGTCATGATTACTCCTCGGGTGTTCGAGGTCATTGGGAAGGCGAGGGCTACAATATTGGAAAGGATACCGCAGAAGGTTGTGAAGTTTTCAGCTAGGCTTGAGGATAAGGCGCTTAGATTTGCGTGTGCGGCTTCGCTGATGGATTATTTCCGGTCGGACATGGATTTCATACCTGTCGGCGAAGAAGCCTTGAGGTACGCAGCTCAGCTTTACGTTGAGGAAGCTTCTGTCCGGTCGAAGGAAACATTTGACCCCGAAGAGGTTTTGAAGGAAGTTTTCACAGGCTAATCCATAACTTTTGGGCGCTCTCGAGGTCTCAGGCTAAGCATAAACTCAGGATTAGGCGTCTCCAGAGTCTTCTTTGTTAGTTTCGGCGCGTGATGTTTATCCAGGACAGCATGTTACGTGTTAATGGGAGAACAGTGAAACAAGTTCAGCTAGGTCTGAGACGAGATGGATGTAGAAATGTCTGATGATGCTTTCAGAAGGTTTCTTGAGTCAGAAGCGGAGAGGAACCCGTTTAGAATAGAGGGATACGTGAACGAAGAGGAGGTTCGAAGGGACGCCGAGCGGCTAGCTAAATCCATAACCCCTGAAGACTACAAAACCATAAGAGAACGTTGGCAGCCCCGAAGCATGAGCTTTCCAAGATTCTGGAACAGAAAAACCTCCCCGGTCAATGATGAAATGTTTGCTACAAGCCGTTAGGATTAAGTTTCATCGCGAAGGCTTTAAGCCGTTCGTAGGCTTCGCTTGGAGACTTTATGTTTGAGGAGAATTTTTCAAAGGGACAAATGTTTTTTCCTGTTCTGTCGAGGATCTGCGGCACAAGCACAGCGTACTCTACAGCTACGTCGTTTTCTCTGAGCACCTTTAAACCTTCTTTGCTAACGGTTTCAGCGTAAGTTTCTCTTACGTGAGAATATGCTAGGAGAAGTGCTGCTGCTCTCCCGACAACTTTGTCTGCAACGGATGACTGGTGCATCTTGTCACTTAGCTTGTCGATGGCTTCAAGTAAACCGTTTATTCCTGATAATCTGGATTCGAAAAGAAGTTTGCCCTCTTTGACTATGACCAATGAAAGACTTTTTCTTTTGAGACGGTTTTTTGCCAATTCTAGGTCAGACATCTCACTCTACCAACAGAAATGATAATAGCGATAATTAAGGATGCCGAGAACACAAATTAGTTAAAATCGTATCAAAGTAGAATCGAAACGAGTTTTTCTTCAGTCGAATGATTTCGGCAGGTTTGTCAGCTCATTATGAGGTTTTGTAGGAGCCTATTAGTGAGGCGACATACTTCACTGAGTTCACGTAATCTTTTATCCTTATGTTCTCGTTAGGTGCGTGAACCTTGGAACCGGGGTAGCCGACGCCTCCTCCTGAAGCAACGGGGATTCCCATCCAGTTTCTAATCACGTAGATCGGGCTTGTTCCAGCCGTAGTAGGCCAAACCACGGGTTTAGTGCCGTACACCTTTTCAGCTGTTTCGATGATTCTGACAGCAAATGGGTTGTCAGGCGGGGTTTTCGCAGGTTCGTAGCCGCCGAGGCTTACAAGCTCTATGTCGCCGAAGCCGTTTTCTTCGAGATACTTTTTAAGTTTGACAAAAAGCACATCCGGTTTTTGAGCCTCAACCAGTCTGAAGTCAACTTTGGCTATGGCTTCGGATGGGAGAACGGTTTTTGCTCCCGGTCCTGAATATCCAGCGTTGAAGCCGGCGATGTTACAGGTAGGGGAGAAACGTAGAGCCTTCTGGGCTTCGACGCCTGTTAAGCCTAAAAGGTACTCTTTCAGTCCGAGCTCTTCTTTGGAGGCTTTCTCGTTGAAAGGTGCCTCCTTCAATAGGCGTATCTCGGTTTCTGTGGGCGGGATTACCTCATCGTACCAGCCGGGAATCTTGATTTTTTCATCAGGTCCCTTCAGCATTGACAGAAGCCAGACCAGTCTCCAAGCCGGGTTGGGAACAAGCGGGGCGTTTGATGAATGAATGTCTCTCTTTGCACATTTCGCTCTGAACTCGACGTAAAGTATGCCTTTTGCCCCCAAAGTTATTGAAGGTCTACCCTGCTGGTCTACGCCGTCCCCTTCCCAAACGTAGCCGTCAGCCTTCAACAGGTTCATGTTGTTCTTGACGAAGAATTCTAAGTGGGGGCTGCCGATTTCCTCCTCGCCTTCGATGAAGAACTTCAGGTTGACAGGAAGCTCACCGAAAATGTCAAGCCAGGCTCTAACCGCCTCCAGTCTAGCTACGATGTTTCCTTTGTTATCTGAAACTCCTCGAGCGTAGATTTTCCCGTTTCTAATCTCAGCCTTGAAAGGCGGAGAATCCCAAAGCTCTAACGGTTCAGGCGGCTGCACATCGTAATGGTTGTAAAAGCCTAACGTCTGCTTCGCTTTTCCGCTTTTGAGCTCGCCGAAAACCACGGGGTTTCCGTTCTTAACCGGGACAACCTTAACATCGATGCCTACTTCAGACATCATTTCCTTCAAAAGCTCTGCGCATTCCTTTACGCCTTTGTTCTGTGCAGAGATGCTTGGTTGCCGGCAGAGACGTTTCAAGTCTTCAACAAAACGGTTAACATTCGAATCTATGTAATCATCAAGTTTGTCCATAACCTTTTCACCGTTCAAAGCGTAACCCACAACCTATTATGAAGGGTTACCGTTTAAAATTGTTGGAACTCAAAAGGCTGGGAACGCAGCTTACATTCAACCGGTTTGCATGAACAGATTATGTCTCGAAGAATCTTCTAGGCAGTCACCACGGTAGTCTTCCATGTTTCTTGACGTAGTTAACCAGCCCGCCTTCTGACAGAATCTTCCACAGCTCGGGCGGCAACGGCTTTATCATGTAAACCTTCCGCTTCGAAATATTCTTCACGGTTCCCCGTGTTAGGTCTACCTCCAGAAGATCGCCGGTGTCTATTTCATCCGTGTCCGCACATTCAACGGCAGGCAACCCGATGTTTATGGCGTTCCTATAAAAGATGCGAGCGAACGATTTAGCTATGACCGCGGCTACTCCTAGACGTTTCAGAACAAGAGGCGCCTGTTCACGGCTTGACCCGCATCCAAAGTTTCTCCCGGCAACCACAAAATCGCCTTTCTGAACCTTTTCAGCGAAGTCAGGCATAATCGCCTCCATCGTATGCTTGGAGAGCTCATCAAGATCAGTTATGCTCAGCTTGTATTTTCCGGCAATTATGTAGTCGGTGTTTATGTCATCCCCAAACTTCCAAGCTCTTCCCCCAGTCTGCACCATTCTTACGCCTCCTTTAAAAGCCTCCTAGGATCCGTTATCTTCCCCTCAATAGCCGTGACAGCGGCAGTAACGGGTGAAACCAGGTAAATCTCAGCCTCATCGCTTCCCATCCTAGCTTTGAAATTACGGTTAGATGTGGAAACGCAAACTTCGCCGGGAGCCAATATCCCTTGATGTCCACCGGCGCACGGTCCACACCCAGGGTTGCAGACGGCGCAACCAGCATCCAGAAAAACCTCAAGCAACCCTTCTTTCAAAGCTTGCTTGTAAACACGTCTAGAAGCCGGGATAACTATCATGCGAACACCTTTTTTCACATGTTTTCCTCGTAGAATCTTTGCTGCTTCACGAAGGTCGGTTACACGTCCGTTTGTGCAGGAACCGAGGAAAACCTGGTCTACCTCCTTTCCTTCAACAGCGGTCACAGGTTTAACGTTGTCCACAGCATGCGGGCAGGCAACCTGAGGCTCCAAGTCTTCGGCGTCCAAAACCAGCTCGTCCACAAACTCTGCGTCTTCATCGCTTTTGAAACCTTGCTGAGGCTTATGTCCAAGAGAAGCCAGGTAGCTAGCGGTTTTTTCGTCGGGTTCAATCAGCCCCGTCTTTGCACCCATCTCAACCGCCATGTTCGTAAGGGTCAACCGCTCCTCAACGCCCAGCGCTTTGACAGCGGAGCCCCCGTATTCCACCGCCTTGTAAGTGGCGCCGTCAGCTCCAACCGTTCCCACAATCTTCAAAATCAGGTCTTTAGGGAAAACCATTGGTGGCAATTTTCCATCCACAACTATCTTTAACGTCTCAGGAACCTTGAACCAGAGCTTTCCTGAGAGGAAAACTGCCGCCATCTCTGTGGAACCTATGCCGGTGGCGAACGCTCCGACAGCTCCGTACGTGCAGGTATGTGAATCTGTGCCGACAACAAGACCGCCGGGACTGACCAGACCGGACTCGATCATCAGCTGGTGACAGATACCTGAGCCTACCTCGTAGAAACGGGCGCCCTGTTGAAGAGCGAACCTTCTCATCATCTTGTGAACCTTGGAGAATGACTCGTAAGCGCTTGGCGCAACATGGTCAATCACAACTGCTACTCGAGACGGGTCCCACAGCTGTCTTCCACCCATCTCTTGGAAGGCTTCAATCACCAGCTTAGCCATCCCATCATGGGTCATAGCGGCATCTATCTTTGCGATAACCAAGTCTCCGGCGTAAGCGTCTTTGCCTGAAGCATGGCTTAGAATCTTTTCCGATATTGTCTTACCCATCCCTCGAAACCTCAACTAACTGGACGATTCTCACCTAAAAGTGTTGTTCTGGATATGTATTTTTCGTAACAAAACTAACATATTTCACGTTTGTAAGGCTAAGGGTTGACATACTCCAAAAAACTCACAGGTTCAGCTTAGATAAAGAACGGTCAAGAAACGCTGCAGTCTAAAGCCACGCTGAACACGATGGAAAAACATTTCGTGCAGCCGCCAGTGAGAGGAAAAACCACTCACATATAAAGTGAGAAGAAAAAACCAGGTAAGACATGTCTCCCATGGTTCCTTACACAGACATGAACGGTTAGCTGCATCTCGATGTGCGATTAACGATAAGAAAACTGGTTTGCACCACTTTTTAAATAAAAAAGAGCTAAATAGGCTAATCAGATTGTTTATCTCTTAGTTGCTTAGAGATTGAGAAACGGAAGGTGCACTGAAAGATGGAACCTATGCTGTTTGATGAGAACGGTTTTGTCAGAAAAAACCGACGGTTTTTCTGGTTGGAACCAATTACATGCCGAGTAAATCTTTCCACCGTATGTGGGAGGACTGGCTGCGTACTGAAAGAAAAATGGGCAAAACATTGATGGAGATGAATTTTGACCCGAACGAGGTTAAGATTCTCCGCCTGAAACGTTGAAAAACATGTGTGAAGGACGGAACTGAAGTGAGCGAGGAAACCTCGAAAACCGCTTTCCGACAAGAAGTTGAAGAACAAGGAGAAGCCCTACGCCGGATGATTTCATTCTACGAAAAGGAAGGACGCCAGCTACTAAGACAATGGGAGAAGATGTACTGCCACACAAACGGCGCCTTGGTGTTCTCCGGTATGGGAACATCGTATTACGCGCCTTTAGTGATCAAACCCCTACTGGCTTCGAAAGGCATAAAAACGCTCATCTTCGAAGCGGGAGAACTGCTTCACTACGAACTGAAGGCCATAAGTAAAGATGATCTGGTGATGCTTGTTTCTCAGTCCGGTGAAAGCGTTGAAACGTGTCAAGTAGCAGAAAAACTGAAGAATCTCTGCCGGTTAGTTGCGGTCGTGAACGATGAAGAAAGCAAACTCGCCGGCTACGCGGATCTTGTGCTGCCTTTGAAAGCTGGGGAAGAAACGAGTATCACAAACAAAACTTACACTAACACCTTAGGGATACTGAACATGATGGGTGTGATCGCTGTTTCCAGGGACCTTCGTAAGGAAACGGACGCCTTGTCAGCTGCATCGTTTCACATGGACAGTTTCCTGCAAAACAGATACGAGGAGATCCGTCTCGCAGAAGAACACCTTAAGGATGCTGCAACCCTGCATTTTCTGTCACGTGGCCCATCCCTAGTTGGGGCTTTCCAAGGAGCCTTAACGTTCATGGAGGGCGCCCGTATGACAACGGTGGCTATGCCTTGCGGCAGTTTTCGTCACGGTCCCTTTGAATTAGTCGGCGAAGACCATCACGCAATTGTCTATGTTCCATCGTCTAAAACAAAGAACCTGGTTAAACGGATGGTTCTAGAAATGGCTCAGAAAGGCAGCACAATACTAGCCTTTTCCGCTGATTCAAAAAAGATAGAGTCACCTCGCGTCTTGAACATAGCTTTCAAGGATGTTGATGACCGGCATCTCCCCATCGCCGCAGCCACAGCGCAAGAGCTCTTACTGGACAGAATTGCTTCACGCCGAGGATTAACATGCGGTGTGTTCAGGTATGGCGCGAAAATCACCAGAAAAGAGTAGAAACGGGTATTCACTTGGAATCGACCTAGGCGGCACCAAAATAGCAGCCGGCATCGTGCAGAACTGTCAACTCATAAGCTACGTTGAACGCCCCACAGAAGCCTTCTCTTCACAAAGAAGAATTCTGGCCAACATATACGATGCCTCGGTGAAAGCAGTTAAAGCGGCAGAAATAAACCTCAGCGACCTTTCATTTGCAGGCTTAGCCATACCGACCTGCCCTGAAGAAAACGGGGAAGTCATACCGGAATGCCCAAACCTGCCTAAGCTGGGACGGGTCAAAATAAGGCCTCTCTTAGCTAAACAGTTAGGGTGCAAGGTTGCATTAGAGAATGACGCCAACTGTTTTGTGCTTGGCGAATGGTTCGCAGGGGCCGCTCGGAAAAAAACGAATGTTGTAGGCGTCACCTTGGGAACCGGGGTAGGCGTAGGCATACTGTTAAACCGGCAACTGTACCGCGGCAAAAACTGGCAGGCAGGAGAAATCTGGGATCAACCTCTGCCTGATGGGAAAATCGTGGAGGACGGCATTTCAGGGAGAAAGATAGCTGAAGCTCTCGGAGTACAGTCCGGAGCAGATGTTGTCAGAATGGCCCGCCGGGGAAACCCAGAAGCGCGTGAAACAATTTCTCAGTACGGCCGTAACGTGGGGTGGCTTCTTGCTTTCATAGGTCGGCTGCTGGACCCGGAACTTTTTGTTCTCGGAGGCTCATTGTCGCAGGCTTTTGACCTGTTTGAAGAAGAGGTCAACCGTTTCCTGAGGGGACGCTGGGAGGTCAAAGTAAGCAAGCTAGGGCACCGTGCATCTGTGATAGGAAGTGCTATGTTGTTGAATCATCCGTATCCTGTGCGCGTCTAGATTCCAACAACCTATAAGGCGCTTCACGTCTTCACTTCGTCAAGTCTTGTTTTCTGAGAAGCTTAAGATGCTTCTTCAGGATTTTTTCCATTCTTTCCAGGTTAAACTGGATGATCCTTTTTCCATGTTCAGGAGAAGCGTAAACCCGGGGGTCTTTTCCTCCGACGGCTAACGGCCATTTCTCCGGGTCTTTCGGCAGGTTTTCTATGTGAACCAGTTCAGGATGCAACGCCATCATGATCGATGTCTCATTCGCTGCCGCGTGATCGCTTTGAAATTCCAGGTCCCGTTTGCTTTTTAATGCGGGCCTCAAAATCGGGGGGAGTTAGCCTTTCGTAAAGCATTTCCTCAGACAAAGTGTTAACCAGCTGGACACAACGGTTACAACAAACACAATCTTCATGTGGCTTCCATCTCATATAAGAAAATCGGTTTCTGCTAGGCGCTATCCACAAGAATGAAATTGTTTATCTCTTAAAAGGGCGGAAACCGTGAACGTGTCGCAAAAAAGGAGAACGCACGTTTTCGTGCTTGGGTTTCGCTACAATTAACTAGGCGAGCAACACGGCGAAAAGACGCGTCTAAAAGAAAGAAGGGTCCGATGGGACTACTTGTCTTTTGTCCATTCTGTGCAAATGCGGATTCCTTCAACGGCGTCCCTTGCAGCGGCGTCTGCGCCTATTTTCTTGGCGTATTCTGGTGTTATCGGTGCGCCGCCGATGATGACCTTAACTTTATCTCTTAGTCCCTCTTTTTCCAGTGCCTTCATCACGTTCTCCATTTCTATCATGGTTGTGGTGAGCAACGCTGACATTGCAAGTATGTCCGGGTTCTCCTTCTTCACCGTTTCAATGAACTGTTCCGCGGAGATGTCCACTCCCAGGTCGATAACCTCAAAGTTAGCAGCCTTCAGAAGGGTGGCAACAACGTTCTTACCTATGTCGTGCAGGTCACCTCGCACTGTTCCCATGACCACCTTTCCAGCGGTCTTTATGTCTCCAGCTTTAAGGTGAGGTTCAAGAACTGTCATGCCTTCCTTCATTGTTTCTCCAGCCATTATCAGCTCCGCCAGGAAGTACTCGCCGTCCTCATATTTCTGCCCGACAACCTCCATGCCTTTCGCCATGCCGTCGACCACTGCTTTGTAAGCGGGTATGCCTGCGGCTAACGCTTCTTCAGCAGCTTTTTTGACGCCGTCTATATCGAGGTTGACAATTGCGTCTCGAAGCTTTGCCAAAACCTCTTTCTCGGTTGACATGCTTAACCATCTGTCCAGTTTTTCTCCAAACTACGAAGTTACTTAATTGTTTTTCCGTTTAAGACGCACCTTACATCAAGGCTTAATGGCTATCTTCAGGGATTCCCCTTTTCCCATCTTCTGCAACGCAGCCTCCACGTTTGACAACTGCATTGTCTCTGTTATCAACGGTCTCCCTCGGAATCTTCCGCTTGATATAAGCTTGAAGGCTTTCAGAACAGTCAGCGGCGTATGATGAAATATTCCTTTAAGCGTTAAATCCTCGTAATGGATTCTTTCCGTGTCAAAGGTCACACGGGACCCCGAAGGACATCCCCCGAAGAACAATACTGTTCCAGCCTTTCTCGTCAGCTTGAACGCTAGCTCCCAAGTTTGCGGAAGTCCAACCGCTTCGATCACAACATCAGCGCCTAAACCGCCGGTCAGTTCCTTCACGCGGCTCACCTGATCTTCTTTAGACGCGTCAACCACTACGTCAGCGCCCAAAGAACGGGCGATTCTAAGGCGTTCCGGCTTTAAATCGGTCACAATCACCTTTGAGGCGCCTTTGAGCTTTGCCAGTTGAAGATGCGTCAACCCGATCGGTCCGCTTCCAATGATGACAACGAAATCCCCAAGTTTAATGTTTGCAGCATCATTCCCGTTGATTGCGCACGCCAGCGGCTCAAGCAACGCTGCTTCCTCAAAAGGAACATTTTCAGGCATCTTGTAGGTGTTCTGTTGGACAATACGCGCAGGAACACGGATATACTCTGCGAATGCACCGTCCACGCTGAACCCGATCAAGGTTTCTAGCAAACGGTCGCAAAGATTCTGTTTGCCCATCTTGCAAAAGACGCAGTTGTTGCATGGAGCCGAGTTTGCCACTGCAACTCGGTCGCCTACTTTAAATCGGTCGGCTGCCGTCTCTCCTACTTCTGCCACGGTTCCAGCGAATTCGTGTCCAAGCGTTATCGGCGGCTTGACTTTTGGGTGTCCACGTTTGTACATTTTGACATCTGTTCCGCATGTTAATGCAGTCTTCACCTTTACTAGGATCTCGTCTGGAGCGATCTGTGGTATCTCGACTTCTTCCAGTCTGATTTCACCCGGCGCGTAGAATCTTACGGCTTTCATCTTGCCTTTCAAGGAACCACCTTCGTTATCTCAATATGTTCATACGCTTAAAAGCTACCGGGAAAATGCAGGTTGAACATTGAACGTTCACCGCCAAAAGTTCCACTCCTTCTTCGAATACTTCTCAACATACAATGCATTAGCCAAAGCCTCTTCCTCCGGAGTAAGATTATCCCATACCAGATTCACCGACCACGTCTGTTCAAAGCTTCTTTGCAAGGCTTCCTGAACCTTTTCCATCGAGACCGGTTGGTTAGCTTCGTCCACAAGATTAGTTACAGGACTCCGTTTGCTAGCAACCCCCGTTGGCTTTCCTACGTGCCTTGGAGCGTCGAGCACCTTAGCCAGTAGACTTAGGTCAGAGCTAACTAGAACGGTTCCATGATGAAGAACTGTACCTTTCTTCCGTGACTGCGAGTTCCCCGAAACCTTTTTCTTGTTGATGAAAATGTCGCTGGGAGGAACAAAAACAGGTTCAACCCCGAACCGTTTCAGCCCGTTGAGGACGCCTGAACACAAAACCTTAAACGATTGTACAAGATCACGATGTTTCACAAGCCGATGGTTTGTTTCTAACACAATGGTGTAGTTGAGGTTCCCAAGATCCTGAAAAACCGTTCCTCCTCCGCTGAATCTTCGAACAACCTGTATGTTCTTCTCTTTGCACAGTTCAAGATTGACCTCTGAAATTACGTTTTGCGAGTATCCTATGACTACGGCTAATCTATTTCTCCAAAACCGGACTGTTGGAGGTCCGCCTGTTCTTGTCTTCTCGAGAAAGATTGCTTCCTCAACCGCCAGGTTCATAGCAGCCTGATCAGGAGTTTCAACCAGCAGCAGTCGCCATTCTTCCATTCAGATTCACTGTTCAATCTTATCCTCTTGATTCCTTAACACTTGTTCCTTATTAGAGCTGACATTAACCGTTAGCCAACGAAATTCAACACCAGAGACTTATGCATCTATCTCTATCCGTTGCGGCTGATTATGCTTGGACTATGTTCCTGCCCGACTGTATGCCCTGTGGTTTGCCGTGATTTTCCTTAGCCTTAAATCCATCATGACCGCATACTCTAGCCTTGGAAGGAGAGCATAAATGAAGGCGGTTGTGAAGACGAAGCGGGGACCGGGCAACGTTGAGCTCAGAGACATCGAGGTTCCCAAGATCAACCCGAACGAGGTTCTCGTTGAAATCAAGTTCACAGGGATTTGCGGAACCGATCTTCACATATACCATGACTCAGCCTTCTACACTCCGCCGGTTGTTTTGGGACACGAATACTCAGGTGTCATAGTTCAGAAAGGCAAAAAAGTTGCCGGTTTCGACATCGGAGACCGTGTAACCTCCCCTGCAACAATACCGTGCGGTTCATGCCTAATGTGCAGAACCAACCACGCAAACCGATGCGTAGGAGAACAGAAAAGAATCTTAGGCACCCACAAAGCCAACGGAACCTTCACGAAGTACGTAGCTGTCCCATACAGAATTCTCCACAAAATCCCCCAATCGCTTTCCTTTGAAGAAGCCGCTGTCGCTGAACCAGTTGCATGCGTCATCCGCGCAGTCTTCGAAAGAATCAAGGTTGAACCCGGAGACACCGTTGCTGTTCTCGGACCGGGTCCCATGGGGCTTCTCACAGTTCAAGCAGCAAGAGTAGCAGGAGCAAAACAGATAGTTGTCACAGGTGTAAGCGCTGACAAAGAACGGTTCTGCATAGCCAAACAGTTAGGAGCAGACTTGACGATAAACGTCGAACAGGAAGACGCTGTTAAGGTGATAAAAGATTTAACGGACGGCTGGGGCGCAGATGTAGTGTTCGAAGCCAGCGGAGCCTCCGCCGCTCGGAAGCAAGCCTTCAAGATTGTCAGACGATGCGGAAAGATTGGGCTGATCGGGCTTACAGGAGAACCGACGGACCTGAATCTTGACCATATTGTTGAAGGAGAACTTGATGTAAAAGGGTCCTGGGGCACCGTTTGGACGAGCTGGCGGAGAACACTTGACCTCATGAGCTCAGGCATGATTAAGGTCGCACCTTTAATAACGTCAAGGCTGCCGCTTGAGAAATGGAAGGAAGGGTTCCAGCAGATGGAGGAACGCAAGGCTTTGAAGGTGCTTCTTTTACCATCATAACCGAATGCGCCGCAGTTCTCTACGGAACCATGATTCCGCCGTGACTGTTCTTGGTAACTGGTTTGACCGGAACATTCTAAGCGTTAAACCTAGGCAGGAAAGTGTTGAGAGCTAGAAGCCTTTGATGCTTCCGGTAACCCCTAAACCTATTTATCTTTTGTTCTAACCTATTAGAGACCGATATTAAGCAGCCGGAGGTAACATGTTGTCTATGCAAGCGTCAAAAACAACGGGTATAGAGAAGGAAACCCTCGTCACCATGTACCGTAAAATGCTGGAGATAAGAAGGTTCGAAGAAAAAGTTTGGCATCTATTCGGGCGAAACCTCATCCCCGGTACACTTCATCTTTACATCGGGGAAGAAGCGGTCGCCGTCGGCGTATGCGCCAACCTCAAAATTGACGATTACATAACAAGCACCCACCGCGGTCACGGCCACTGCATAGCGAAAGGAGCCGACCTAAAGAAGACGATGGCTGAGATTCTCGGAAAGAAAACCGGTTACTGCAAAGGCAAAGGAGGATCAATGCATGTCGCTGACGCGGCTCTAGGAAACCTGGGAGCCACCGCGGTTGTCGGTTCAGCCATACCCATAGCGGTTGGAGCCGCATTGTCATGCCAGTTGCGTGGAACAAAACAGGTGGTTGCCTGTTTCTTCGGAGACGGAGCTTCAAACAACGGAACGTTCCACGAAGCATTGAACATGGCCGCAATTTGGCGTCTCCCAGTTCTGTTCGTGTGCGAAAACAACCTTTACGCGATGGGCACCCGCATATCTAACGTCACGGCGATCGAAAACATCGCGGACAGAGCGTCAGCGTACGGCATGCCCGGAGTCATCGTTGACGGAAACGATGTCATCGAGGTTTACAGAGCAGCCAAGGAAGCGGTTGACAGAGCTAGAAACGGCGGCGGCCCCACGCTTATCGAATGTAAGACGTACCGTCATAAAGGTCACTCACGGTTTGACCCTGCCAAGTACAGGCCGCCTGACGAGGTTGAGGAATGGATGAAGAAAGATCCAATTCTAAGGTTCAGGAATACATTGATCGAAGAAGGCGTGTTGACTGAAAAACAAGCCGACGAAATCGACCGTCAGATCACTGAAACCGTGGAAGAAGCCGCCCAGTTCGCGGTGAAAAGCCCTTACCCTCAACCTGAGGAAGCATTAGAGGACGTTTTCGTTAAACTGAGGTGAACACGATGAAAGAGCTGACCTATGTGGAAGCCTTGAATGAAGCGTTAAGGGAAGAGATGATGCGGGATGAACGGGTTTTCCTCATAGGAGAAGACATTGGACCATACTGGGAAGGAGCTTTCAAGGTAACGAAGGGATTAGCCAAACAATTCGGCGTGGAAAGAGTTAGAGACACACCTATCTCGGAAGCCTGCATAGTTGGAGCAGCCGTAGGAGCCGCGATGACAGGCATGAGGCCGGTCGCAGAGATCATGTTCGGAGATCTTCTTACGCTCGCCATGGACCAGATAGCCAATCAAGCTGCGAAGATTCATTACATGTTCGGGGGACAATTGAAGGTTCCACTTGTCATAAGGTCTCCTTTCGGCGCGGGTAAGTCCATTGCTGCGCATCATTCTCAAAGCTTGGAAGCTTGGTTTATGCACACCCCTGGGTTGAAGGTTGCTGTTCCTTCCACGGCATACGACGCGAAGGGGCTTCTGAAAACGGCGATAAGAGATGATGATCCCGTTATGTTTTTCGAGCACAAGCTATGTTACACCACGAAGTCGATGATCCCCGAAGAAGAGTATCTCATCCCCTTCGGCGAGGCTGACGTGAAGAGAGAAGGCAGCGATGTAACCGTGTTTGCCACGTTCTGGATGGTGCATCAAGCCTTAAAAGCTGCGGATAAGCTCTCCAAGAAAGGGATAGAAATAGAGATAGTCGACCCGAGAACCCTTGTGCCCCTGGACAAGGAAACGATTTTGGATTCCGTCCGGAAAACCGGGCGGCTTCTAATAGTGGAAGAAGACTGTAAAACATGCGGCATAGGCGCTGAGATAGCAGCCATCGTGTCAGAGGAAGCCTTCGACTATCTGGAGTCCCCCATCAAACGCATCGCAGAACCGGACACACCGATCCCGTTCAGCCCGGTTCTCGAGAACTATGTTATTCCAAACGATGAGGCTATTGTGAAAGGCGTAATAGATCTGCTGGAAAGCTAGATGAACCGTTTAATGGTTCAACGTGATGAAAAATGGTAACCGATGTTGTCATGCCAAGATACAGCCTTACAATGCAGAAAGGAACAGTGGCAAAATGGCTGAAGAAGGAAGGGGAGGCTGTTAAGAAAGGCGAACCCATTGTTCAGGTCGAAGCAGACAAGGTTACAACCGAAGTAGAATCACCCGTGTCCGGCGTGTTGCTTAAGATATGCGCAGAGGAACAAACTGAAGTTCCAGTAGGCGAACCTTTAGCCTTCATCGGAAAACCCGGCGAACCGTTGCCGGAAACATGGAAAGCCAGCGAAGCTGCAACAGTTCAACAAAAAGAAAGCGTCGGATTGGCGTCTCCGTTTTCAGCTCGAAGAAAGCCGGGAAAAGTTGAGAAGGTTCGCGCCTCACCCGTCGCGAGACGCCTCGCAAAACAACATGGAATAGACCTGTCTCTGATTCAGGGAACAGGTCCGAAAGGCAGAATTACAAGGGAAGATGTTCTCAGGTTCATCAGCCTCCACAAGGATGTCAGAGCTGTCAGAGAAACCATCCCGGTTAGAGGCATGCAGAGGGTGATTGCTGAACGTATGAGCGAAAGCGTCAGGACGGCTGCGCATTGCTCTCTAACAATTGAGGTGGATGCTTCGCGGATGATCGCCTTACGTCAAAAACTGAACGGTGAAGCAGAAGCCGAAGGCGGGATCAAAGTTTCCTATACAGATATTTTGGTGAAAGCGGTGGCTACGGCGTTGAAGGAGCATCCTGTTCTTAACTCAACTTTTGAAGGTGACCGCCTTAAGATTTTTGAGGATGTAAACATCGGGGTTGCGGTTGAAACAGTCGCAGACGGCACATCCGGGTTGTTGGTTCCCGTAATACGCCAAGTGCAGAAGAAATCTCTGCTTGAGATCGCTAAAGAATCGAAAGGGTTAATTGAAAGGGCGAGGGCTGGAAAGGCGTCACACGACGAGTTAACAGGGGGAACCTTCACCATAACAAACCTTGGCATGTACGGCGTAGAAACCTTTGTGCCCATAATTAATCCTCCGGAATCTGCCATTCTGGGGGTTGGCGCCATCATCGAACGACCGGTCGTGATAGAAGGAAAGGTTAAGACGCGTCCTATGATGCGGTTGACGTTATCCTTTGATCATCGTGTAGTGAACGGTGCGCCGGCTGCAAGGTTTATGCAGAGGCTGAAAGAAATTCTTGAAAACGAGCTGTAAAAACGGGTTCACCAAAAATTTCAGGTTAGGACTTTCTTTCGCTTGCTGTTTGTGTTTGAATTGTCCCTTTGAAAACGGCGTCTCGGATGGGAAACGTCTAAAAATGTTAACGCCGTTTCTTAGGATTATTACGTGGGTGACCGTGGGATGGCGAACCAATCGGAATATGACGTTGCGGTTTTAGGTGCAGGCATAGGTGGCTATGCGTCAGCCATCCGTGCAGCCCAGCTTGGCAAGAAAGTAGCACTTATTGAGAAGGACAAGGTAGGCGGGACGTGCCTAAATCGTGGATGCATACCTACAAAGACCTTGCTGGCAGCGTCCAACATTCTCGAGATGGTGGGTCAGGCTGAAGAAGCCGGGATTCACATAGGCGATGTAACGGTGAATTTTGGTGAGGTCATGGCGAGGAAGGATAATGTTGTAAGCCGCCTTGCCCAAGGAGTGCGGCATCTGATAAAAAAGAACAACATAGAACTCATACAAGGAAAAGGCGTGATAGCCTCCAAAAACAGAATCCGCGTTGTGAACCCTGAAGGCGAAGAAACCGTTGTGTCCGCCGAGAACATAATCATAGCGTCAGGATCCGAAGAACCTAAGCCTTCCTATGCAAAGGTTGATGAGGACACCATTTTAACCACAAGAGGAGCCTTAGAGCTCAAGAAATGCCCTCAAAGCCTAGCCGTAATCGGAGGCGACATAATCGGAGTTGAGTTCGCCGTGATCTTCAACACGTTCGGAGCGCATGTGGAGGTTCTTGACGCTTCACCGAACCTTTTTCCCTCGCTTGACGTGGACATAGGCAGATACTATCAAAGAGTTTTGAAGAGAAAAGGAATCAGGGTTCACCTGAACACTGAAGTTAAGTCAGCTTGTGCCAACAGCGACGGGAAGGCTACTGTAGATGCTGTTGAAAATGGTTCGCCGCTGAAGCTAACAGTTGAAAAGGCGTTGATTACCGACCGGCGAAACCCTTCATCAACCGGGATAGGGCTGGAAGAAATCGGCGTACAAACCAGAGACGGCTTCATCGTTGTGGATGAACATATGCGAACGAGCGTTCCAAACATCTACGCCGTTGGAGATGTAACAGGTGGAAAAATGTACGCTCACGTCGCCTTGGCGGAAGGAATCGTCGCAGCTGAGAACATTGCGGGACTCGGATCAAGCATCGACTACAAGGCTACACCCGTTTGCATGTACTGTCAACCGGAGGTTGCAAGCATAGGACTGTCCGAAGAAGAGGCACGGCAACAAGGATATCAGGTTGCAGTAGGAAAGTTTCCTCTACTAGCGAACGGAAGAGCATTGACTTTAGGCAAAACCGAGGGCTTTGCAAAGATTGTGTGCGATAAGGAAACCGAAGAAATCCTAGGAGTTCATCTGGTCGCCCCTCACGCAACGGAGATAATAGGCGAAGCAGCTCTTGCAATGCAGCTAGAATGCACCTCTGAGGAGATTGGTCAACTGATTCATCCGCATCCAAGCGTAAGCGAGGCACTTATGGAAGCAGCAAAAGCGGTCACAGGTAAAGCCATACATTTCTGAATGCCGCAGCCAAGGCTTATTGTATTCCCATACTTTTATCCCGAATGATGGCTTACTTAAAATTGCTTAGGGAAGTGAACAGATGAGCGAATGGATTTTCACGCATGGTGACGGCGACGGCTTGTGCGCAGGGTCCATAGCTTTGGCGGCTAAGCCTCATTCAACCGTGTTTTTCACGCATCCCGTAGGTTTACTTGAAGATCTTGAACAGGTGAAACCGGGGGACTCGGTCATAATATGCGACATATCACTCTCTCAAAGTCACATCTCGGAGATCCTAGAAAGGTTCAGGGAGATCAGTAAGACGGGAAACCTCATTTACATTGACCATCATCCGTTACCTGCCTCTG
Organism: Candidatus Bathyarchaeota archaeon; assembly: GCA_003601835.1. Lineage (GTDB taxonomy): Archaea > Thermoproteota > Bathyarchaeia > Bathyarchaeales > DTEX01 > PIYB01. The sequence continues at coordinate 22,099 of PIYB01000012.1, forward strand.
TGAAAAAACAGAGCATTCCGGGACAGGTTCTGCATAAGACGGGCTCATCGGCGTCTGAGCTGGCGTACATTTTGTTCCATGGTGAGCTGAACCCGTTTTTAAGCAGGAACGCTCTGTACGGTGCGATAGCGGACTATCTTGATGATACTCCGGTTGTACACCAACTTTTAAAGCGTTGGGACAAGAGAACCATCTATCTGGAAACAGGCATCCTTGTTCAGGGAATCGAAGGATTAAAAAGAGACCACGAATTCAAACGGCATATAGTGCAAAACCTCGCCAAGAATTTTCCTCCAAGCCTCGACCGGAGACTGCTTGAACTCGCAATTGAAAACACACATAGAGAGGAGGTTGTTATCCGCGAACTCAAAGACTACATACAGATCTACGGGAAGATCGCGTATGTCCTCAATTTTCCTTTTTCTCTGGGAAAGACCGCCATCTATGCGCGGGCTCTGGCTGAAAAAGTTGTTGGAGTGGCTGGTGAGGAAAGGAAAGGGTTCATAGATATGAGCCTAAGAACAGGCGAAGAGAACGTGGATCTGAACAATATTCTCCGCGACATCGCGCCTAGACTTGGTGGAAGCGGAGGCGGGCATCCGGCTGCTGCAGGCGCCAGAATCCCGAAACAGAATTTCCAGCAGTTCATCAGAAAACTTAACGAAGCGTTATAGAACGAATGCAGCTAATTGAAGATGCTGTCAGAATTTAGGTCTCAAACGGAAAAGACTTGTTCCGCAAGCATCTGTTTCTCTTCTTTTTGTATGATGTGAAAAATGAATGCGGAAAGGTTTAAGAACGAGAGGAAGCAAAAACCTTGAAAGGAGAAAAGGAAGTGTTGAGGCTCACCACATTAGGAAGCCGCACTTTCAACCGGAGGCGAGCAAAGTTGGAAGGAAGTGACAAGGATGGTCCACAACACCAACCAAACACAAGTAGGGCTACCTATCGACAGCTCCTTCCAGCTTACACGCTCAACAACCCGGTTCATCGGAACCCTCAAACAGTCTCTCTTCGCCCTTTCATTTGACGTCGGCGGACTTGTAGCCGGCTCCATACTCGTTATGTTTTCAGATGTTTTCTCCTTAGCCTCATGGGTCCTCATTATATACCCGTCCATTCTAAGCATGAGAGGCGTAATCGGTGGACTTTTCAGCGGGCGTCTCAGCACAGGTCTGCATTTAGGCACAGTCAAACCTAGCTTCACCAAGAACACACCTAAGTTCCATGTTTTACTGTCTGCGATTACGGTATTGACTTTTCAGAGCAGTTTAATGATGGGGACAATAGCTTCTCTGCTCAGCGTATCCATCTGGGGTGCCAGCTTCATTGATGTTATAAACGTTTTTTCCATCATCTTAACAACCATGGGGTTATCCCTCCTGTTCGTGTCGCCTGCAACCATGAGCATTTCATTCATAGCCTTCAAATACGGACTAGACCCTGACATAATCGTGTACCCCGTGATCTCGACATTAGCAGACATATTGGTCAGCATTTGTTTCATCTTGGCGCTTAGAGGCTTTTTCCCTTTCGGGCATCTTGGAACGCTGTTAGCCGGCTTGTTCGATGTGGCTTTCCTCATACTCGTCGTTTTTGTTTCAGCAAAATACAGAAAAGAGAAGGAATTCACCAAGACAATAAGAGAATTTTCCGTTACATTAGCTGTTGTAACTTTGATCGTTAATGTAACCGGAAATGTCCTAGGGCAAATCAGCAGAATCATCGGAAGAAGACCGGAGATATATGTGCTTTACCCCGCTTTGATTGACACCGTAGGCGACGTAGGTTCAATAGTTGGGTCAACAGCAACCACTAAACTTGCTTTGGGTACCCTAGGCTCATCTTTTAGATCAGTTGGAAGAAACTTTCCTGAGATTTGTGGCGCCTGCATATCTTCAACGATATGGTTCATCGCGTTCGCCTTCATATCTTTTTACATCGGGCAAGGTGCAATCACCGCCAATGCGCTTTTATGGTTAATTGTCGAACTGGTTGCTCTAAGCATTCTAGCCACCCCCATCATGTCATTAATCTCCTACAGCACAGCAGTATTCACTTTCAGACAAGGCCTTGACCCAGACAACTTTGTGATCCCGTTCGAAAGCTCCCTTTCCGACAGCGTCACAACAATCTGCTTATTAGCCGTCATAAACCTTCTTCAATAATCATAGTCGCATCCAGAAAAAAGCCGTCACAAACTCTTTTTCCTTCAAGAAAAGTTTCTGTAAAAACAGCGAAAGAGACATAATTGAGGTAAACGTCTGATGTGTAAACAGAACGGAGGGAACAAATCTAGGAAAAACAAAAAGCATCGTTTTGATTATGACAGACACCCAAGGCATCAATGTTGTAGGATGCTACGGCAGACCTGAGATGAGAACCCCGAATCTGGACAAGCTGGCTGCTCAAGGCATCCGTTTTGATAGAGCCTACACATGTTGTCCCGTATGTGGACCCGCACAGTCCATCCATATGTCCCCCTCCATTCTGCGACATATTCATAGATTTCGAATACGAGCTAGGTGAAAACGCACGAGACCCGGTGACAAACAAGCCTGCGCACCAAAAAGAATGGGCGGAAGCCGCTGGTTTACCGAGAAACAAAAGGTATCTGAAGCGTCCGATGTATTTTGGATGTAACAGCTTCGTTGACTACGAGATCGGCTGAGTGCTCGAAGCTGCTGATGCCTATGTTCCCGACGCTTTGGTCATGTTCACCTCGGATCATGGAACCCCTTGCTTTCTCACAGTCTCAGCTCGAAGGGGCCGGCTATGTATGATGAGACAACGCGGATACCGTTTATCATACGATGGAAAGGGCACGTACCGGAAAACGTGGTTTGCAGTGATCCGGTGTCGCACATAAACATCGTTCCAGCGATACTGGATGTGGCGGAGCTTGGAATTCCCCCGTTCATTGAAGGAAAAAGCATCCTTCCCACTCTTCTCGACCTGAAAAAGAAACCGAACGACATCGTCTTCATGGAGTTCATGAGGTACGAAATAAACCATGACGGTTGGGGTGGTTTCCAACCGATCCGCAGCGCATTCGACGGGAGACATAAACTTGTAATAAATCTCCATTACACCGACAAGTTATACGATCTCGCTGAGGATCCGCAAGAGATGAACAATTTCATAGATTCATCGGATTACGCTGAGATGCGAGATTTCCTTCATGACGGGATACTTGAATGGATGGACAAGACGAGAGACCCGTTCCGCGGCCCAATATGGGAACGAAGACGATTTTTACATGGACTTCTTAAAGGCTAAGATTCAGTTTCTGAGAACCCGTCAATACTGGGACGACAAAAACCCTTGGAGACAATGAAGTTTGCCACAGTTATCATTCTTTGATTGCGCCTAGAACAAGGGCAAGCAGAGCCATTCTTACTATCACGCCGTTTCTGGTTTGCTCGAAGTATTTTGCGAAGGGCGTTGAGTCCACTTCGACAGCTATCTCGTCAACACGCGGCAGCGGATGAAGCACAACCAAGTCGTCCTTCGCGTTTCTCAGCAGGTCAAGGTCAACCTTGTATGTGCCTCGAACCTTCTCATATTCACCGAGGTCGGGAAACCTTTCCTTCTGTATCCGCGTCACGTACAGCACGTCAAGTTCCGGGAGAATATCCTCGACGTCCCTGTGTTCGGTGACATCTATCCTAGTTTTGATGTCTTCTAAAACCTCTGTGCGCATTCTCAAGAGCTCCGGTGAAACCATGTTGAGTTTCACATCGTAAAGCGAAAGGGCGTAAGCAAGAGAGTGAACTGTTCTTCCGTACCGCAAGTCTCCCATTAAGGCTATGTTCAAGCCGTCTATCCTGCCTTTTGCCTTCAGAATCGTGTATAAATCCAACAACGCTTGGGTTGGATGTTCTTCAGCTCCTGAGCCGCCGTTGATCACCGGGACATGAGCGTATTCTGCGGCGAACCTTGCTGCTCCTTCCAGCGGGTGACGCATAACGATGACATCGGAATAATTCTCGACCACTCTAACGGTGTCAGCCAATGTTTCGCCTTTCTTCACTGAGGAAACTCCCGGCTCAGCGAACCCGATGACGTTTCCGCCTAGCTTGTACATGGCGGTTTCGAAGCTAAGGCGGGTTCTTGTACTAGGCTCGAAGAACAGTTCAGCTAAAACCTTTCCTTTGAGCATGTCTGAGCCTTTTTCCGCTAAGGGTTCAAATGCGGCTGCAATCTCCAGAATGTAATCGATCTCTTCCCGTGTGAACCCTTTTATTGAAACTATGTCTCTGTTTGTGAAGTTGAATCTGGTCTTCATAACATCAATGCACCTTGAAAGCAACTATTCAATATGATGATTTAAGTTTTTAAACCATTAGCAAAGAAAATGTTAGGATCGGGTTCTTGTTGAGGTTAACTTTTTATCAGATTGTCTTGATACATAGGGTTTGGCGACTGAGTTATGTCTAGGAGGACTCTAAGAGTTTCGAAGATCAAGAATGGAACTGTTATTGACCACATATCGAAGGGACGCGCACTTGACGTTGTGAAGATCCTCGGGATAGATGGGCGAAAAGAAGGCGTTGTGACCATTGCCATGAATGTCCCAAGCGGAAAACTTGGCGTTAAGGACATTGTAAAGATCGAAGGTCGAGAACTTAACCCTGAAGAAGTTGACAGGATCGCCCTCATAGCGCCGCACGCAACAATTAACATCATAAGAAACTATAAGGTTGTGGAAAAGGAAACAGTTAAGCTGCCGGACATAGTTCAAGGGATCATCAAATGTACCAAGCCCTCATGCATTTCGAACAGTTCAACTGAACCGGTTAAACCAATCTTTTACGTTGACAGCCATGAACCCTTAAGGCTCAGGTGCCACTACTGTAACAACA
>PIYB01000053.1 GCA_003601835.1 Candidatus Bathyarchaeota archaeon
CGTGTTGTGCCCTCCGAGAAAGGGTTGACTCTCCATCGGATTGACGGGGACGAAGCAAAGTTTAAGATCTGTAGAATCGAAAACAAAAGGACTCTAGACGGAGGACATGTTACACTTAGCCTTCACGACGGAAGAAACATTCTGATACGTGTGGAAGACCCACGTAAGCCAGAGGAGGATGTTTATCGAACGCTTGACACTTTGAAGATAAGCATACCTGAACAGGAAATACTTGAACATTTAAGATTAGAGAAGGGAATGCTGGCACTATTCGTAGATGGGAACAACATTGGGAAATACGGTTCGATAAAGGCGATCGAGGAGCAGACTGGGCAGAAACGAAAGAATTTCCTTATCTCGATAGAGGACGAAAACGGAACAAGCTACCAAACCATACTTGACTACGCGTTCGTTATCGGCAACCAAGAGCCCATAATATCCTTGCCCGGAAAGGAGGTTAAATGATATGTCCTCTGGGACGATCGAAGAACAACGCTATCCCAACCCTATGCTGAAGCCAAGAATCGGGAAGGTAGTCATTAATGCTTCGATAGGTAAATCAGGTGAACCTCTTGAACGAGCAATGAAGATACTTGAGGCTTTAACTGGACAAAAACCAAGTGTAAGACAAGCGAAGAAGACAATCAGAGATTTTGGCATAAGGAAGAGGGAGCCTATAGCCTGTGTTGTTACGCTTCGAGGAGAGAGAGCTGAGGAATTTCTAAGGAGGGCGTTCCAAGCGGTCGATAACAGAATCTCATCGTCATCATTCGATAAGCATGGAAATTTCTCTTTCGGCATCAAGGAACACATAGACATCCCGGGTATAAGGTATTCCCCTGAACTGGGCATAATCGGCATGGACATCTCTGTCACCTTGGAAAGACCGGGTTATAGAGTTAAACGCAGACGTCGAGCTAAAGCGAAAATCGGGTCGGAGCATTTATTAACCCCGGATGAAGCCGTATCATTTGTAAGGAACGAGCTTGGCGTGGAAGTTACCTAGGAGTGATCACAATGAGCACACAAAACCTAAAGAAAGAAAGAAAATTTGGCAAAGGTAGCCGTACGTGTCGTCGATGCGGGTCTCATGGTCCCATCATCCGTAGGTACGGTCTCAACCTGTGCCGACAGTGTTTCAGAGAGGTTGCAGAGAAGCTTGGGTTCAAGAAATACCAGTAATGGTGAGGTTCAATATGGACACTATAGCTAATGGATTGACCACGATGATGAATAACGAACTCCGAAGAAAGAAGGAGTGCATAATATCTCCTGCCTCAAAACTGCTAGGCGACATACTGAGGGTGATTCAAATGAACGGCTACATCGGCGAGTTCGAGTTCATTGACGATGGACGTTCAGGAAAATTCAGAGTTCAGCTCCTAGGACGGATCAACAAGTGCGGAGCCATAAGACCAAGGTTCGCAGTCAAAGCTAAAGACATCGAAAAATGGGAGAAGATCTATCTTCCGTCAAGAGACATAGGGGTCATCACCATATCAACGCCTCAAGGGGTCATGTCCCACAGAGAAGCTAAACAAAAAAGAACAGGAGGTCAGCTTCTCGCTTTCGTTTACTGAAGCGGGGATACGGTTATGTTTCAAATGGAAACCCGGAAAGTTGAGATTCCTGAAGATGTTACGGTCAGTCTGGATAAAAAGACTGTTGAGGTTAAAGGTGAAAAGGGGCGTTTGGTTAGGGATTTCTCTCATGCGCCGATTGTAATCCACACGGAAGACGGGAAAGTTGTAGTATCCGCTGTTAGCTCAAGAAGGAAAGATTCGGCTTTGGTTGGCACTATATGTTCTCATATAAACAATATGATTAAGGGAGTAACCAAGGGTTTCACTTACAAGCTGAAGATTGTGTACTCTCATTTCCCGATAACAGTTAAAGTGCAGGGAAACCGTATCATAATCGAGAATTTTATAGGAGAACGAAGCCCGCGAACAGCTAAAATTGTCGGAGACGTCAAGGTTATCGTGAAAGGCGATGACATTCTTGTACAGGGCGCTGACATCGAAGCCGTAAGCCAAACCGCCGCCAACATTGAACAAGCTACGAGGGTGAAAAATAAGGATCCTCGGAAGTTTCTGGACGGAATCTACATCTACGAAAAACTGGAGGGAACAGTTGATTGAGCAAAAAACAAAATCTTGCGGAACTCGTAGCTAAAAGGGCGAAAGAGAAAAGGAAGAAACCGAAATTCCGCCGCCAAGAGAGCTGGCGTTACAAGCGGCTAAAACCTAATTGGAGGAGACCCCGCGGGTTAGACAACAAGGTGAGAAGAAAAGTTAAAGGCTGGCCCTCCGCTCCGAACAGCGGGTATCGTGGACCTAAAGATTCAAGGGGTCTGCATCCTTCAGCGCACAGGGAAGTACGGGTTTTTAACGTTGATGATCTGCGGAATGTTGATCCCGAGCGCGATGCCGTTAGGATAGCTCATGCGGTTGGCTCTAGAAAACGGGTTGAAATAATCGACAAAGCCAAGGAGCTGGGAATCCACGTTCTTAACCCGAGAGAATTCAGGGAACTTGAAGAGGCGGCGACCGAAAAAACAGGGTCATAAATAACTCATTCTGATTTGCGGAGAGATGTGAATATGAGTCTAAAAAGTCAACGGAGGATGGCTGCGGAGCTTCTTAAGGTAGGTAAGAACAGAGTTTGGATAGACCCTGAAAGAACGGAAGATGTTGAGCTGGCAATCTCAAGAGAGGAAATTCGAAGACTTATTCACGATAAAGCTATCCGGAAGCAACCTGAGAAAGGAGTAAGCCGTGCTCGAGCTCGTATTCTCCATGAAAAAAAGAAGAAGGGAAAGCGAAGAGGACCAGGAAGCCGCCGTGGACGCAAAGGAGCTAGGGCACCTGCCAAAAAAATGTGGATGAATAGAATTCGGGCTCAAAGAAGAAGATTACGTGAACTTAGGGACAGCCATGCGATTACGGAGAAGGTTTATCGTCGCCTTTATGCTGTAGCAAAAAGTGGGGCTTTCCGTTCAGTCGCGGACCTTGACAGATACATTGATGCACACAATTTGAGGAGGAGAAGGTGATGGCAAAAGGTCCCGCTTACAATGTTCCGTATCGAAGGCGAAGAGAAGGGAAAACAAATTATAAGCTCCGAAAACGCCTCATATCTTCTGGGCTTCCTAGAATTGTGACGAGAAAAACAAACCGGCATATCATAGTTCAGCTAGTTGAACCAGCACCAAAAGGTGACAAGGTCATAGCCTCCGCGCACTCAAGCGAGCTTAGGAAAAAATATGGCTATCTGGGCAGTCTTAGCAATCTTCCCTCAGCCTATCTTTCAGGGCTCTTGTGCGGCTACCGAACCGCAGCGAAGGGAATAAAAAAAGCTGTTTTCGACGTAGGGTTGCACTCTCCTAGTCGCGGCGCACATGTTTTTGCGACACTTAAAGGATTTTTAGACGCTGGAATCGAGGTGGCTCATGATAAAGAGATTCTTCCAGACGAGAATAGGATATCCGGGCAACACATTTCCAGTTACGCAAAAGACCTATCCTCTGATCCTGATACTTACTCAAGGAGATTTTCAGAATATCTGTCAAGGGAGCTTGCTCCTGAAAAGATTAGCGAACATTTTCACTTGGTAAAAGAACGAATCACCTCTGATTTTAAGGAAGGGAACAGTTGACGAGAAAAATTTCGATTAAAGCCTTCAACCATTGTTTTCCAGTTTTTTCTTAAACCTCAATTCAACATGGATAAGGTTTCCTTCAACCCTATATTTCATTGGGTATCCTGATTTTTTTAATATATGCATCATTCTACTGTTGTCTCTCATGATCCACGCTGTAAATCCGGATAGTCCCTGTTGCATTGCTATATCGACCAGATAATTGAAAAGTGTGGTTCCTAATCCCTTATTTTGCCAGTCATCTCTTACAACCAAAGCTACTTCAGCCATATCCGTGTTTGGAATCCGTGAGTAGCTGCCGATGGCGATTATGCTTTCGTTTCCTTCCTTCTCTACGGTTCCCACTAGAACCATCTCATTTCTATAGTCAACAATAACATACGGCCAAATACGTTTCAAAGGCATAGCTTTTAAGGAGCCAAAGTAACGCTTGGCTACAGAATCTTTTGAAAGCGAATAGAACAAATGCTGTTTCATTGTAGCGTCCGAAGGTTTTATCGGACGTAACAAAACCTTTGACCCGTCTTTCAGAATCACTCTTTTTCGAAGTTTTTCGGGATACTCTATTTCCGGAAACGGGAGAATCTCTTTAGGAACATAATGGCGTTTTTTCGCCCAATCCAAAAGTTGATTCCTAAATCTTGGATGCGCAATATTAATCAGTGATAACGCTCTCTCTTTAATTGTTCTCCCTTTCAATAAGGCTACACCGTATTCTGTGACCACGTAATTTACGTCGCCTCTTGTTAAAACGATGCCTGCACCCTCAGTTAAAAGAGGCCTTATTCTCGAAATTCGTCCGTTTTTCGCTGTTGAAGGAATTACGGTGATGGCTTTTCCTCCCTTCGACAAATTAGCTCCCCTCATAAAATCAGCTTGTCCTCCTAGACCGCTGTAGAAACGGTATCCTAGAGAGTCTGAGCATACTTGGCCTGTGAGATCTATTTCAAGCGCTTGGTTTATCGAGATCATCTTTTCATGTTGGCTGATGACGATTGGATTGTTAACGTAGTCAGACTCGTAGAATTCCACCATTGGGTTGTTATCGATAAAATCGTAAAGGCGCCGGGTACCCATCGCAAATGAAGCAATTATTTTTCCCCGGTTTATTGTTTTCTTTGCGCAGGTCACAACGCCTTCCTCAACTAGGTCGACAACGCCTTCCGTCAGGAGCTCCGTATGTATACCGAGATCTTTCTTGTTTTGTAAGGCGCCTAAAACCGAGTCCGGAACAGTTCCGATCCCTATCTGTAATGTGGACTCATCATCAACAAGCTCAGCTACATGTCTCGCTATTCTTTCTGAAACTATGTCTCGTTCCGGTCGAGAAACCTCCAGAATGGGTTCATCATGCTCCACAAACACGTCAATATTGTTTACGTGAATAAAGCTGTCCCCTAAAACCCTAGGCATCTGCCGGTTGACCTGAGCGATCACAAGTTTGGCTTTCTCAGCCGCCGTTTTCGTGATCTCAACGGACACTCCTAGGCTGCAGAAACCGTGTTCATCCGGCGGTGTTACTTGTATAAGCGCCACATCAATAGGAACAATTCCCCTAGCAATAAGTTGTGGAAGTTCGGAGAGGAACATGGGTGTGTAATCTGCTCTTCCTTCGGCGACTGCTTGTCTGGTATTGATTCCAACAAAGAACGCGTTAAGTCGGAACCTGTCCGAATATATGGGCTTAGCGTAAGGAGCAACACCTAAAGTGTGCACGTGAAGTATCTCGTTATCTGCAAGATGACCTGCCTTCTCAACCAGCCCGTTCACTAGATACTGAGGTTCGCCGCATGCAGAACCAACGAAAATGTGATCACCAGTTTTTATAAGGCTCAAGGCTTCACGTAATCCCATCTTTTTGTCATCGTAAGATCTTTGGCGCAGGTTTCCTGTTTCACCCATCAGAGCAACCTTCACGTTTTAGTGCTGCTTCATAGCTTAAATGCAACCAGCTAACATAAATATTTGGCATTTACTTTCCTTAAACCAAACGCGAGGGCAAAAGTTAACCCCGACGAGGCAAACGCATGAAACTCAAGATGTTCCTCAAGCCAGAATCCATAGCCGTCATAGGAGCAAGTAGAGACCCAACAAAAGTAGGGCATAGAATATTCAAAAACCTTGTTGACTTCGGTTTTCAAGGCGGTTTATACCCAATAAATCCGAAAGCAGACAAAATCCTCGGGTTCAAATGCTACGGCAACATAACTGAAGTGCCGGATAACGTTGATCTTGCGGTTATCGCTGTTCCCGCTAGAATCGTTCCGATGATAGCTGAACAATGCGGACTGAAAAATGTTAAGGGAATAGTCGTGATATCCGCAGGGTTCAGCGAGATCGGGAGAGAAGGATCGCATCTCGAAAAGAAGCTTCTAGCTGTATGTCGAAAGTACGGGGTGCGGATGCAAGGTCCTAACTGCCTAGGGTTGATAAACACTCAAAGTCACATGAACGCTTCCTTCGCTGCAACTCAGCCTATTTCTGGAAATATTGCATTCGTTTCTCAAAGTGGCGCCTTAGGAAGCACGATTCTAAACTGGGCGCTTCAGAACGATGTGGGTTTCACAAGCTTCATCAGCCTAGGAAACGAGGCTGACTTGAGCGCCGCTGACTTTCTTGAAGCCCTAGCTGAAGACGAGCAGACTAAAGCTATTGGACTTTATATCGAAGGGGTCAAAAACGGACGGCGCTTTCTAGATGTAGCTAGGAGTGTGACAAAAAAGAAACCTATCGTTGCATTAAAATCAGGGACAACCGATGTAGGCGTCAGGGCAGTCTCGTCCCACACAGGGTCCTTGGCAGGTTCCGACACAGCATTTTCCGCTGCCTTCAAAAAGGCAGGTGTGCTTAGAGTCGACACTTTGGAGGAGCTGTTTGATCTTGTGCTTGCATTCGAAGATCAGCCGCTTCCTAAAGGGAAAAAGGTACTTATAGTGACTAACGGCGGCGGTCCGGGAATTCTGGCTGCAGATGCATGCGAAAAAATGGGTTTAGATCTACCTCTGCTTGAACTTGAGCTGAGAGAAAGTCTTAGAAAAGCTTTGCCGCCGCATTCCAGCGTGAACAATCCCGTGGATGTACTTGGAGACGCCGATGAGAACCGTTATAACTTGGCTTTGGACGCAGGTTTGAAAAGCAAAAACATTGATGGAATAATTGTTATACTAACCCCGCAAGCTATGACTCCGTCTGACAAAATTGCTCAAGTTATTGCTGAAACTCGGAAAGCCTCAGAGAAACCCATAATAGGAGCCTTCATGGGGTTTCCTGCAGATTCTGTTGCCATCAAAACATTGCAGAAAAACAATATACCGAACTATGTTTTTCCGGAGTCCGCTGCTTATGTACTGAAAAGAATGTATGATTACAGCGAGATATCTCGATCGCAACGTGAAGAGCCGCCGGTTTTCAAAAACGTGGATGACAACAAAGTTAAACACATCATAAGTAAAGTGCACAGAGAAGGCAGATTGAACCTGACAATTGAAGAAGCGTTTAAAATTGCAGAAGCTTACAACATTCGAGTTCCTAAAGCTGCAATAGCGCATTCAAGAGCAGAAGCAGGTGAACTAGCCAGCTCCGTAGGCTACCCTGTAGCCTTGAAAGTGGTTTCTCCTGAGATTCTTCACAAAACGGATGTCGGCGGAGTAGTGCTTAACGTTCGCACACAGGAAGAAGCTGAAAAAAATTATGATGTTGTGATAAGGAAGGCTCGCACCTTGTTGCCTCAAGCTAATATTCTCGGGGTGCTTGTGCAAAAAATGCTTCCTTCCGGAAAAGAGGTGATAATTGGAGCTGTAAGAGACCTCCAGTTTGGTCCTCTAATGATGTTTGGGTTGGGCGGAATTTACGTTAACTTTCTGAGAGATGTTTCCTACTGTCTTTGCCCGGTTACAAGAAGTGAAGCTAAAGAGATGATAGAGAACACGAAAGCTTATACGCTTCTGAGGGGTGTAAGAGGCGAACCGCCTTCCGATATTGACTCAATAGTTGATGTAATCCTTAGAATGTCTCAAATCATGAGCCGATTTGATGAGATAGTTGAGATGGAGATAAACCCCTTATTTGTTTACAGAAAGAAAGAAGGATGCGCTGCAGTAGATATAAGAATAACGATTGGAAGATAGAATAAATGAAGAAGGAACGTGAGATGACTAGAAAAGCTGTCTACATTGCCTCAACAAATGAACTGTCTGGGAAAAGCGCCGTAACAATAGCGTTAGCATTGCTGGCTAAACAAGCTGGCGAAAAAGTTGGTTATTTCAAACCGATAGGTCTGGCGTCCGCAGTATCCGAGAAAGGCGAATCTTTCGACGAAGATGTACAGACAATGAAAAACATCCTAAGTCTCAGTGTTTCAGATGAACAGATATGTCCTTTCACACTTAGGAAAGACGAGTTCCTAGAAGACCTTGAGAGTCTTAGTAAAGTCAACTGCATAGAAAAAGTCACAAATTTCTACCGTGAGGCTGCTGAAGAAAAGGATATCATGCTGATTGAGGGAGCATCCTCACTATCGAATGGTTCGTTCTTTGGATGTTCCGTGCCGAAGCTAGCCGTTCAATTTAATGCGGAGATCCTGTTGGTTGAGACGTTGAAGGAAGGGTTGGTTGTAGACGATGTTCTTCAGGCACGTGACTATTGCGCCAAATGGGAAGCGAAACTGCTAGGAGTTGTATTGAACCGTGTTCCACGTAATAAGACAGTCAAGGTTGCCCAAGTCATAAAACCGCTTCTCGAAAAGAACGGCATTAACGTCCTCGGTTTAATCCCGGAAGACAGTATTATAAGCGCATTAACGGTTGAAGAGATCTATGCGGTTATCGGAGGAAAAATTCTAGCCGGCAAAGAAGGCATGGACAGAACCGTTCAAACAGTTCTCATAGGCGCCATGACT
>PIYB01000013.1 GCA_003601835.1 Candidatus Bathyarchaeota archaeon
CACTAGAATTGTGCATGAAAGACTCAGTGCGCATATGGGTGATAAACACTGCGCCGCCGATGGCGATGAGAAAAGAGATACAAGTAGCAACAGACCTCGTAGCTGGATTCCAGAACGACATATGGGCTCGCACGATCAGGTTCAAGGATAAAGTTGGAGGAACCATTAAGGCATCCGACAGAGCTATCCTGAACGACCCGTGGAACCCCGTAGGCGGAACAAACTACGCATACGACTTGATCATACAAAGCTGCACAAACGATTTTGACGCTCTGGCTAACCCTTACACAGGGCTCCCGATGCCAAACAACTTCGAAAGCGCAACAGTAGAGATCGAAGAGGGATCAGTGGTCACCTGGAGCAGTGATTGGATAAACGTTTCCTTCGTCCCAAGCATAGAGGTGCCTACTGATGCTTGGTACGACTGGGATGTTAAGAACAAGAAGATAATCACTGCGCCTCCTGGGACCTATGCAAAGGCGAAAGTAACCATCAACTACGGTGATGTAATAGGAAAAGTGAAATACCATGACGGTTCAGTAATGTCTCTGGCGGACTGGTTTGCCTTTTGGCCGCTTCCGTTTGAAAGATCGAATCCGGAAAGCTCAATATATGACGAAAGCTATGTACCGGCATTTGAATCCTTTAGGACAAACTATCAAGGACAAAGACTGATCAGCACGCATCCTTTGGTCATCGAATATTACGTCAACTACAGCAACCCTGAAGCAGAGTTTATAGCCACGTACGCCGCTGAATGGCCTAACATGCCTTGGCATGCTGTAGCCGTGGGCATGAAGGCTGAAGAAGAAGGAACGTTGGCTTGGACATCATCGAAGTCTAAGGCAAACAACGTTGAATGGATGAACTACATAGGCGGCACAAGCATTCCTCTCTTGAAGAATGCTCTTGCCACCGCGAAGGCTGAAGGATATCGTCCTCTCCTCGCAAGCGAATATGCTACTGCTGAAGAAGCAGCTGAAAGGTATAACAAGCTAACAGATTGGGTTAATGCTAAAGGTCACTTCTGGGTCTGCAATGGTCCCTTCTACTTGGAATTAGCAGACTTTTCCGCGCATACAGCTGTAGTCAAAGCATTCAGAGACTATCGTTGGAAAGCAGATAGGTGGGCTTGGCTGTCGTCACCTCCGATTCCCGAAGGTTCCGTTGTTCTACCTGAAATCGTAGCAGGAATGCCTGGAAACATCGTTCCAGGCGTGAGCGCAACGTTCACGTTGAACTTGCAGATAGCAGGAAAGCCATATCCAAACAACAAGATCGACTTTGTGAAATATCTAGTGCTAGACTCAGCAGGTAACGTTATTACAAGCGGAAACGCTGTTCCAGGGGCAGAAGGCGAATGGGCTATCACCCTAACCCAGAGTGTCACAGCAGAGATGAGGGAAGGAACCTACACGCTTATGACCATCGCGTTAAGCAAGGACGTTGCTATGCCAGGAATAATTAACACACCGTTCACAGTGACTCTAGGCGGTGTTCTCAGCTACTTCAACACGGTACTGGAGCAAAGAGAAGCCCAACTCAACGCGGCTCTCTCTGCGCTACAAGCCACACAAGCCGAACAGATAGCACAGCTCCAAAGCGCTATCAGCAGCCTCCAAACAACGGTGTATGCTGCCATAGCCGTAGCTGTAATCAGCCTTCTGATAGCAATATACGCGGTTGTTACTAAAAAGAGCTGATTTTCCCCTTCTTCTTTTTTTGGTTCACTTAAGTTTAAATTCATATTTACTAGTTGATTTCACAGCATGCTGAAAAAGGAAATGTTTAGGAATATTTATATGACAAACATGTTCTTAAGAAAAAGGAAAGTGGAAGCGGGATGGCGGTTAAGGGATTCGCTAAATTCGTGGCAAAAAGGGTGCTAACAATCTTTCTGGTCATAGTAATCGCGCTTTATGTTACCATATTCATCGCCAACATGGGCGGAGTTGTTGACGAGATCGTTAAAAGCACCATTAAAATGGAAGTAGCCATGAGATTCAGAGGTCCCGAATGGCAGAGATACGATCCGGAAGAACGAGAAAAATTGATGCTGCAGGAATATGAACTTGAACTTGCACGTCGCGGGCTCAATCAACCGTTTCTCATAAGAAGCGTGATCTATTTGTGGAACGCTCTGACCTTGGATTTAGGGCGAGCGGAATACTTGACAAGTGACACCGGTTCCCGATACGTCAGGAACATCATACTTGAAAGGCTTCCAACCACGGTTATGCTCTTTACAACAGCAACCGTTCTGAACTTTCTCATCAACATGGCTGTTGGACTTTACCTTTCAAGGCATCACGGAAGCAAGCTTGACAAGTTCTTCATCGGTATGGCTCCAACCTCGGTTATCCCAGGATGGTTTTATGGAATATTCTTGATCTTGATATTCGCGTCGCAATTGCACATCCTACCCTACGGAGGCTTAGTGGATGTTGAAATCGTCAAAACACGAGACCCCTTCCTGTACGCAATGGACGTACTGAAACATATGATACTGCCTCTTTCCTCTTGGATAATATCCGCATTCTTTTTAGGATGCTACAGTAACCGAACATTCTTCCTCATATTCTCAACTGAAGACTACGTTGAAGCAGCACGTGCAAAAGGCGTCCCGCCGAGACAGATAGAAACCAAGTATATCCTCCGCCCGTCGCTTCCCCCGATTATCACCGGATTTGCATTAGGACTCATAAACTCTTGGAGCGGAGCCATCATAACTGAGCGCGTTTTCAACTGGCCTGGGCTGGGAACGGTAACCTATGCCGCTATAAACCTGTTCGACAGCGCCGTTCTTATCGGCGTAACAGTAATCTACGCGTATTTGCTTGGAGCAACCGTTTTGATCTTGGACATTCTTTACGGGTTGATCGATCCTCGGATCAAAGTACAGTATGGAAGATGATCTTAAATGGAGAACGCAGCCGCAGAATACAGCATCAAAGGAATCCTGAAGCAGCTGCTGACTTACAAGTCAGGCGTCTTCGGCATATCTCTCCTCGTTCTGCTCATCTTGATATCTGTGTACACAATGATCACGATACCATACAGCACAGCGATAGAATTATGGAGAGGAGGAGAAAACGTTTGGATAGAAAATCCTAGAAACGCTCAGCCAACTTGGATACGGTATCTTGGAAAGAATCTGCCTGAAACAATCAAGAGAGACTCCACGCAAGCTGGCCGCGTAGGCACAATCAAGGTGTTGACGCCGATTCCTGAAAGAAATATGAAGCTTCTACACATCAGCTTCTCTTTTGACTATGAATATGACGATTTTCCAAGCGAAATAAACATATTTTTCACATCGAAATACAACACAAGCGCACCCTTGCTGAGAATATACTGGATCAAACCAAGCGGCACAAAAATCAACTTGATGACATATATTCCTAGAAGCCAGGAAGAACGGCTTTCCCTTTCAATCAACCCAACGGTGTCAAACCGGCTGTACGCGTACACCGTGAACGTTTTAGGCGGAGAACCCCAAGTTCCGTTGCTTGTCGAACAAGCCATGTTCGCAATGGAAGACGAGACGATGAACAGCACCTTAACAGCAACCCCGATGAAGGGAAAGTACGAGTTAATTATAGAAGGCACCCTGTACGGAGAAGATTCTGATGTTGACGCCAAGCTCATAGTTTATGGAAAGGTTTACGGCTTAGCTGGAACCGACCACCTGCGTCGAGACCTAACAGTTGCATTACTTTGGGGAACCCCTATTGCTCTCTCGTTCGGTCTGACGGCTTCTCTCACTATCAGCCTGTTACAGCTTCTCATCGCCACCATAAGTGGCTATTACGGAGGAAAAGTTGACTCAGCGATCCAAAGATTAACTGAAGGCTACATGATTCTACCGTTTCTGCCTTTCTTGATCCTTATAGCAACGTTCTACAGGCTTGATATCTGGATATTACTTCTCGTGATAATCGTGTTAAGCGTGTTCGGAGGCGGCGTAAAAAGCACTCGAGCTTTGGTCATGCAGATAAAGGAATACCCATACATAGAAGCCGCAAAAGCATATGGAGCAAGCTCAAAAAGGATCATATTGCTTTACATCATCCCGAAGATTCTTCCCCCAATAGTCCCCGGGCTGATCGGTTCTGTTCCCGGATACGTGTTTCTTGAAGCTGCACTTTCACTTCTAGGCTTAGGAGACCCATATTTACCCTCGTGGGGAAAGATCATAGAGGACAGCTACGCCGGTGGCGCCCTTTACAAGGGACATTACTATTGGGTTTTGGAACCTGCTTCCATGCTTATATTGACGGCGTTAGCGTTCTCTTTCCTAGGATTCGCGCTCGATAAGATAGTTAACCCGAAGCTAAGAGAAGTCTAATGGCTGAGGAACAGCGGATGACTGACACTATATTGCAAAGCAGAAACCTAAAACTCTACTACGCAACGAGGAAAGGTGTAGTCAAAGCAGTCAACAACGTGTCCTTTGACCTTCAGAAAGGCGAGTCACTAGCCCTAGTAGGAGAATCTGGCTGCGGCAAAAGCTCTCTCGCAAAAGCAATAATCAGACTTCTACCACGGAACATTGCCACATACACAGGGGAAGTCCTTCTTGAAGGACAAGACATAATGAAGCTAAGCGACACGCAGTTTAGACGACAAATACGCTGGAAAAGGATCTCAATGGTCTTTCAAGGCGCCATGAACTCGCTGAACCCTGTGCTGAAGATAGGGTATCAAGTGGCTGAGCCACTGCTCATACACGAGGAGTTGGATAAGAAAGAAGCAAAGAAAAGAGCTGTGGAAGCTCTGAGAATAGTGGGAATCCACGAGTCGTTCGTTGAAAGATACCCCTTCGAGCTCAGCGGCGGAATGAAGCAAAGAACGGTCATCGCGATGGCTCTCGTTACGAACCCTGATATTCTCATACTAGACGAGCCAACATCCGCCCTCGACGTAATCACCCAAGCAAACATAATGAACCTTCTCAAGAAACTAAAAAAGGAAATGCAGTTGAGCTACATATTCATAACTCACGACATAGGACTCAGCAGCGAGCTAGCTGACAAGGTTGCCGTTATGTACGCAGGTGAAATACAGGAGGTGGCGGATGCTGACACATTTTATGCGAAACCAGCACACCCGTACTCGCAGAAGCTTATGGCCAGCGTTCCAACCCTGAGGACGGAAAAGAAACCAGAATTCATACCAGGCGCTCCACCGAGCCTCGTCAACCCTCCTTCAGGATGCAAGTTTCATCCAAGATGCCCCTCCGCATTTGACAGATGCTCCAAGGAGAATCCACCTGTTTTCGACTTGGGGTCGGGGCATCTGGTGAAGTGCTGGTGGTACGCAAAATAGGTGGGAAGGAATATGAGCGAGGACGAGGAATTACTTGAAGTCGAAAACTTGAGGAAATGGTTCGAGCTAAGGAAAGGACTCTTCTCCAGCCCTCTTTATGTGAAAGCGGTTGACGGGGTGAGTTTCAAGTTAAAGAAAGGCGAAGCCATATCGCTTGTAGGCGAATCAGGAAGCGGCAAAACCACCCTCGGCAAGACAATACTCCGGTTGTATGAACCTACAGGCGGAACAATCAAGATTAAAGGCAGAGACATCACGCATCTAAAATCAAACGAGTTGATGTGGTACCGGCGTGAAACAGCCTTAATCGAGCAGGACCCGTATGGAGCATTACCTTCATTCTTTTCAATTCACAGAATACTGGAGGAACCTTTGATAATACACAAATTTGGAAACGCTGAAGAGAGACGGAAAAGAGTTCGGGAGGTTCTTGAAGAAGTAAGGCTGACCCCAATCGAGGATTTCGCGCCAAAGTATCCACATATGCTGAGCGGAGGACAGCTACAACGCGTCGCCATAGCAAGAGCTTTAACCCTCAGACCTGAGCTGGTTGTAGCGGATGAACCTGTCTCCATGTTAGACGCCTCCGTCAGAATAGAGATCCTAAATCTTCTCAGAGAACTGCAGGAAAAAAGAAAAATCAGCTTCATTTACATAACTCACGACCTAACCACAACTAAATACTTTTCAGAAAAACTTTTCATCATGTACGCAGGCAAAATTGTTGAAATCGGCGATATGCTGAAGGTTGTCCACAATCCACTTCACCCCTACACGGAAGCACTTCTCAAAGCTATTCCTGACCCGGATCCTCGGAACAGAGAAATCTTGAGGGATGTGCCACCCGGAGAGCCTCCAAACCTAGTTAATCCGCCTTCCGGCTGCCGGTTCCATCCGAGATGCCCCTACAAGATGGATATATGCCAAAAAGAAGAACCTCCTGTATTTGAACCTGAGAATGGACGCTTTGTACTTTGCTGGCTACACGCTAAAAAGTAAAAGCCTTATCCGCAAAACGTTTTTAGCAGGCATAACCATAACCGTGTTATCAGCAGAGTAAACGGAAAGAACAAGTGAACTTCATAGCATTATAGGGGTTTTAGTTCTTCAACGGAGCTCATACAACCCTGCGACCATGACTTGATCTATTTGCTGTTTCTCGATTAAAAAACCTGTAGCTCCAGAAACAGAAACAAGAAGGTGTACAAAAGAAAAAGGCGTATCCCGTGAATCCCAACCCGTTCTTTCCAAATTAAGTGAACAAATTGAAAAACCAGTAGAGCTCACACGCGTTAACAGAAACAGCGGAAAAACAAGATGATATTACCCAAAACCGCAACGTCTGCAAAAATAAGATTGTGACCTATGCTCAACGAAAGAAACCCATCTCCCAACACCGCTGCAAAAGTCAAGAAGCCACGAACAACCAACAAAACAACGGAAAACAAAAGAAATCGTCAGACTCTTTCTTTTCGTTTATAAACAAAAGAAAGAATCGAAAGAACATTTATATAGAAAAAATTTTTCTGCTCCGCGCAATACGCATTGAAAAACATACGAAATGAGCTTGGAACTTTAAGGATTTCACCTTAAAGTTTTTAAGTCTTGGTCATTAAGCTGAAAACCAACACCGGGTTTGAAGGAATCAAAGAGGTTTTGTCTAAATGCGCAAGATGTCTCCTTTTAAGCTCCTAATATCACGTGAAAAAGCCCTAGAAATAGTGCTGAGTTCAGTGAAGCCGATGGACAAAAAAGAAAAAATCCTCCTCGAAGAGGCTTCAGGACGCGTTCTAGCTGAAGACATCGTAGCAAACGAAAACGTTCCACCCTTCGACAGAGCTGCAATGGACGGCTACGCCGTGAAAGCCGAAGACACATATGGCGCTTCCAACTTTAACCCGAAAACCCTGAAGCTCACCGCGGTGTTACACGCAGGAGAATCAACCGGCACCCCCGTAAACAAAGGCGAATGCATCCGCATCGCCACCGGATGCCCCGTTCCCCCCGGCGCAAACGCCGTGGTCATGGTGGAATTCACCGAAGAAAACGAAGGAAAAGTCTCCATCTATAAACCAGTCGCCCCCGGAGCAAACATCGCACATAAAGGCGAAGACATAAAGAAAGGAGAAACCGTCTTGAAAAACGGGGATTTCCTAACCCCAGCGAAGATCGGCGCCCTAGCAGCCGTAGGACGGAGAGAAGTCCTAGTTTACCAGAAACCCCGCGTCGCCGTGATCCCGACGGGAACCGAGGTTCGCGAGGTCGGCTCCGAACTTAAGGAAGGACAAATTTACGACGTGAACTCTTACACCTTAACATCCATTCTGTCAGAAAACGGAGCTCTAGTCACAAGGTCCCGCATCATCCCGGATTCTTTTGAACACCTGAAATCGGCAGTCAAACAGTTCCTCGGTCACGATCTAATCGTGTTTTCAGGAGGCAGCTCCGTGGGAGAAAAAGACCTACTGGTCAAAATCATTGAAGAAACAGGAAAAATCTTCTTCCACGGCGTTCAGATAAAACCGGGTAAACCAACCCTTTTCGGCTTGGTACAGGGAAAACCGGTTTTCGGGATGCCGGGGTACCCCACCTCCTGTCTAAGCAACGCATACATCTTTCTGGTCCCTGCTGTCCGCAAAATAGCTCGGCTTCCACCGAAAAACCCAAGAACCGTTAAAGCAAAGATGGCTAAAAGAATGGTTTCAGCCTCTGGACGAGAACAGTTTCTCACCGTGAAGCTGATCAACGGGCAGGCACATCCAGTTTTCAAACAATCTGGAGACATCACAAGCATGGCAGAAGCAGATGGATACATAATCTTACCTGTCAACCTAGACGTGATAGAAGAAGGAGAAGAGGTCACGATAACACTGTTCGAATAATCCGCTTCTACATTTTCTTGAACACACGCCGTTTTTCAGCTCATACACATTCAAGTTCTGCTCGAAACATCACAACCATCACACGGTGCTCTCCACGGCTCAGCTGTGAATGCGGCTCGCGTTAAACGCTTGGAAGAACCTGAGCGACGGCTTCAACCAGCGTCTGGAAAGGCGCGGGACAAATCCCTACTACTACGGAAAGAACCACCAGAACCACGATTGGTGTCAACGTGAGCAACGGTGCTTCTTTCGCCTTCTTCGAAACCGATGTTTGCCTCTTCAACCCCACGGCTTGAATCATACGCAGACAGTAAGCCGCTGAGAACACTAGGTTTATGACCATCAGCAACGAAAGCAAGCCTAGGTTTGCTTCCCAACCCGCCTGTATTATCATAAGTTCCCCCCAGAAAATGTTCAAGAAAGGAAGACCGGTCATGGACAATGCGCCGATGATGAATATTGTACCAGTCACGGGCATTGAACGTCGGATTCCAGCAAGGTCCTTTAAGCTTCGGGTCCGCGCGCTTTTTATGAATATGCCGGCGCACATGAACAACATTGCCTTCACTATCGCATGGTTGAACACGTGGAACAAGCTTCCCGCGAGAGCCCGATGCGTACCTATCGCCACGCCTAACAGGATGTATCCCGTGTTAGCTATTGTGCTGTACGCCAAAAGCCGTTTCAAGTCGTCTTGAAGCAAAGCAGAAAAGTTTCCCACAAACATCGTTAGCACAGCAAATAAAGCCAAAGAAAACTGCCATGAACCGTAAAACGGAGTAAACACGGTTAACAGAACCCTGATAAGCCCGTAAACTCCAGTTTTCACCATTATCCCTGATAGAACGGCGCTGACCGCGCTTGGCGCAGCCATGTGAGCGTCTGGAAGCCACGTGTGGAACGGAAACATTCCTGCCTGCAACCCGAAGCCGACCATCAACGTTAGAAGAGCGATGTAGGTCACGGGGTTCGTTTGCGCATTAGCCAAGCTTAACGTGAGATATGTGATGTTAAGGGTTCCTGTCAGCCCGTATAGGAAAGAGAGACCGAAGAGGATTGTTATGCTTCCCGCGCTGCTCATGATTAGATACTTGTAGCTAGCCTCAATGGCTTCCCACTTTCCTTTTTTAAAGGCGACAAGCGTGTAGGAACAGATGCACATGGCTTCCCAAAAGATGAAAAGAGTGAAAAGGTCGCCTGATGAAACTACGCCCACCATCGCCGTTATCATGCCTAAAAGAACGGTGTAATACCCGGTAACGTTGTCCCTGCCAATCTCTTGAACCGAGAAGACAGATGTCAAAACACCAATACCCAAAAAAAGCATCGTCATGAACGCGGTTAGCATGTCAGTTTCCACAGATACGCCTTCAGGCGTAGACGGACCTCCGTAGGCTGCCAAGGTTACTTCTGTCCGCAGAAACCCAGAGCCGTATAATCCTGTAAACAGCAACAAGATGATAAGCGCCGAGGTTACGTACGCTGCTACTGCAGTTTTTTCATGTCCGATTTTTCTCCCTACGAACCCGGCTGCGGGCGTCGTTAAGGCGAAGAAGATTAGAGAATCCAGCAGCGGCGTAAGCATTAATGTCTGAGTCTCCTTAGTTTCCTCACATCCAACGTTCCGTAATGTCTATACGCATAGATTGTTATGACCAGTCCAACGGCGATTATGCACCCGCCGACGGCTATCGAGAGAATTGCGAAAACGTGACCCAACGGGTGCACAGCGCCTTCCTCGATGAAGCTGGAGAAGGCAATAAAATTGAGGTTAGCCGCGTTGATCATGATCTCGATTCCCATAAGCAACCGAATCATGTTTTTCTTGGAGGCGAGGCAATACAATCCTATGAAGAAGAGAATGATGGAGCACACCATGTAATGGTTTAGAGGCGCCAATCTTACCGTCTCCTCACTTCCCTACGCGGGGCTAGGATTGATGCACAACACGCAAAAGCCAAAAACAACAGCAAAGCAAGAACAATGAGGTCAATCGAACGCAAACTCCAAAGCACGTTGCTTACGCCTTGAGCTATGGTCTTCTCGGTTGAGACCAACGATTCCTTGACGGGGTAAACAGCGTACATCATAGGGATGAAACCGGTTTGAACGACGGACAGAAACAAATAGACGGCAGCAGCCGCCAACAAGATTCCGCTTATTCTAAGCCAGACATCCCTCATTTTTCCTCTCTCTCCGTAAGCATTACAACGGACAGAAAAAGAACCATAGTTGCCCCCACATATATCAGAAGCTGAAAAACCATCACATACATCGCGTTCAAAACTGCGAAAAGCATGCCTACAACGATGCACATCCCACCTAGACAGATGACGGCCTGCATAAGGTTTTTCAGCTCAACAGCAAGGACCGCCAAAATGACGGCTGCAGCGATAAGCACATACTCAATCATTCACTTCACCTCAAGATCCACCTGCAAGCTCTGACAGAACCTCAGCTGCCGGAGTGATGAACTCCAAAAATATTCCCGGCCATACTCCGAGTATGATTGATGCTGAGGCTAATACAATGATTGAAACAAGCAGCAACGGCGGCGATTCTTTAACATTCTTCAGGCTTTTAGGCACAGGTCCAAAGAACACTCTCCACGCAAACCAAAGAAGATAGCCCGCCGTTATCATCGTGCTGGCTACACCGATAAAAGCAAAAGCAACTTTTCCAGCTGCAAGCCCTCCACTGAATATCATCCATTCGCTCCAAAACGCGTTTAGCGGAGGCGCTCCCGCCAAGCTGAAGATGCCGATTAAACATGCAAGACCCGTTACAGGCATCTTCGTTATTAGCCCACTCATGCTTCTGATGTTTCTTTTGCCGGTTTGATGGATGATCGATCCCGCGCACATGAAAAGCAGCGCCTTGCAGATCGCATGGTTGATTATGTGGAGAAGGCTTCCCATGATTCCTAGGGTTGAAACCGTTGCGAAACCGAAGATTATGTAGCCCATCTGGCTTATGCTTGAATAAGCCAGCAGCCGCTTGATGTCTGTCTGTGCCATAGCCATCAAACCGCCGTAGACCATTGTGATTATGGCTAGAACAAGCAGATAGTCGGAGGCTTGTATCATTCGGGCGCCAAAAACTGTTAGGAGAATCCTTGCGATTCCGTATGCGCCGCACTTCAGCATAACTCCGGAAAGCATTGCGCTTATAGGTGTCGGCGCCTCTGAATGGGCGTCTGGCAACCATGTGTGAAGTGGAAAAGCAGCCATCTTTACGAAGAACCCGAGCAGCAGAAGGGTGAATATTACGGGAGCCATGTTTGATGGGATGGCGCCTGCTTTTAAAGGTAGCTCAGTGAGGTCAAAGGTCATCGTGTAGGAGAATATTGACAAAATCCCAAGTAGCATGAGAAGAGCGCCCATGTGGGTAAAGATGAAATACTTGAATCCTATCGTCAATCTTCTTCTGGACGTCCCCCACTGCGATATTAAGAGGTATGACGGGATGAGCATCAGTTCCCAGAACAAGTAGAATTGCACCAGATTTATCGAGAATGTGACCCCGACCATCCCGGTCATGAAAATCAGCAGGTTAGCATAATAGCTAGGTTGATTTTGCTCCTTTTCCATGTACTTAATAGAATACAGGCATGAAAGGGTGCTTACTACGGCGATGATCAGGCTTACAGGTAAGCTTAGGACGTCTACGAGGAAACCGAAGTTGATGTTGATAGGTTTAATCCATGGATATATGTAAACTATCGGTTTATCGCCGTTGTTGTACCTATCAAGAACAGGTTTCGCCATGCTTAGGATCAACGCTACTGAAGAGGCGGCAGTTATGGTACATATCCAGCCGGCTTTCTCTTTGATGTATCTCTGAAGAATGTAGACAACCAGACCTACCGCAGCCGGCAATATCGTCGCAAGCAACGCAGCGTGTGGAACAATCATCATTACACCCCCATGAACCCTCCGAACAACATAAGCGAAACAGCCAGCACAACAGCCCCAATAAGCATGACCAGCATGTTGATCGATAAGACGCCTGTTTGGACGGCTCGTATTTTCTGTGACATCTTTGTTACGCCTTCAAGTAGGACCTGGTTGAGCCTTTCAAACCCTCCCAGTTCAATCGACGGATACATCCACTGGGAGAAAGAAGCCATCCACAATATGGCTACATCAAAGAACTCGCTTATGCCGCTGATCTTGAAGGTTCTAATCCCCTCCATCTCCACGTTTCTGTAAAGTTTCCTTGATAACATGACTGCGCCGTGACCGATCTCCTCATACAATCGGACGACATAACATCGGTTCAAGAAAAAGGCGTGAATCCTGCTGATGAACCTATGCTTGTTCATGATGTTTCCGGGATCAAACTTTCGGGTAATGTATAGCTGGCTAGAAACGTATCCGCCTACAGCCAACGCTAAGAGGGTTGCAGCTGTGCTTACAGACGGGATGATATACCAGATCACGTCAAAAACGTTCTGAAACACAACCCGACCAACCGTCGGCAGAAAATACTTGTTAAAAAGAGGCATAAGCAGGGGCACGGTGAGATCGAGAACCATGGTTGTGGCAAGCAAAGCTGCAAAAGAAACGGTCATCGACCTTGGTATCTCCCTCAGTTTTCTCTTATAAGAGCCTTTCCTGAAGATGAGACCCATCAACCTTAAGCCGTAAAACGCTGTGACGCCTCCAGTCAATATTAGGACAACGAAAAGCCCGTAACCCGAGTAAACAAGAGACAGATCACCGGTCTGACCTGCGACATGAGAAAGTTCCAAGGCGACAGATTGAACCCAGTTACAGAGCCAGAACCCGCTGAAAGGCGGAACATTGATCATGGCGAAAACAGCTACTTCCATTCCGTGGTGCGCAAGTTTACTGTGGTAGCCGCTCATATGGTACAAGTCTTCGGATTTCACGGCGTAAGAGACGAGAACGGTGCTAAGTATCAGCAAAGCGGAGACAAAGGCGTCTATCGTCAGAATTGTCGTTCCAGCTAAATACCCAGATGCAATGTCGCTGCTTAACCCAGCCAAGCCGAGAGCGGTTAACATGAACCCGATTATGCTTGAGATTGAATAAGCCATAACCCGTTGCGGATGCCTCTGCGCCGTGGCAAGTAAAGCCGTTAGAAGCCCCGTTACGGCTCCGGTCCATGCTACGGTTAAGAAGAAGCTTGTTAGCTCGCCGAAACCGGACACGTAGGCTTCTCTAAATAAGGGTAACGCTCTAGCCATCAAGTACGGTCCAGCCAAGCATTCGGTCAAAGCGTTGGATGATGAAGGTGTGCCCACAAGCATGTCCGGCAGCCACTCGTGAAGCGGAAACTGAGCAGCCTTACCTATTACGCCGCCGAAGAACATGAGTGAACTCACAAGCAGGATGCCGGACCGGGAGAGCTGAACCACCCAGTTGCTGTTTTCTGAAAGCGACAAGAAGTTGAATGTACCGGCGTAAGCGTAGACTGTGACGATGAAGATCAGTAACGCTATGTCGCCAACTCGAAGAATGGTGTTAACCCTGAAACCTAGGTTCGCCTTGTTCCTGTTGCGGTACTCGTATGACGTCAGATACGTACAGCATATCCCAACGATCTCCCATCCGATGAACATGAACAGAAGGTTGTCAGCCAAGACAATTATCAGGTATCCAGAAATGAAAAGCTGCATGATGAACCAGAATCGTGTCCGACCTGGGTCTTCACCTATAAACCCGTGCGAAAAAATGGCGATCACGAAGCCGATTCCGCTGACCAAAACCGCCATCAAAACACTGAGAGGATCTAGAAGAACCCCGAATTCCAAGGGAGATGCCACATCCAGCTGGAAGTCTATTGTTTCTCCCCGGAGCGCTGGGGGAACCATCAACAACGAGAGGAGAAGACTCAGCCCGATGGATGAGACACCTAGGTAACCCTGAAGTTTCTTCCCGGCGCCTAGTATGTTTATCAGTGGAACAGCTAGGGCTCCTGCTGCTGGAACAATCCAGCAGATCCAAGAGACGTATTGAAGCAAGGCGGTTTTCTCCTGTACATTACTTCTTGCTTGAAGCCTTACGTTTCTTCTTCGTTCTTCTGAAACGGGTTACCATCTGTCTCGTTCTCGTAAAGGTTAACTCGTATTCTTTCGTGGTGAAAATGGTTTGAGTTGGGCATATTTCCACGCATTCGCCGCAGAAAATGCAGCGTCCAACATTATATTCTATCTCTGCTTTTCGTCCTCTTCCGATCAGTTTGATGGCGGCGGATGGACATACCTTGACACAGAGACTGCATCCAATACACTTGTCAATCTGCCAAGAAACCTTGGCGCGCATCCGCTCAACCGGTTCCATCCGTTCATACGGAAACCTCAGCGTAGACGGTTTCTCCAGCAGATTTCTCAACAGTTCCTCTTCCATCGCCATACGATCACCACGTGAACAATTTGACCAAAGCTATCTGCAGCAGAGCGATCGGGGTCAAATACTTCCATGAGCCGGATAGAAGCTGGTCTATTCTGTACCTAGCGAACAGAGCTCGAAGATTGGACAATATGAAAACGCAGACGACGAATTTCACAAGAAACGTCAACGGGTTGGCTTGCCACAGCCCGGAAGGTCCTCCTAGAAAAAGCGACACCATGAGAGATGCTGCTAGAACCAGTTCGAAGTCGCTTGCAAGCCTGATAAAGGCGAGCTTCTTGCCGCTGAACTCAACCATCCAGCCGCCTACGATCTCGGATTCAGCTTCAGGAATGTCGAAAGGCACTTTTTGGAGATGTGCTAACAGACAGATTGATACAACGGCGAAGCCTAACGGCTGCATAAACATAAACCAAAAACCGTTGGTTTGCCATTCAACAATTCTGCTCACTGAAAGGCTTCCTGCCGCGATTGCAGGTCCGATCATAGCGATGTTCAAAGGAATCTCGTACCCGAACATCTGTAATCCCGCTCGGATGCTGCTGACTGTGCCGAAACGGTTCGTTGAAACCCATGCGCCTATGAAAACCAGAAGAGCGGTCAGCGACATTATGAACATGATTACGATCAGGTCGCCTTCAAAAAAGACAAGAGCGTAAACGTTTGTTATGGGAATGCAGAAAAGCGGAGTTATCGCCAACGTAAGCATCAAAACCGGCACTATTGTGAACGGAGCTTTGTCCGCCATCGCCGGTGTTATGTCCTCTTTTGAGAGAAGCTTGATGAAATCAGCTATCGGCTGCAAAATTCCTTTCGGTCCAACGTGAAGCGGACCGTAACGGTTCTGAAGCTTCGCCACTATCTTCCGGTCAAGCCATTCAGTGAAGAATGCTAGAAGAAAAAGGAACAGGAAACCGGGAAACAGGAAGAGTGAAATTAAAGCCATCATCTCTTCTGGTACCATTCGTTCGCGTACCTCCAGAGTTCAGTTCCACTCCACACCCGCTGCTTCCGGGTCTTGCTGTCAACCGTAACAATCCTCTCGGCACACGCGATGCATGGGTCTATCCCAGCGATCACAACCGGTATATCAGCTATGTTCACCCCGATAAGCATCTTGCAAAGCGCCAGCAAATTCGCAAGAGTAGGCGCCCGGACCTTCCAGCGAGCCGGCTTGTCCCCCCCATCTGATTTCACATAATGCAGGTTCTCTCCGCGTGGAGCCTCAACGCGGCTGATTGCTTCACCTTCAGGTACCCTTTGTGACGCCGTGACTCTGATGATTCCTTTAGGCATGTTCCGAAGCGCATGTCTTATGATCTTTATGCTTTCAACTATCTCGTCGATTCTGACGTAGACTCTGCTAGCGACGTCGCAACCGCGGTACGTAATGACTCTGAAAGGCACCTCGGAGTACGCCGCATACGGTTCGTCCGCTCTGATGTCTTCAGATATTCCGCTAGCCCTTGCGGTTGGACCTACTGCGCAAAGACTCACGGCGTCCCTAGGCTTCAAGATTCCTATCCCCACGGTTCTTTTCAGGATGGTTCTGTCCCGGGTGCACACGTTCTTGTAGTATTTCGCCCTTGTTTCAAGGTGGGTGAGCACTTTTTCGATTCTTTCAGTCATTTCTTCAGTTATGTCTCTGCGTACTCCTCCGATTGTCGTCATCCCGTAGTTAACCCGTTTTCCAGAGATCATCTCCAAGATTCCTAGGACAGCCTCTCGGTCTCTCCAAGCGTACATGAATAACGTTTCGAACCCCATTTCCTTGGCTGTGAGACCCAACCATAGGTAGTGGTTCTGGATTCTTTCCATCTCTGCCATGATGGTTCTGATGAACTTAGCTCTAAGGGGCACATCGATCCCGAGAAGCTCCTCAACAGTCTGCGTGTAACACAAAGCGTGAGCAAAGGAGCATATGCCGCATATTCTCTCGGCTAGATACACGTTCTGATGGAAAGTTCGGCTTTCACCTATCTTCTCGATTCCTCTATGAACGTAGCCTAAACGGGGCTTCACATCGATGACTCTTTCATCTTCCACCTCGAACATGAAGTTTATCGGCTCCTCTAAACCGGGATGCTGAGGACCGAACGGTATCTTGAACGGTTTCATCGGTTACGTTTCATCCTGCTTGATATTCTGTCAGGAGACCACCATTTTCGAAGAGGATAAACATTCTCAGGCCATCTGTCAGGGAGCAAAAGCCGCGACAGATCAGGGTTTCCTTCGAAATGCACGCCGAAAAGGTCATGAATCTCTCTTTCGTAGAGGGCAGCTCCGGGAATTACGTCAACAATCGTCGATATTACGGGGTTGTCCTTTGGCACCTGCGTTCTGAGCGAAACCAATGCGTCTTTGCAGGCGAAGTGGTAGAGCAGCTCTATTCCAGACCCGACATCAACCGCGGTTATTGTTGAAAGATGGCTGTAAGTCTCCAAACCCGTGACCCTTCTAGCGGTTACTTTAAGATTCTCCAGTGGGACCTGAACAAAGAATCTTCTCTTTCCCTTGGAGATTATTTCCCGCGCTCTTACCCTAAGCTGTTTCCTAAGTTCAGGTCTCCGCGTTACTTTCCACCTCTCATCTTTTCAATAACCTTGAGCATGCCGTTTATGATGGCTTCAGGTCTAGGTGGGCATCCTCCTACATACACGTCGACGGGAATAACGTTCTTGACGCCTCCACAGTGGCTGTATGAACCGGTGAATGGAGCACCTGTGATGGCGCAGGAGCCTATGGCGATGACATATTTTGGTTCAGGCATCTGTTCGTAGATGCGTATCAGTCTGCTTCTTGCTTGTCTAGACACGGGACCGGTGACGGCTAGGATGTCTGCGTGTCTTGGGCTTCCTTTAACGAGGATGCCGAATCTTTCAAGATCATATTTGGGTGATTTTGAGGCTACGAACTCTATGTCGCAACCGTTGCATGATCCCGAGTTGAAATGCAGCACCCAAGGTGAACTTCCCCTAGCCCATTTTATCAAGCCTATTTTGGGTTCCTCCCGATCACAGGAATAACCGTCAGCAAGCCCCATGCGATGATGGTGCAGAAAAGAATTGGGTAGAAGGCGCCTACAGCGAAAGACAGCGCCAAGATAAAGGCTGATATGTCAAATATCATGAACGCGGTGACGTAGAGAAAGAATCTTTGAATGTCAACCTGCAGTTTCCTGCCTGGCATCGGTTCGCCGCAAGCATACGGTTCAAGTTTGCCAGACCTTCTTTTGTTGCGTTTTCTTATTTTCGGAGAGATTATCGAACCAGTGGCGTATAGAATGAGGCTTATCAACAGTGACAAAATGAAAATGAAGGGAAGAGAGAAAACATAACTGAACGCCATTCTCTGCCTATTCACCGCTTACTTTGCGATTTTTGAAATAAAGTAATCAACAACCTTAAATAGCTTTCCAACATGAAGAGATATTTTTTCATTATGTACATCAAACAACAAAGGAAACGTCGAACCATCTAGGCGTCGCCTACAACAGATCACAGCGAACATGAAGACATATCCCGGTTTTCCGCACATCAGAATGGGCTGGGAAGATGTCTGCAGGCTGGATTCTTGGTTCCTGAAAAAAGGAAGATGCTTCGTTGTTTGCTGGATTTTTGGCTGTCGCTTATTTGTTTTCATGAAAAACCGCATGCTGGGCATTTGGGGTTCCGTTGTGCCTGAACAGTTTCGAAGGTCATTTCTTCGCCGTCTATGAACAGTATTCTTCCTATGAGCGGCTTTCCCTTGCCGATTATCAGTTTGATGACCTCCATGACCTGCAGAGAAGCCAGCACAGCAGCCGTCGCACCGAAGACGGCGACAGTTTGGGTTTCAGCAGGCTGTTTCGGAAATATGCAACGCAGGCAAGGTCCTTTCCGAGGCACGATTGTTGTTATTTGACCGTAAAACTCTGAGACGCCTGCGTGGATGAACGGCACATTCTGTTTCACGCAGTAGTCGTTTACTATGAATCTTGTCTTCCAGTTATCCAGCCCGTCCACCACTATGTCAACATCTCGCAAAACTCGGGGCGCGGTGTCCTCCGTGATTTCTTCAGGCACCGTTTCTACATCGATTTCCGGGTTTAAATCGTGGATCTTTTCTTTTGCCGCCTCAATCTTCAACCGTCCTATGTCGTTTACTGAATAAAGGATCTGGCGGTTCAGATCCGTTAAACATGATTTATCTTTGTCCACGAGCCGTATTTTTCCTACACCGGCAGCCGCTAAGAAAATTGACGAGACACAGCCTAGTCCACCGATGCCTACGACAGCAACCTTTGAATCCTTCAGTTTCCTTTGTCCTTCCGGTCCCCAGCCGTCAATCATGATTTGACGGTTGTATCGTTCCAGCTCTAACCGTGACAAAGACATTTGATTAACCATTCCCCTAACTAGTTTACTGATTAAACTCAAATCAAGAATCCTAAAAACCGCCTATTAAATCTAGGCTTAACGTTCCAGCGGCGGCTTACTCGACCTGTTTAATATACTTAAGACGGTACTTCTCAGCTTTCAAACCCTTGATTCTTTTCACCTCATCCTCCGACAGCGGTTTCGGACCGCCGAGAAGAATTGAAACAAGCAGTATTTTCGCATAGTCCTCTAAAATCTCGGTTCTCTGGTACGCCTGTTCAAGACTTGCGCCTAAAGTTATGGTTCCATGGTTCGTGAGAACCAGAGCGTCATATTTCTTAGCTTGTTCCGCAACTTTTTTCGCGAGCTCCCGGGTGGTCGGTGTGATGTATTCGACTTTCCCTATGTCCCCGACCATGGCGATTGCATCAGGAAATATTGGGCAATCGAGGCTTACTCCAGAACAGGCGAACCCTGTGCTGACCGGTGGATGAGCGTGGACAACAGCGGTGACATCGCTTCGTACTTTGTATATTTCGGTGTGCATAGGCGTTTCTGAGGTAGGTTTAAGGTTTCCTTCTATGAGGTTTCCGTCAAGATCAACCTTTATGATGTCAGAAACTTTCAGATGTCCTTTGCAGAGTCCGCTTGGGGTCACGAGAACCTCTTGTGTTCCCGGGATTCTGGCGCTTACGTTTCCCCCGGCGCCTGCTACTAAGCCTCTGTCATAAAGTCTTCTGGAAACCTCAACTATCTTTTTTCTCAGCCGAATTTCTTCCTCATCTTTTGAATTCATATCACTCGAGCCTTCTACCTTCAGTTGGGAAGCAAAGTTTCACAGTTTGCAGACATGTTATAGTTTTCACCGTAATAAAGCTTGAAGCCGTTAACGGTTTATATCTTCTGTTTTCATAACATCTCTTCACGAAGGCGTTGTCTTCCGAAGCCAAGAATCCTCTGAGCCGAAGAACATGAAACAAAAAGAAGAACCGCAGCGGAAAGATACCGGTATGCTGAGAGGTCTAAGTGAACATCTATGGGTCTACCGTGGTTGCATTAACGTCGGAATTGTCAGAGATGGAAATAAAGCGTTGTTCATCGATTTTGGCGCCGGAAAAGTGCTAAAAGAAACGCCGGCACTAGGCATCAAAAAGATAGACACGATAATGTTCACGCATCACCATCGTGACCAAGCCTGCGGCGTTAGGCTCATAGATGAAAACGAAACCAAAATCGGGGTGCCCGAAGCAGAACGCTCTTGGTTTGAAGACGTCGCCCGGTACTGGAACGCCGCTGAGCACCGCTGGCACCTGTACAACTTTCACCCGCATCACCTTATGCTCGCTGAGCCGGTGCGTGTGGATGTGACTTATGCTGACGGCGACATGGTTGAATGGGGTTCAGCTTGTATCTCCGTTGTTTCCACGCCGGGACACACGGACGGTAGCGTCAGCTACGTGGTTGATGTGGACGGTCAACGAAACGTTTTTTGCGGCGATCTCCTCTACGGCGAAGGACAGCTCTGGGAGCTTTACAGTCTGCAGAAAGGCGTAGTCACCAGAGACTATCACGGGTTTCTAGGGGCACGTGAACAGCTCGTCAGCAGCCTCCGTAAGATTCAGAAGCTACGCCCGTCAAGGCTTGTGCCTTCCCACGGTACGATAATAACAGAACCCGACAGCGCCATCGAGACGCTTGTGACACGGCTCAAGTCGTGCTATGATACGTATGCATCTATCTCTGCGTTGCGATTCTACTTTCCAGAGTTGTTTGCAGATTACGTAAACGGTAAAGATGTGATGCCGATCCGACGTGGCAAGCCTGTGCCGGAGTTTCTCCGACATTTCGAGACAACATGGATTCTCATCTCGCAAGACCGGTCGGCGTTTGTGATGGACTGCGGCAGCCCTTCCGTTATCGAAGAGGTGCAGAAGCTTCAGGCGGACGGCACAATCAACCGTGTTGAAGGATTATGGATCACCCATTACCACGACGATCACGTGGACGCGGCACCAGCTTTCCGGCAGGCTTTCAGCTGCCCCATTATCGCCGATACCCACGTAGCGGACATCATTGAAAACCCGCTTGCTTGGCGGCTTCCCTGCATCTCACCAGTACAGGTTCCCGTAGACCGACGGACTGGCAACGGTGAAACATGGCGGTGGCACGAATTCAAGATGACCGCTTACCATTTTCCCGGTCAAACCTATTATCACGGCGGCCTCTTGGTTGAAGGGCGTGGATTGCGGATGTTTTTTGCAGGAGATTCCTTCACGGTAGCTGGCATTGATGACTATTGTTGCGGTAACCGAAATTTTCTAGGCAAAGGCATCGGCTTCGATCATTGTATAACGTTGCTGGAGAAATTGAAACCTAACCTTATCTTTAACTGTCATGTGGATCAAGCCTTCGACTTTACGCCGGAGCAGTACCGTTTCATGCACGCGAACTTGTCTAAGCGTGAAAAACAGTACCGGGAACTGTTGGCTTGGGACAACCCGAACTACGGAATAGACGAGCATTGGATTCGTTGCTTCCCATATGAACAGCACGTGACAGCTGGTTCCATAGTACGGCTGCAGGTCGTCATCACCAACCATTCAACGGAGCCGCGGTGCGCTACATGTCGAGCAGTCTTCCCTGATGCTTGGGGTCCAGTTGCAGCTGATTTCGCCCGCATCATTGTGCCGCCTAAACGGGAAGGAGCGGTCTCGCTGCGTTGGCGGGTTCCGAGAAACGTACAGCAAGGACGATACGTGGTGCCGGTTGACGTTATATATGGGGATCGATTCTTACCACAGATTGCCGAGGCAATCATTCAAGTTGTGAAATAAAGTTTGCAACAAGTGTGCTTCCACCGTTTTGCGGTGTTCCAAAAAGACTAGTCCGGCTGAGTTCAGGAAAAGCTCCTTCTTCCCTCGTGTAGTTTAGTATATTAGGTCCTTTGATGCAATAGAAAAAGTTGGAGTAACCGGTTGTTTGAGAGAAGGTGAGACGGGCGTGGCTGAGTATTCTAGGGAAGAGATAACCGTTAGATATGATGTTTTAGGGAAAAATCTAGCTGAGAAAGGAATCGACATAGATAAAGTGAAAGAAAAGATTTCGAAGTTTACCGTTGAGGTGCCTTCATGGATCTTCGGTGTTTTCGGAGGAGGACGATTCAGCGGCTACGTGTCTCCAGGCGCCGCTAGAGACGTCTTTGAAAAGTTTGACGACGCTTCTTTTGTTCACAAATTGACTGGTGCCGCTCCCAGAGTCAGCATCCACATAGGTTGGGACGACCCTGACCAAGCTCCGTTTGACGAGATCCAAGCAGATTCCTTCAAAAAACTGAGAGATTACGCCCAAAAACTGGGCTTAGGCATAGGCACTGTAAGCCCCACATATTTCCTTGAAGGAACACATTTCGGCAGCTTATCCGCAAACGACCCGAAAGTTAGAAGGAGCCTTATCGAGCATAGCTTGACAGCCGCCGAAGTAGCTTCGAACTATGCTACGGGCGTTCTTACCTTATGGTTTCCAGATGGGTCTCTATATCCGGGGCAGGTGAATATGCGTCGCGCTGAACGAAATCTGAAGAATTCTTTGAAAGAGATTTATCAAAGGATGCCTGAGACTGTTCGCATGCTTATTGAGTACAAGTTTTTCGAGCCTGGGACATACCACACGGTGATTTCAGATTACGCCGTTGCATCCGACTTGGCTAGAAGCCTAGGAAACCGGGCGGGGGTTCTTGTTGACTTGGGGCATCATCCGCACGGCGTCAACGTTGAACACATAGTGGCTAGATTGATTGAAAACAAGGTTTTAGCTGGGGTTCATTTTAACAGTCGATACGCTGCGGATGATGATCACGCGGTTGAACCTAATATGCAGCTGTTCCGGATTTTTCACGAGTTGGTTACAGGCAGCGTAATCGGCAACCCAAAGGCTGAAAAGAACTGGGAGTACATGATTGACCAGTGCTCTGCTTTGGAGAACAGGATTCACGCCGTTTTGCATTCGATTGATTCTCTCATGGTCTCCTATGCTAAAGCGTTGATTGTTGACGAAGACAAATTGTTGAAATACCAGAATGAGAACCGGATAATACTTGCGAACAGGGTGCTTCTGGACGCTTACTTGACAGATGTGAGACCCATAATCTACATGGCTAGAATGGAGAAGCATCTGCCTATAGACCCCGTAGAGGCTTACGTAAGATCTGGCTATCAAGAAAAGATTGAAAAAGAAAGAGCAAACGTGAAATAAACAAGATTGTTTGTTGCCCACCGGGAGGAAGACCGTGTGTATCTTTTAGGATTAGATGTTGGTACAACTGGATGTAAATCCGTCATATTCAACGAAAAAGGCGATGTTGTCTCGTCGGCGTACGGAGAATACACGCTCTATCACAGGCGACCTGAATGGTCCGAGCTGAACCCTGACGAAGTTTGGACAACAGTGATGGAAACAATTCGCGCAAGCGTAAAGAACGGAAAAGTAAACCCTGAGCTCATCATCGCTCTAAGCACCAGTGTTCTTGGGGACGCCTTTATCCCCGTGGACAAAAATGGAAACCCAGTTTACTGGAGCATGACAACGTTCGATGCGAGAGCTACGGAACAAACGCGCTGGTGGGAGGAAAATTTTGGAGCAGACGAAATGTTCCGGATAACGGGGCAACCCTTAACCTTCACCATGCCGATTTACCCGCTTCCTAAAATCCAGTGGCTACAGGAAAACGAACCAGAAGTCTACAGGAAAACCGCGATGTTCCTCTGCTGGGAAGACTATTTAAACATGAAGCTATGCGGCAAACCTGTAACAGACTTCTCCGTCGCCTCAAGAACCATGATGTTCGACATAACAAAGAAAGAATGGTCCAAAAAAATACTGGACACAGCAAACTTTGACGAAGCACTGTTTCCCGAGATCAAGCCTGCCGGCGAAGCCATCGGTTACATAAACCGTGAAACGGCAAAGAAGACCGGGCTTTCCCCCGAGACCCTTGTGGTTACAGGAGGACACGATCAGCCGTGCGGCGCTTTAGGAGCTGGAATCATCAAAACCGGTCCGGTGATGGATGCCACGGGAACCGTTGAGTGCATCGGGGTTCTTTTAAAAGAGCTGCTTTTAACCCCGAAGATTCGTCTTCAAGGCTTCGCCGTCCACCACTATGTGATCGAGAACGAGTATTTCATGTTCGGCTTCAACCCGACAAGCGGCGTAATCCTAAGATGGTTCAGAGACAACTTCGCCTTGCAAGAAAAGGAAGAAGCAAAAAGAATGAACATTGACGTGTACGATCTACTGACATCCATGGCGGCGAAATCACCTATCGGCGCAAAAGAACTTTTCCTCCTCCCGTATTTTGAGGGAAGCGGAACCCCAAACTTTAACAGGCAGATTCGCGGCGCCTTCCTCGGTTTAACATTAGCACACGACAAAAAAGATGTTCTAAGAGCCATCCTTGAAGGATTGAGCTACGAGCTAAGAAACAACGTTGACGCCATGGAGACACATGGCACCAAAATAACGGAGCTAAGAACAATAGGAGGCGGAGCCAAATCAGAGTTTTGGCTGCAACTTAAGGCAGATGTCACGGGAAGAAAGGTTGTTGTGCCCAACATAACTGAGGCTGCAGCAACAGGAGCCGCGATACTGGCCAGCGTAGGAGCCGGCGTCTACCGGGATACCGGTGAAGCCGTGAAAGCCATCTACAGAGAAAAGGCTACGTTCACCCCTAACCCTGAAAACAACGCTGTCTACGAGAAGTATTACGGTGTTTACAGGCAACTTTACGAGCCGTTTTCCAGCTTGTTCAAGAATATAGCTGAATTAAGCCATGAATGACCATTTAACGATGGTTGGAAGGTGAACTGTATGCCTAAGGTTAGTTTAAGCCGTGAAACTTACCGTGACAAGGTTTACGGTTGTTGGCTGGGAAAAAAACGCGGGTGGAACGTTAGGTGGGCCTCTTGAAAGGATTTGGGGTCAAGATGAACTTTTCGACGTTTGGTGGTACCCTAAGATTCCTGAGGGCGGCATTCCAAACGACGATCTGGAAATCCAGCTTGTCTGGCTGCAAGCCTTAAGAGAACGCGGAATCCACATAAAAGCCCGTGACCTTGCAGAGTACTGGCTTGACTGCATCAGCTACAACCCTGACGAGTACGGGTTGCACAAGACAAATCTCAGGAAAGGGTTGCAGCCTCCTGTTTCAGGATGGTATAACAACTGGTTTAAGAACTGCATGGGCAGCCCGATCCGTTCCGAGATCTGGGCTTGCATAGCTCCAGGTGCACCTCACGTTGCTGCGAGGTACGCTTATCAGGACGCGATATGCGACCATGCTGGCGGCGAGTCCGTTTACGGTGAGAACTTCAATGCTGCTGTGGAGTCGGCGGCTTTTCTCATCAAGGATCGTGAACGTTTGTTGGAAATTGGGCTTTCAATGATTCCTGAGGATTGTCTTACGTCCAAAGCCGTCAGAACAGCAATCCGGTGCTTCGAAAAGGGGTTAAACTGAAAGGAGGCCCGTGAATGTGTGAAAAAGGCGGTTTTCAGCCCTGTAGCTCAGTTTTCCCCGATCAATCTCGGTTTCCAAACGATCGGTTTCCTTTACGGTGAAGATTACGGTTGACCAGAAGCCTGATGTTCTGCGGCTTCCGCTCAATTTCGTCGGAGGGTTCCGCTGGCTTGTTTCAGAAGTATTCCGCGAACCTCTTTCGCTGGAAACAGTGTTCCCCGTTGAGAAAGATGCGGGTTCCATGGAGCCTGGTGAAGGATGGAAACCGGTGTCTTGGCCTGAAAACGCTCTTGAGATTGAACCGTTGTTTAAGGGTAGACCGGGCGTTATCTATCTGAGGCATTTCATCTATTCTCCTGACGCTCGAGATGTCATGCTGGGCGTTCCAAACAACAACGCGATTTTGTTAGAGGTTATTTTGGGGGGTCCCGGTGTGGTTAGTAGGAAGAAGGGGTCCGAGAGGACTGTTACGGATATGTCGTGGAGGACAACTTGGCTTTCTTTCTGTGCGAAGATATATGTGTGGACGGCGGAGTTTGTTGATAGGTAAAACGGGATTTTCTCCTTTGCTTTGATGGTCATGTAGGTTACGCCGGCTCCGTATTGTCAGCCATACTCGTCCACGATGTCTCCGCTGTGTATGAACGAGAAATCACCTTCTGGTCGCTGTCCGCTTTAGGTTTGACGCGGAAATGGTCTCCTGCTTCACCTCA
>PIYB01000054.1 GCA_003601835.1 Candidatus Bathyarchaeota archaeon
TATTTCAATTCTACTTTAGTTCGATTCTAACAGGGGGTTGTTTTCTGTTGTTTTTATTAATGCGGGTTAGAATTTAAGTCTTTTCGCATCCCTGAAAAGTCAACCCTCGATCGTGCGCTTCGCTTATAAAGCTTCACCACCCCCAACCTGCCAAAAAGAAAGAAACGAAAGAAATCGAAAGAACATTTATAAAGAAAAAATTTTTTCTCCGGGCGCACCGCAACAGCGAAAAACAGCGCATACTAGACTGCTGTCTTTAACAAGGTTTAAGGGTTTCCAACAACAGCGTTTTCCGATAGCGAATCCCTTTTCACCTCCAGTCACAAAACATTAAAATAACCGTTCTGCAGATGTTCACTCAGTTACGTTGAACGGAGAGGAAAGAACCTTTGGCCGCTCTGGAAATCCGCTCTCGGATGCTCGTAAAAGACGTCATGAGCAGCCCCGCTGTCACGGTGAACAAGGATGAACCCGTCAGCAAAGTCGCCCAGCTGATGGAAAAACACAAAATCGGATGCATCATCATCAGCACAGAGGATGAAAAACCAATCGGGATTATAACGGAAAGAGACGTTGTTGAAAGAGTCGTCGCTAAGAACATTCTACCAAGCGAGATAACGGCAAAACAGATTATGAGCACTCCTCTCGTAACGGTGAACCCTGAGGAAACAATAAGCGACGCGGCCAGAAAGATGAGCCTCCTTAATATTCGCAGGTTAGCAGTCATGCACAAAGGCAAGCTAGCAGGCGTAATCTCCAGCAAAGATATTCTCGCAGTAACACCTGAACTTATAGAGATAATACAGGAAAAAGCACGGATAGAAAACCAGAACATGACTGAAGAAAACGAGGGTTCTCCCCTCTCCACAGGATACTGCGACAATTGCGGAGAATGGTCAGACAACCTAAAAGAGGTGGAAGGCAACTTCCTATGCGAAGACTGCCGGTCTGAAATCTCAGGATCAGAAACCTAACAGAGAACAAAACATTTTTTCGCCGGCTTTTTCCAGCGTAATATCCACCGAATTTATTTGAACCAAATAGCTATAATCTACAGCAGGCGAGAAACGGTTGCCAGTAGACCTAGTTCTGAAAAACGCAAAAATGCTTTTACATGGAAAAATCGTCGAAGCAGGCTTGGCAGTTAACGATTCAAAAATTGTCAAAATAGCGGAAGAACCGAATCTTCCTCACGCCTCCAAAACCATCGACGTCGGAGGACTACTTGTTCTCCCCGGAGTAATAGACATCCACGTTCACCTCAGAGACCAAGAGCTCAGCTACAAGGAAGACTTCTTCACAGGGACAGCTGCAGCAGCAAACGGCGGAGTAACCCTCGTCGCAGACATGCCGAACAACAAACCTGTCACAATGAACACACAAACCCTCAGGGAAAGAATGAACGTTGCAGCTGAGAAAACAGTTGTGAACGTAGCTTTATACTCAGCTTTCCCAGCGAAAAAAGAGGAGATACGCAGCATAATCCAAACCGGTGCTAAGGCATTCAAGCTTTTTATGTCTCAAAAAGTCGGAGGAGTGAACCCGGATGACGATGAAGCCGTAACCGAGGTGTTTAAAGAGGCATCTAGGCTAACTGTTCCCATAGCCGTACACGCCGAGGACAGAAAACTCGTATCATCCATGACAGAAAAGCTAAGAAAAGAAGGAAACAACGATCTGAAAGACTTCGCCAAGGCACACTCTCCTGACGCAGAGCTCAAAGCCATAAAACGCGTAATCGGAATCGTCAGAAAAACCAAGGCGAAGATTCACTTCTGTCACGTTAGCACAGCCAAGGGAATAAAGGCAATCCTTTCAGCCAAACAGTCTGGGCTACAGGTGACCTGCGAGGTAACACCACACCATTTGCTTCTCACATCTTCTAGCTTGAAGGCTCTCAAAGGAATCGCTTTAACCAACCCTCCTCTAAGAGGAAAAAAAGATGTGCAAGGCTTATGGTCCGCCGTTGAAAACGGCGCCGTCGACGTTTTAGCTTCCGATCACGCCCCGCACACGTTCGAAGAAAAATCCGCAGCTTCCGTCTGGGACATTGCGCCAGGCATAATCGGCTTGGAAACCTTTCTTCCGCTCATGCTGACCCAAGTAGCGAAAGGACGATTAACGCTTTCCAGACTTGTCCAAATGACTTCTAAGAGACCTGCGGAAACCCTCGGCGTAACCAACAGAGGACAACTGAAAGAAGGCTGCTTTGCTGATTTAACGGTTGTAGACCTGAAAAGAAGATGGAAAATTGACGCCTCAAAATTCTATTCGAAAGCCAAGTTTTCCCCCTTCGACGGATGGAAAGTCACAGGTAAACCCGTCAAAACGTTTGTTAACGGACGCCTCGTGATGGACAAAGGTGAAATCCTTGCGAAACCCGGAGACGGACGCATAATCCGATAGAGAGGCGAATCGGCAAGTGAGGTTCCTAGCGGACGGAATGCTTGGAAAACTAACACGGTGGCTTCGGATGCTCGGCTGCGACGTCGAGTACTACAACGACCTTGAGGACGACAAACTGATAGAGCTGGCTGCAAAAAGCGGACGCACCTTGTTGACCCGTGACCAAGAGCTCTTCAGAAAAGCATCCACCCACGGAGTTGAGGCTTTCATGATCACAGGTGCAACTGAAACCGAGAAACTCGCGGAGATCGCTGAACGTTTCCACATAAATCTTGAACTGAACAGTGACAATTCCCGTTGTCCTAGGTGTAACGCGAAGCTCAACTCCGTCTCGAAAGAAAAGGTTTTAGACAGGATTCCCCAATCCACATCACGTTTTTACAACCGCTTCTGGGTCTGCCCTAACTGTGGAAAGGTTTACTGGCAGGGAAGCCACTGGAGGAAGATCACCCGAAAATTGTCGGAAGCAAAAAAACTGGCGGAACTTTCATCAAGCAGCAGATGATGCGAAAAACCGCTTTTCTCCCGCATTTTCTGAAAAGAATAAAACGCTCAATGTCCGTTTTCAACGTATCTCCACAAAACCTGAATCCGTAAACTTGATTTCACCCAGCTTACGGCTTTTAAACGCTTTGTTAAGGTTCAGAAGCCTCACGAAAACGTTTGGCTCCATAAGTGGACAAACAATAACGTCTTCACATGGGTCTATCTTCTCAACAGCCTCAGCGATCTTGGAATACGGAATCTTTTTGCTTTTCCCATATTTGTTTGTCAATTCCCTGTATATTCTTTCGATATGAATGCAAGAACGATAGAACCTGTCGCTTGGACAAGTATAGTACTTGAAATCCCGCACAATTCTGCTGTCAAG
Source organism: Candidatus Bathyarchaeota archaeon (assembly GCA_003601835.1). Taxonomy (GTDB): domain Archaea; phylum Thermoproteota; class Bathyarchaeia; order Bathyarchaeales; family DTEX01; genus PIYB01. Next base: position 3,278 of record PIYB01000054.1, read on the forward strand.
TTTCTTCCTAAGATCCTCGATGACGATTTTTTCCATAAACCGTTTCTCAGAAACCTTGTGATCAACGTATTCCCCAATCAACCTGTTAAGGCTCGCCACATTCCCGTCGAAAAGAACATCCTGCCTTCTTATCTGATTGCCTTTCTGGTTATATTCGCCGATCCATATTCCTTCTCGTCCGCCTTCACTGACGGGACGAATCAAGAACCCCTTCGACTTCTGCGGGGTTCTCTCAAGCAGCCACTCAGCATCATCAACCAGATCATCATATCCCCTAAAATTCTGGAAGACCGAGACCCCCCAGTCCCTGTCAAAGAGGATGATCACATTTTTCAGCTTCAGTTTCCTGTTCGTCAATTTAAGCTCTAAATTGGATACGGGAAACCCGTATTAAGCCTTACGCCGCGCCCTCAAGACACCGTTTTCAACCACATTTTTTCGTTAAATTTTAGTAAAACTTATATTAGTATGCCAATTTAAGTGATGCATCAAATCTGGAGGATTTGATTGATTGTGGTCTATGTTCGATGTTGCTGATACCGCGTTTGATCCTCCAGAAGACAAAAACGTGTTACCCCACCTTCCTGTGCATAGACGCAGATAGCGTAGGAGCGTTCTAAGAAAACGAGTTCCAAGAAGAGAGAATTAATTGGACCCCCAAAACTCACGCGTTTCGAAAGGGCTCGAATAGTTGGGGCTAGGGCACTTCAGATAGCCATGGGCGCCCCTATACTCATCAAACCTTCAAAAATTCCCACAAACCCCATCGACATAGCTATCGAAGAACTTAAACGCGGCGTCTTACCAATAACCATCAGAAGAACCCTGCCTGACGGGGTAACTTACCAAGATATTCCCATAAAATGGCTTCTGTAAAAACGTTTCGCAGCGTCATGTCACATTTAAGACTGTCACCTTTTTCTGAAGACACCTTTCTTTGATCTTTCTTTTGTCCACAGAAGGAAACAACATTAACATAGGCGCGCATGATTTAAGATGCAGCGTGAAAAATTGTTTATTTAACAAGTTTTAAAAACTTCTGATTTCCACTTTGCTATCATGTTACACGGTTTTTCTCCCAAGCAACTTCGTTCAAAAAAACTCGTCATTGCGTTAATGGTAATAACAATAATAATAACTGTTGCGGCATTTTTTTCTCAAATGTTGTGGGGTCGTGTTTGCGTGGAACCCTCGATATCAATTGAGAAAATGAATCTTGAGGTCGTCCCACTTTATGGGCTGCTGGAAGTGGACCTTAATGTGACGGCGAACTTTAAGAACCCTTTCAACCCGGAAGAGGTTGATGTGAGAGCAGTCTTTACGTCCCCAAGCAACCGGATAATAACGGTTCCCGCATTTTATTATCAAGAATACAACCGTGGCTTTACAGGTGGTCAAGAGAAGCTTACGCCGATAGGAAAACCTTACTGGAAGGTCAGGTTTACCCCGCAGGAAACGGGTGAATATAAATTTCATGCGGAGCTTGAAGATGAAGGGAAAACCATAACAACTGGAGAACTGAAGTTCAGCGTCGTATCCTCAGACAGCCACGGTTTCGTAAGAATCAGCAACAAGGACCCACGGTACTTCCGGTTTGACGATAACAGCTCCCGTTTTTTCATAGGTCACGATGTCTGCTGGTTCAGCTCCAAAGGCACCTATGACTATGACGAATGGTTTTCATCGATGAGTTCGAACGGTGAAACAATCACCAGAATATGGATGGCTCCTTGGGCGTTCGGCATAGAATGGAAGAAGCTAGGCAAATACGACATGACTGAAGCTTGGCGTCTAGACTACGTATTAAACAAAGCGAAGGCGAAAGGCATCTACGTGCTTCTCTGTCTCATGAACCACGGGCAGCTGCAGGCGAAAGAAATAACCGCACAGTGGAAGGACAACCCGTACAACTCAGCGAACAAGGGTCCAATAGCGAAACCTGAGGACTTTTGGACAAGCAAAGCTGCAATCGACCTGTTCAAGAAACGTTTAAGATACATTGTGGCTCGATGGGGGTACTCCACGAACATACTGGCTTGGGAACTGTGGAACGAGGTTGAACTAACCGACAACTACGATTTTGGAACGGTTGCCAAATGGCACACGGAGATGGCGCAGTACATCAGGCAGATTGACCCTTACAAGCATTTGATCACAACGAGTTCCGACCCAAAATTCGGTAGTCTAAACTCGATAGATTTCCTAACCGTGCACAGGTACGGTCCAACAGGCTTTTTAGACATAGGAGACGCCGTGCACGACATGCTTAGCAGCCTTATTCAACGCTATCGGAAACCGGTTTTACTCAGCGAGTTCGGCGCAGACTGGAGATGGTTCGGCGACTCATACACCAACAAGGACACCGAAGGCATCCAGATTCACAACGGCATCTGGTCCTCAATCCATTCAGGTTCAGCCTCTTCTGCGATGCTCTGGTGGTGGGACAGCTACATTCACCCAAACAATCTTTACCATCACTTCAAAGCCCTCAGCAGATATCTTCAAGGGATAAAGCCGGACGAAGCAGGATTCAGACCGCTTGAAGCAAAGCTAATAATGCCTCAGAACATCAGTGTTGAAGACCTGTGCGACGTAACCGTGTACCCGGGTTTAGGGTGGGCTAAACCTGAAACCAACCGGTTTACGGTTGACCCGTACGGGAATGTGCCCAACGTTTCTCAGCTCAGCGCCTATGTTCAAGGTCGCTATCATCCTGAACTGCGGAATAACCCCGTTTTTACCGTTGATTTCCCCTTCGGAGGAGAAGCCGTGATTCACGTTAACTCAGTGGCAAATTCAGGCGCCGTCATGAAGATTTACGTCGACGGTTCAACAGCCAGAACGGTTGAATTGGAAGACCGTGACGGAAAAAACGATGGGTCTGCAAACGAGTACAATCTTGATGTCACTGTGCCCGTTCCCGTTGGTAAACATACAGTTGCGGTTGACAACGCTGGAAACGACTGGTTCACAATAGACTATGTTAAGTTCACCGACGCCGCGTTGAAAATAGGCAGAACCCGGGTTATAGGGTTAAGTAACGGCACCTTTGCGTTGGTGTGGATTCAGAACAAGGAGCACACATGGTGGAACGCAGTCAACGGAATACCGACGGAAACCTTGCGGAAAGTAAACATTGAGCTCCTCGGGTTTCAGAACGGCAAATACACGCTGGAATGGTGGGACACGTACACCGGGGAGACTGTCAAGCAAGAAACATTCGACGTAACTGAGGGAAGCATCTTCGTGACGGTTGAAAACCTTGATAAAGACATATCTCTGAAGATTGAAAAACTAACATAAGGAACAATCGTGCATCTGGCGACGGCACTCTCCCCCCGGGTTAGTTAATTGCTCCTTACAAAGCATCGAGGCTGAAACAGGCAGTCTGGTCTCAGTCAAAAGAGTTATTTGGACATTCAAAACAATAGTTAGGCGGCGCTCTACATGGAAAGCATAACATTCTCGTACGCGGACTGTCTAATTCAAAAAGAAAAAATTCTAGAGGCTGCTGAGAAGATAACGCCTGAGATCGAAAATATGAGAAACGCGGTCTCGAAAGGTTATGATGATGAAAGGGCTTCAATCAACTTGCCTGACGACAAAAACTTGGTGCGAACAATCAAAGAGACAGTTAAGGAAAAGCACCGTTTGAAACCGGAGTATCTCATTGTAGTTGGGACAGGCGGCAGCAACTTAGGCATAATAGCCGTTCAAGAAGCTATTCTGGGGCGACTGTATAATCAGCTGAATCCAACAACGAAAGTGTTGTATGCCGACACAGTGGATACGGACTACATAAACAACATAATATCCGTAGTGGAACCTACGCTGAAGAAGGGTGGAAACGTAATTGTAAACGGAATAAGCAAGTCTGGAACAACAACAGAAACCATAGCCAACTTCGAACTAATGCTGAACCTACTTCGCAAGTATAAAAAGAAATATGAAGACTTTGTGGTCGTAACCTCTGATAAAGAATCGAAACTTTGGGCGCTTGCCGTTCAAAAAGGATTCAATGTTCTTGAGATACCGGAAAAAGTAGTTGGAAGATACTCAGTTTTATCCGCCGTAGGACTCTTTCCACTCGGCTTGCTGGGCATAGACTTGGAACAGTTGTTGGCTGGCGCAAAAGTCGCCCGAGATGTTTGCATCCGCAAGAACATTGAAGATAACCCAGCTGCAAAGTCTGCGGCAATACAGTATCTCCACTATTTGTCAGGGAAGAACATATTTGATCTGTTCCTGTTCTCGAACGATCTGGAATCTTTAGGGAAATGGTATCGGCAACTGATGGCTGAAAGCCTAGGAAAAAAATTTGATATCGAAGGCAAACGGGTGAACGTCGGGATCACTCCAACAGTTTCAATCGGCTCAACGGACCTGCATTCCATGGCTCAGCTCTATCTAGGAGGACCATACGACAAGTTTACCACGTTTGTCTCCGTGAAAAAAGATAAATCAACCCTTACTGTGCCAAAACTGGAAGGATACACGGAGCTGGTGTCCGGGATTCAAGGAAAAACCTTCAAGACCATTATGGACGCCATCTTCGAAGGGACAAAAAAGGCTTTCAGAAACGACAAAAGACCTTTTGTTGAGATAACTCTGCCTGACAAATCAGAACATTCCATAGGACAGTTCCTACAGTTCAAGATGATAGAAACAATCTATCTAGGGCGTCTTCTGAACGTAAACCCGTTCAACCAACCGAGCGTTGAGAGCTATAAGAGAGAAACACGGAGAATCCTGTCCCAGAAATAACGCTGGGCGAGAGTATTCTATCGGGAAGCTAATCTGCACATTTCGAGCTTCTTTTA
>PIYB01000055.1 GCA_003601835.1 Candidatus Bathyarchaeota archaeon
TAACTGGAGAATCGGTGAACTGGACAATCTTTGGCTTCCGTTGACTTCGGGTTTAAGCTTCGAATTGATTTCGAAAGCTCTGCTTTATGATTTCACTATTATCGCTTTCACCATTCCGGCGGCAACGATTATCATTCTTACTCTTGCTGGCCAGATTGAACCATTGGTTCCATTCGTGTTGGTAACATCGGTGTCGATGGTAGGGTGTTCAACGAATCTTTATATGATGATGCATTTTCTTTCTAAGAAAAGAAGAGCAATTCCGTCATTGATGATAAATTGGACGTCAATGCTTTTGTCCGGATTGTTTATCTTACCTGCATACATTTATGTTCTTCTAAGTTATCTTTTCGGGTTAAGCACAGAGATCCTCGTGGTTCTATCTGTTTTCATAGTTCTTTACTCAGTCCTTGTTTTCAGGTTTTTCTCGGGAAGGATAGAGAGAAAAGCGTTAAGCGTCGAACTATGAGAACATGAGAGATTTTATCTGACACAAGGAAACAAAATGTTTTAGTGTAATATTCGAGAACAAAAACCGGTGTGAGATGCATTTCATGAAGGAAACGTCTAAACAACAACAGTTAGAGGCCATAGCTGAAGAAATAAGGAAGTGTACAAAATGCAACTTGGCGAAAACCCGCAGCAAAGCTGTTCCAGGAGAAGGAAACCCTGATTCGCAAGTGGTGTTCATAGGCGAGGCGCCAGGTTACTGGGAAAACGTGAAGGGTAAACCGTTTGTTGGGGCTGCGGGGAAGATCCTAGATGAGGTGTTAGGAAAAATAGGTATCTCTAGATCAGAGGTTTTCATCACCAATGTTTTAAAGTGTAGACCGCCGATGAATCGTGACCCGCGAAAGGCGGAAGTTGAAGCGTGCATACCTTATCTTGACCGTCAGCTAGAGGTGATGAAACCACGGTTCATTGTAACCTTAGGCCGCCATTCGTCTGCTTATATTTTCTCGAAGATAGGCAAGCCATTCAGTAGCATCTCGAAGGTTCGAGGGAAATTACATGTGGTGAACCTGTGGGGATCAACCGTTTATGTGCAACCTACCTTTCACCCAGCCGCGGCCTTGTATAATGTGGAGCTTAAGAGAGATTTGGAGGCTGACCTACGTCTTCTGAAACACGAGTTGGATCGTCTGCAAAAGCGTAGCTGAATAAAACTGTAAGGATTTTGTTATCGTTCTTCTGTCTGTTCGAAACATTAGGTCTCTTGGAAGGAATTGGTTGTCCGACTTGTTAGACTGAACCCTTCGTTCAGACTGTATGTACCGCCCATCTACGCACAAACCCTCATATCTTTTTCCGAGGCTAATGTTGGAATCGTAGCCTGAAATAGAGTTTACCATAGAGAAGGTCAAAGAGATGAAAAGACTCGTAAAGAATCGAAAAGCGCTTAGCAACGTTGTTTCAACGCTCATTATTCTGGTGGTTTCGGTGCTTTTAGCGGGCGTGGTCACAATGTACGCTGTTAACATCACATCGACCAGAACACAGCAAGAATCTTTAAAGATGACGAAACAGGCGATTTGGGTGTACGGTAACGGCACAGCATACGCCGCTGTCGCTATAGATAACGTCGGCGGAAGAGACGTGGTTATAGATAAAGTGCAGGTTAGAGGCGTCGAAGCCTCATGGTCCTCAGTGTACTATCTGCGGCTGTTCTTCCGCGATATCCACTTCGCTGAACTGTCCCAATTCGAGCGGTCATAGCTGGACAAACTTCCAGTACACTTCGGGAACGGTTGCGAGCTTCTCAACCGACAGCAACGATAAACCATTAGCCTCCGCCGGCAACACCATGATAATCTATGTAGTGGACCCTGACAGTGTAAGTGTGAATGATATCGGCACAACGATCGGCATCACCATCTTCACCGAGAACGCACAATACTACGTTGAATGCAACGTGAAATCCGCTGAAACCGCCTAGAAAAATGGTTGACTAAAAACATCATCAAACACGGATCATTCAGTGAGCTAGTGCAGGAGCTTAGCGTGGAAAGTTAAGCAGCGGGGTTGCTCTGGGGCTAGGTCGCGTGTTGGGGGAGGGTTCGGAAACAGAAACCTGTTTCAGTTGTGCTGGATGCATGCGCGGGTGTTAAAGGACCCTCCTCCACGATTCTTACTATGTCTGGTTTTCTTCTTCGGCGAGCTTGTTCATATGGGGAGCAAAACCGAGTCCAGGCTTGTGTGGTGCGAAAAAGAAACCGTTCTCTGGTTTTAGCTTCTGTTTGTTGAAGGCTTGCTGGATGACGGCCCATTTCACGAGATACTCAATCATCGGGCAGACGTCTGCGGGCTGCGAGAATGTTATGCATTGTGCGGGTTCAATCCATCCGGCGTGAGGAATCACAGGCACGTTCTCAGCTGAGGCCAACGCGCAGACTTTTCTCATTTCTGTTATGCCGCCGGCCCATGTGACATCTAGCTGGAGTACGTCTACCGCTTTTCGTCTTAGCAGTTCTCTTGCACCCCACCTTGTGTATTCATGTTCGCCTCCTGCTATAGGAATGTTGATTTTCCTGTGGATCTCGGCGTACCCTTCGATGTTGTCTGGCATCAGCGGTTCTTCAAGCCATGCAGGCTCATATTTTTCAAGTTTCTTAACCATTTTCACGGTGTACGGAACTGACCAGCTCATCCAGCAGTCAAGCATCAGTTGAACATCATATCCGACGGCGTCACGGATTGTTTTAACGAGTTCAAGATTTTTCTTCAAGCCGGGCAGCCCACTTCCCGGTCCATGACGAAAGAACCATTTCATCGCTGAGAAGCCTTTCTCAACATGTTCTTGGCATACTTTGGTAACGTTCTCTGGCTTCAAGGAAAAGCCCAGCATGCTGGCGTAGGCTGGCATTTTTTTCTCGTGTTGGCCCGCCAAGCAGTTTGACAACAGGTTCCCCTTTAGCTTTTCCAATTAGGTCCCAGAGGGCACAGTCAACGGCGCTTATGGCCATCATGGTTTCTCCTTTTCGCCCGTGAACCTGAGATCGATACGTGATGTCCCAGATTTTCTCAATGGCAAAAGGGTCCTCGCCCAGCAGCAAAGGCTGAAGCTCCTTTTCAACGGTTGTGGCTATCTTGGTTGAGATTGGACTGAACAATCCTTTCGTGCCGTCGTCTGCAACGATTTCAAGGAAGGTTTGTTCAAAAACCGGTGTTTCGCCAACGTGGGTTGGGCCTTCGTTTCTGAACCGTTCAGAAATATCCAACGGTCTGACAAGGCGTTCCTCCCAGAAACCTTTTTCGACAACCGGGCCAGAGCGCAGCTTAAAATGTTGTATCTCTGTGATTTTCAGGTGAACACCAGATTTGAGTTGGGCATCCTTCTTATATCACTTGCCCGCATGATCGCAAAGTAGCTGTCGTGGACAATTCTTTTTGGTATGATTTTTACAGGGTTTTCACCAGCGTTTTTTCAACAGGCATATGTTCGAGATGCGCATAGTTATGGGGTAGGTGTTAAGAATGTTTGTAGGGTTTCTGACGGCTCCGGTGAAGGATTGGAGTTTCAATAAGCTGGTTGACTGGGCGTCAAACAACGGGTTCAAAGGTTTGGAGGTGAATGTTTCCCCTCAGTTAAAACAGATTGATGTCGACCGGGTTCTGAGTGGCGGCGCAGGAGACGTTAGACGCGTGTTGGAAGGGAAAGATGTACAGATCACGAGCCTTGCCTTCTACAGCATCAGAATCCTCGAGAACCCTAAGGAGCAGATGTTTCTGAGCAAGGTGTTGGATGCTGCTTCCGTTTTAGACGTGGAGGTTGTGTGCACCTTAGCGGGTGGACCGGTGGCTGGTAAAGATAAGATGCAAACGTTAGGGAAAGAGTTTCCTGAGGTTTTTAGTCCGCTTGTCGATAAGGCTAGGGAACAAGGTTTAAGGATTGCGTTGGAAAACTGGTTTGCTACAAACCTTCAAGGTTTAGATCATTTTCAAATAGCGTTCGAATCAATCGGTGATAAAGCTTTGGGTTTAAACTTTGATCCATCTCACCTGCTGTGGCAGCATATTGACTACATCGAAGCGGTTCACATGTTTGGGGACAGGATATACCACACGCATGCTAAGGACACTGAGGTTTTAGGTTTCAAGCTTAGGAAGGTGGGTATACTCGGAAAAGGTTGGTGGAGATACAGAATTCCCGGGTGGGGATCTCTTAACTGGCCCGCGTACGTGACGGTTCTGAAAGAGATTGGCTATGATTACGTGTTGAGCATCGAGCATGAAGACCGTTTCTTCACTGCTGAAGAGGGATTCCTGAAAGGAAAAAGGTTCTTGGAAAAGCTTCTCTAGACCAAAAGGCGGAGGAACTGACTGCATGGTGTACGGTGCAGAAAAAATTTTTTCTTTATAAATATTCTTTCGAATTCTTTCGATTCTTTCTTTTTTCTAGGGGTTGGGTAGTGGAATTGAGTTTTTTCAGTCCCTGTTTTAGGGTAGGTGGGGCACGGTCTGGCTGGGAGCTGGGTTTTTGGTTAGGTACGGAGGTTTTCTTTTTACGTTCGTTTTTATTTGATCTCGATGAGTTCCATGGCTTCCCGGAAGTATGCGAGTACGTTTCGGCCTTTCGATGTTATTTTGTAGAGTGTGTGGCGGCCTTGTTTTTCGGTTACGATGAGTTCCTGTTCGATCATGGCTTCGAGGACTTCCATTAAGGGTTTCCATGAAAGGTTGGTTCTGTACATGATGCGTGTAGGTTTGTGAGTGCCTTTTCTTATGGCTTGTAATACATCGAGGTAGATCTCGATTCGTGAACGTTTAGAGCTCATACTCCACTACCTAGCCAAAACAAATAACGTAAATACATAAAAGACAATGTGCGTAGCTCAACCCAACACAAAACAATCGTCACATTAATCTTTCTATTCTGTTATAACATGGTTCCATCAAGGATTCTCCTGAATCCGCGTTTATTTCCTTGTTTGCAACATTCTTCCAAGTTTATGGTGGCTTCGAACATTTTTGCGCTGAGCTCCTGCCTCAATTGTGCGGTTACTTTGCTGAGATTTTTTGTGCAAGCCGTTTTGGGACGGAGCGAACCAAAACCAAGATATCTTACGCTTCTGAAATATCATATGAGCGGCTGAAGTAAGGAAAGAGGTTGTGTGTGATTTGGAGTTTTACGATGTTGTTCGAACCCGTCGTAGCGTTCGAAGCTATAAGCCTGACCCAGTTCCCGAAGAGGTTCTGAACAGAGTTTTAGAAGCCGTGAGAATAGCGCCTTCCGGGTCAAACCGTCAGCCTTGGCGCTGGGTCCTCGTTAAAGACCCGGAAACCAAACGGAAGCTGGCTGAGGCGTGCAACGGTCAGATGTGGATTGCTGAGGCTCCTCTGGCTGTGGTTGCCTGCGGTAGAAACCTGCATTATAACCGTGGAGGCTACATGGGGGACATGAGCATGCTTGTTGACCTGTCCATAGGTTTCACCCATCTAATCTTGGCGGCTAGAAACGAAGGGTTAGGAACCTGCTGGATAGGGTCCTTCGACAACGACAAGGTCAAGAAGCTTCTAGGCGTGCCTGAAGACTGGAATGTTGTTGGGATAACGCCGCTTGGTTACCCGGCGGCGGGAGAAGCAGCCTTTAGAGTGCCTAGAAACCGTAAACCGTTGGAAGAGATCGTTTCAACCGACAAGTTTTAGACGTAAGAAACGCAGATGCATCTCTACACGGTTGGTCACTCTAACAGAACCCTGCATGAACTGGTCAGTCTGCTGAAGGAACATCAGATTCAAGCCGTAGCAGATGTTAGGAGCTGGCCGACTTCTAAACGTAACCCTCATTTCAACCGGCAACCTCTACGGGAAGCACTGGAAAACGAAGGCATAACATACATCTGGCTGGGCAAGGAGCTCGGAGGCTACAGGCATAAAGGGTTAGGCTCGGAGTCACCAAACAAAGGATGGAGCAGTCCGGGGTTTAGAAACTACGCGGACCACACGTTAACCTTGGAGTTCAAAGAAGGCATACAAAAGCTTCTCAGCGTGGCGGAACATAAGAGAACAGCTTACATGTGCGCCGAAAAGTTTTATTGGAGATGTCACCGAAGGATAATCTCCGACTATCTGACAGCTCAAGGCCACAAGGTTACGCATATTGTTGACAAAGGAGAAACGAGGGAGCACCGGATGACGAGGTTCGCTCAGGTAAAAAACGGAAAACTATCTTATCCAGAAACACTCTTAAAGCCTACATGAGCCATAAGATACAGAAAAAAAGGAAGGCGAAGAACCATCCGCCCGGAACTCATCCGTGAAATCTTAGACAAGCGTAACATCATAGCGGTTGTCGGAGCCAGCCGAAACCCTGAAAAATACGGCCACCAAGTTTACAGGGACCTGAAGGAAGCCGGCTACAAAGTTTACCCGGTTAACCCAAATGCAGACGAGATTCTAGGAGACAAAGCCTATCCTAGTCTGGAATCTTTACCGGAGAAACCTGATGTCGTCAACATCGTTGTCCCACCTAGGGTCACGGAGAAAATTGTCGAACAATGCAGCCGGCTTAGCATCACCCGGGTTTGGATGCAGCCGGGTTCCGAAAGCGACCGAGCCATACAATACTGTGAGAAAAACGGCGTTGAAGTGGTTCACGGCGTCTGCATGATGATTCAGAGAAAACAACATCAGCAACAAGGAACATAGTAGAGGAAAGGAAGAAGCGGGAAAGATGCGACGGCTTGCTGAAAAAGAAACTCATCTTGTGGAACTTAAGGCTAAGGTGGACGATCTAGACCGAGTTAGACGGAAACTGAAGGAACTGAACGCCGAGTATGTTGGGACCTTCACGCAGAAGGACACGTACTATGCTGTTCCTCAGGGACGGTTGAAACTGAGGGAAACCGGTGGGGAAGAGAAGGCTCAGCTGGTCTACTATGAGCGTCCAGACCTTAAGGGACCGAAAACCAGCCGGGTTTTCATCTTGGAAATTAAGAGACAAGATTTTCTCAGGGCGTTCATTGAGAAGACGCTTGAGAAGAAGGTGGTTGTCGAGAAACAGAGGGAGATCTACCGTTACCAAGGAACCCAGATACATCTCGACACGGTTAAAGAACTGGGCACGTACATCGAGTTCGAAAAACCGACCGAAAACACCTCGAAAGCCATAAGTCAAGCCCGGCGAGACTTGGAAAAACTCATGAGTCTTCTTGGGGTTAAAAAGGAAAACCTTCAAACAGGCAGCTACAGCGACATCATCCAGAAAACAGGTTGACAACACCAAAACTTTGAAATATCAAGATTGACAGACTTTTTGTTCATGAAAAAGATTCTTATTGTTCCTGAACCGAAAAACGTTAAGACCACTGGGAAACAGTTCGTTTTTGACGGTTTCGAAAATCTGCCGTCGTTCATAGCTCAAGAGTTTAACGTTTCGAAAGGAAGTTGGCGAATAACCAAAGCTGAGCAGCCTGGAACCGGCATTGAGATCAAAGAGAACCATGTCACCATCTGGGGAGACGAGAACGTAGCCTATGCGTCCATTCTGCAGCTTCTCAGCCAGAACCCTGAACGCCTTCCAGAAGCAAGAATCGAGGAGTCCTTCAGCTTCAAGTTTAGGGGATATCATCTTGACATAGCTAGAGGCGGCGTTCCAACCGTGAAAACCTTCAAGAAAATCCTAAGATGGCTTTTCCTCTTGAAATACAATTATTTCGCCGTCTACTTCGAAGACCTTTTCCCCTGGGAGAAACATCCTTCGATAGGGAAACACCGTGGAAAACTAACGCCTGAAGAATGGAAAGAGATCACGCAGTACGGAAGCAATCTCGGAATAGAGGTTCTTCCATCCCTTGAACTCTGCGGTCACATGGAACAGATCCTTATCCTTCCTGAATACCGGAAATACAGCGAATGGCACAGACCGCAAGAAGGATGCCTCGACATCAGCAACGAGGAAGCGCGAAAACTCGCCTATGAACTTCTCGAGGAAGCCGTCGCGAAATCTTCTTCGACTTACATTCATATCGGTGGAGACGAAACGTGGGCTTTGGGAAGAGGAAGAAGCCTGAACAAAACTTGGACCTTTCAAGGTCCTAAACTGTACGAGGAACACCACTGTAAAATGGTTGAGATCGTGAAGAACGCTGGAAAACAACCGATTCTGTGGGGCGACATGATCTCCGGCATGTATCTACGGCATGACGCTGAGAAATGGGCGGAAGCCATCAAAAGTGACATCTGGAAAGAGGTGCTCGTAGCAAACTGGGATTACAGCCCAAGCTCGAAACAACATTTCCTAGACAGGATGAAACCGTTCGTAGACCGAGGAATCCAACAAATAGCATGCCCAGGATTCTCCAACTGGAGGAAGTATTATCCTAACTTCCAAACCGCAACGGAGAACATCAGAAACTTCCTTGCCGCCGCCAAAGAAACCGGGTTACCAGGGTTCCTAGTTACGGCTTGGGGAGACGACGGTGAAGAATGCCTCTTCTCTCATCTGGAACCGTTGCTTCTTTTCACCATGGAGACGGCTGAAGGAACCGGTGGATGGAAAGAAAAATGGATGGCGCTAACCGGAGAAACCGAGAAAGTCTTGAAGGCGAGAATCCTGTTCGGAGACCCCGCGGTCTCAGAGAACATCAGACGTGTGATCTACAGAGAGTTCGGGTTCAGCAGGTTGACGGTTGAGGAAAAACGGGACCTGAAAACCCGGTGGGAAAAAACTTTGAAGGAGATCGAGAATGTCTGTTTGCCTAAAGACTTGGAGTTCATCCGTCAACTCGTCGAAACGGGGACGCGGATACTCGCCGGGGACAACGTTAAGGTTTCCGAGTACATCGCTTTGTCGAAAATGTTTTCTGAGCTTTGGCTGGCGGAGAGAAAACCGGAAGGACTGGAAAGAATCGTCGCGAGGTTCTGGGGTGCCGCTGGAAAAGAAGACCTGAAGCTCTTCGGCGGATAACCCCCGGGTTCTCACATCAACATTTACAGCCGCCGACAAGCAGGGATGGAGATGAGATCATTCTTCTTCAACAGTTAGGTGCAGTCTGAGATGAACGGTGGGTTAACGGGAAGAGAACGGATAACGCTGCGTCCAATAGGGGTCGCTTACAGAACGGATGAAGAAAACGTGATGAGAATAGAGGTTTACGCAGAATACGCGGAAGCCTTAGACGGCATCGAAAAGTTGACTCATATCAACGTCCTTTATTGGATGCACCGGTTAACCGAGAAGAACCATGGGAAACTTAAGGTTCACCCGAGAGGCGACCTGAACAGACCGTTAACAGGTGTCTTCGCAACCAGAAGCCCGGTTAGACCGAACCCCATAGGCTTAACACGTGTAGAGCTCTTGAAAAGAAAGGGGAAGGTGCTGTTCGTTAAGGGGCTTGACGCCTTAGACGGCAGCCCAGTGATCGACATCAAAAGCGGCTAAAAAACAGTATGCTGAGTTAAGAATAGGCGTGAAACAAAAAAGAAGAAAAACCGGAGGGAAACGGCTATTTCTAGCTTAGCAACCTCAAGATTGCACGATAAAAATCCGGGAGGTCTCTAGGCACCCTTGATGTTACGATGTTCAAGTCAACAACAACTGTATGCCGGGTTCATAATTACACTTTCGCCTGATCTATTCGAGTTAGG
>PIYB01000056.1 GCA_003601835.1 Candidatus Bathyarchaeota archaeon
AAGCAGTCGATGTTTACTGTAACTTTATAGACAACTTCTATGATTAAGGTAGAAATCTATAGGGGAAGCCTCAGATGATCGGGAAGGTTGAAAAATATCTCTTGAAAAAAATCAAAGACGACGGCGCCATACATGTCACCCTCATAGATCCTGAGGATGTAAACCCTAAATCCGGTTCTTACATCGCCCAAGCTAGTGAAAAGCATGGGACTTCAGCTATAATGGTCGGAGGTTCAACGATTACGTCGTCAAACCATCTTGACGCCGTTGTCGCTGCGATAAAAGAATCTGTTGACATACCTGTGATTCTTTTTCCAAACAATATAACAGGCATTAGCCAACAAGCAGATGCTATATGGTTTATGTCTCTTCTTAACTCTTCGGACCCTTATTTCATAACAGGAGCTCAAGTGTTAGCTGCCCCGCTTGTCAGAAAGTTTGGGTTGGAACCGATTCCCCTCGGGTATTTGATCATAGGCGAAGGAGGAGCCGCAGCTGTCATAGGAAGAGCTATCCCAATCCCCTACAATAAACCTGAATTAACGGTTGCTCATGCATTAGCGGCTCAATACCTAGGCATGCGATTTGTATATTTAGAAGCTGGGTCCGGCGTATCTAAACCGGTTCCCTGTGAAATGGTGAAAATGGTTAAAAAAACAATAGCGGTGCCCCTAATTGTGGGCGGAGGAATAAGAACCGGTCTTCAAGCGAACAAGATTGTGGCTGCCGGCGCAGATATCATTGTGACCAGTACAGCGCTCCAAGAAGCGGAGAAACAGTCTTTAACCGGCAAGGTTCAAGAAATAGTGGAAGGTATAAAAGAAGGTGTGATGAATAGATATAACCGTTCAGTGGGGTAATGCCATTGACATCATTTGAACATTACTTTTCATCACTGAAGAAAGTTCTTGGAAAAAACGAATTATACGACATATGGCCAGATTTTGAACCTGAGTATGATGAACGAGAATACGCTTGGACGAACCTTAAAGGACTAGGGGAAACCCTTCTTCTTAATTGCGGTCAATGTGATGGACCATCAGACATGAGACACATCAAATGCAAGGATTGTGTTGAAAAAAGAAAAGAGATCGCGAGAAACACCTACAATAAAGCTATGGGACGCTCCATAGACAAATGGTCAACAATCATTCTATGCCGGATCCACACAGAATGATGATGCTATACTAAAGGGAAAAACATGGTCAGCAAAGCTACTGCAAGTTATCGAGACTATTTTGATGACTTAGAGAAGTCGCTGAACACTATCTACGAATTTTCCAAAAGAGCAAGGAAAAAAGGCATAGATCCTAAACCATTTCCAGAAATTAAGATAGCTGATGATTTGGCGGGTCTTGTTGAAGGGTTCATGAAGATGCCTGGGCTCGCCAATAGAATCCGAGAGCTTTCCCTAAAAATGTCCAGAGAAAAAGTTGCTTTTAAGATTGCAGAAGAAATAATTTATGGCAAGTTTGGTCACCTAAGCGAGGAAGAAGCTGCTGGACAAGCCATCAGGACGGCGCTCGCCATACTTACGGAAGGGGTCACAGCAGCGGTATATTCTGAAGGAATTGCGAAAGTATCAATTAAATCGAACCCAGATGGTTCCAAGTACTTAGCGATATACTTCGCAGGTCCAATACGTTCCGCCGGCGGCACAGAGTCAGCCCTGACCCCGGTGATCGCAGATTTTGTGCGGCAACTTCTAGGCCTAGAAATTTACAAACCAACTGAAGAAGAGATCGGAAGGTTCGTTGAGGAGCTGAGGCTTTACGAACGAGAAGTTGGAAGGTTCCAGTATCGTGTTTCAGATGAACAATTAAGGAGCGCCCTTCGACATCTTCCCGTTGAGGTCACTGGAACACCATCCAACCGTGTTGAAGTCTCATCCTTCCGTAACCTGCCCCGTGTCGAAACAAACTGTCTGCGGGGAGGAGCTTTACGCGTTGTCAACGACGGCATAGTAGGGCGAGCATCCAAAGTGCTTGCTGTTGTGGAGGACATTGAAATCGAAGGTTGGGACTGGCTTAAAGAGATTCGAAAAATAGTTAAGAAGAAAGACTCAGGGTTCATGGCAGATGTGCCAGCTGGCCGACCGATACTTTGTTTTTCCTCCAGAACCGGAGGGTTCAGACTTAGATACGGAAGATCAAGAAACACCGGGCTTGCTGCTGTTGCTGTTCATCCACTAACAATGGCGACGTTGCAGAATTTTCTTGCGGGCGGCACGCAGCTCAAGATTGAAACGCCAGGCAAATCTGGGGTAGTTGTATCAGTTGACGCAATCGAGCCTCCTGTTGTTAGGCTTGAAGACGGTTCTGTCGTAAGGGTTTCCTTTGAGAACTTCGAAGAGATCAAGGACAAGATCAATAAAATACTCTTTCTCGGCGATCTGCTGGTGAGTTTCGGTGATTTCCTGTACAATAATAAAAATCTTCTTCCTTCAGGCTACACAGAGGAATGGTGGGCTGAAGAAATTCAAGCTGCAATTGCAAAAAACTTTAACGGGGATATAGAGAAGGCAGCCGCGGAAACATCAGTTTCTTCTTTAACATCATACGTGAAAGATCCCTTCGGGACGAAGCCCAAAATCCAAGAAGCCATTCGATTAAGTGAGAGGTTGAAGGTTCCCCTTCACCCTTATTACACGTATTTTTGGTCCAACATAACCCCTGAAGAGCTAAGAACCCTTCGTTCCTGGCTTTTCTCTGCCAAAGTGAAAACTCAAAATGGAACTGTTATTGAAATAAGAGGTCCTATGCGGGAAGACATCAAACGACTTTTAGAAAAAATTTGTATTCCTCACAGAATCGCTGGACAAGAAATCGTAGTGGAAAAAGAAGAGGCAACCGCATTCGCGTACACGCTGGGGTTCCGTAAACCTCACGAAAAGATAACGGATTCTGCATCCACATTGCAAAATCTGAACCGGCTGAGTGGCATAAAGATCAGAAACAAGGCGCCAACATTCATCGGCGCACGTGTAGGGCGACCAGAAAAAGCGAAACGGCGAGAGATGAAGCCTGTTGTTCAGGTGCTTTTTCCAGTAGGTCTGAGCGGAGGGTCCCAAAGAGATCTGATGAAAGCCTGCAAGAAAGATGCGGTACAAGTTGAGATAGTAAGAAGAATCTGCCCAGAATGCAACGCAATAACGTTCAAACGTTTTTGTCCTCGTTGCGGGTCAGAAACAACCCCAAGCTACGTCTGTCCCAAATGCGGAAGGGCGCTAGAAAAAGAAATTTGCCCCATATGCAAGGTCAACGCAAAAACCTATGCAAGACAAGCCGTTCCGTTAAAAACCTTGGTTAACGAAGCATGCAAGACAATAGGCTTTACTCCGAAACAGATCAAAGGCGTAAAGGGCTTAACAAACAGAACGAAGACACCTGAACCAATCGAGAAAGGGGTTCTGAGAGCCAAATATAACCTATCCGTCTACAAGGACGGAACCGTACGGTTTGATGCAACAAATGTGCCACTTACTCATTTTAAACCGTCAGAGATCAGGGTTTCCTTGAAGCGGCTTAAGGAGCTAGGATATACTCATGATTATCAAGGGCGCCCCTTAGTCACCAACGACCAGATATGTGAACTGAAGATTCAAGACATCATAATTCCCCAAAGAAGCGTAAACTATCTGATTCGCACCGCGAATTTTATTGACGATCTTCTCGAAAAGGTTTACGGTCTACCTCGGTTCTATAATGTTCGACGGCCCGAGGATCTTGTCGGACATCTTGTCATAGGGTTGGCCCCTCACACATGCGCCGGAATTTTGGGGCGAATAATAGGGTTCACAAAGCTAAGAGTCTGTCTTGCTCATCCCCTTTGGCACTCAGCGAAACGAAGGGACTGCGATGGAGATGAAGACAGCATAATGTTGGCGTTGGATGCCTTTTTGAACTTCTCGGAAGAATATTTACCTAACCAGATTGGCGGCATAATGGATTCACCGCTTTTCCTGATATGTGCCATCAACCCGCAGGAAGTCCAAAGGCAAGCACATGAGATGGATGTTGCAACCAAGTATTCTTTGGAATTTTATGAGAATACTCTGAAAAGGGTAGCCGCTAGGGACATTGTTGAAATGATAGATATACTTAAACACAGATTTGGGTCGCCAGCAGAATTTGAAGGCTTCGGTTTCACCATCCCTACATCTGATATTAACGCTGGAAACCGTGAAAGTGTTTACAAAAGCTTGAAGAAGATGACAGATAAGCTTAAAGCCTCGCTGAAGTTAGCAGAAAAGATTGATGCCGTAGACCCAGCTCGCGTAGCCGAAATAGTCTTGACCACCCACTTTTTCCGGGATATTTCAGGAAATCTACGTGCTTTCACAACTCAAAGCTTCAGATGTAAAAAATGCAACAAACGGTTTAGAAGGGTCCCCCTTAAAGGAGTATGCCCCGAGTGTGGAGGAGAGCTAACGCAAACCGTTTACAGGGGCGGGATTGAGAAATATCTTGAGGACGCACGCAATCTTGTGGAACGATACGGCATGTCCGATTACTACGCTCAACGATTAGCCCTAATCGAGGACGAGATCTTCTCATTATTTGCAAACGGCGAAAATGCAAAACAAACGGATCTGTCCAAATTCATGTCTAACTAGCGGAGAGATAAAACTTTTTACTGTTCCACACATAGTTTCGTAGGAGCATGTTAAAGGGTTCTTATAATCCAAAAGCGTTCTTGCTAAACACGAAGAACGTGAAACAAGGCTTAGCATCAAGGTCACAGATAGCTTCTTTACTCGAAACAAACTCGTTTACGGCGAAGACGATAAGCGAGCACACAAACATAAGGTACCAGTCTGTTCTTCATCATCTTCATCTAATGGAAAATGAACACATCGTAGAGAGAAAAGGCGGCAAACCCTATCTTTGGAGCCTTACCGGCGCAGGTCAAACAAGACTAACAGAGACATGGAGTAACCGACTAACTGTCACAAGAGTTCGAGAACATATGAGAAAACATTCCCAATACCATTCTAAGCTTGAAGATCCAGCTTGAAGAACCGCCTCCTACCTTGGTATGTCCCGATTTTATTGCTCGCAATACTTCGTTCACCGTTCGCCTTTCGCAACACACGATGGTGTAAGCGTCTCCAACCGTTTCTGGAAAATGCGAGTCGCTGCCCGCAGTTATGGAAAGCCCCAACCTTCGAGACAACTCAAGATTCTTCCTAAAGTAGTGTTCTGCCATGGGTGTTATGGCGGAGAAAGCTTCCAACCCGTCTATTGGGAGGCTTCTTAGATCACTTTCTTTAAATCCGCTGAAGAAGGGCACCGTTGGATGCGGCACGACTGCTAGCCCTCCTTGCGCGTGAATTCTTCTTAGGGCCTCCATTACTGGAAGATTCTTCGGTATAAGGGATTTAATGCCTAACGCGAGAACCTCACCTTGGACAGTTTTCACCTCCTCGCCTGGAATAATGAGAAGCCTTTTAGCCTTCTTTATTGCCTCTTGTGCCCCTTGAAGGGTGTGATGATCCGTTATCGCCAAACCGTCTAACCCTTTAGCCTCGGCTACTTCCAACACTTCGTCAACTGAACCTTTAGAATCCGAATACCACGTATGCACATGCATGTCGATTTTCAGCATCAAAGTCCGCTTTTTCCTTGTTATTGATTTTTCAGAATTACGGTAAACCGTGAATTTATAAGTAGTGTATTTTTCTCAAAAGAAAACAAGGAGAAAAAATAGGGAAATCTCAGAACTACAGTTTATTCTCAGCATCCTCGTCTGCGTAACACGCTAAAACTTCGCCGAAATATAACGTGTGATAGTCTCCACGAGGATAAAATGTTGACAAAACCTCGCTTGGCAGAGAAACTGGAACTACTTTTGTCTTGAAGGCAACTTTGCATTCGTAATGTACGGCGCATTCAGCGATAACAGGAGATGACACTTTTCTGCCCGGTAAAAGTGTTAATCCTTTTTCTTTAAATTTGTCGTGTTCTCTTCCAGACACTGTGCCACAATAGTTAAGGATTTCTTTCATGTCCCCTGTCGGTACATTAACGGTGAAGCTTCCAGTATCCTCTATGAACTGAAACGTGTACCGTGAAGGCCGTACGGCAACTAGGAAGAACGGTTTAGCCCACAGCCGGCCTGGAAGGCCCCATCCAATGGTCATTACGTTCGCTTTCTTCTCGTTTCCAGAAACAAGCAGTAAGCCGCCTTCACCTAGCAGTCTAATGGTGTCATTGAAATAGCGGATTGGAGAAACATCTACCTTCTTGTTCATTCCTCTCCCCTCATTCCTGATAATGATTATTGACTTAAAAAGGAGTTCATTTTTCTTTTTTAAGAACATTCACCAAGATCGGTGCCACCGAAACCTTTGCATGTTCGTTAACTACACTGTCAGTTCCGACAACTTCTTCCACCCCGGAATCCTTCAGCAACTTGTATGCATCCCCTAGGAGCAATGCGTGTGAAACTCCGACGAAAACCCTTCGAGCTCCTTGCTCCTTAAGAATTCTCGCCACGTTAGCTGATGTTTTTCCTGTGCTTATGATATCATCAATTATGATCGCGTCCTTCCCCTTTACATCCACCTTTTTCGAGTAAGTAACGATCTCACCGGTGTACCGGTCTCTTTTTTTCGTGAAAAAGTCATAATCAACATTTATGGTCTTAGCCGCGAATTCCGCCCTTTTTATCGCCGTCTTTTCATCATCAGGAGACACAACAAGAGGATCTTTAAGACCCTTTGCCGCGAAATATTTCGCGAGTTCCCCTGAAGCCGTAAGGTTATGAGTTGGAATGTTGTACATACCTAAAACTTTCATATTATGTATGTCAACTGTGTAAAGTGTGTTAACGCCTAGATGTTCAAGGGTTTCAGCTATCATGCCGGAACTTAAACATTCTCCCTGCAAATACCGTTCATCTTGACGGCTGTAAGCAAGATACGGAACGAACAGTTTAACTGATCTAGCTTTAAAATCTCTCGCCGTGTGAAGCATGATGAAAAGTTCCATAACCCGCGAATCCTGAGGCGGATACAAGCTCTGCACAACAAGCAAATCTTCTCCGGCTATATCCTCTTCAAACTTGAAATAGAACTCTCCATCCGGAAACCGTTTGGTTTTGATGGATACTAACGGAAGATTCAACTGTTCACTAATCTTTCGAGATAGTTCCTGTGAACTTGGGCCTCCAACTATCTTCAAGATGTTTGTCCTCCGGGACGGAATGAAATTAGGAAAGATAAAGATAAAACCTTCGCTTCCATGCTACTCGAGCATGAAACAGGTTGGCTGCACAATTCTTCTCGCACTGGTCATTCAGACTTGACCACATTCTCGTCATTCCTATGGCGAAGTTTGCTTCTGCTCCTGCTGCGTGCTTCTCAAAATAATTTATGTGTCTCAACGGACCGTTTGAAACAGCATTAAACTGAACCATGACTTCTCCCATTGTTACAACGTCGAGCATTAAATCACCAGCACCCTATGCTTGCACTGTTAGTGTCCTTTTCTGCTCTTAAAAGTTCTGCAGGAATCATGAAAAGGGTCTTCAAATCAGAAATCTTTGCAAATACTTGTTCTTTCATGAAGGTATATGAGGAACAAAGTTAAATGTCTATACTCCGGAATTCAAGGTGAATGTGAACAACAGATTTGTCTAAGGATGGACTTCATCATAGTAAACAAGTATCTGCTAGAAAGGAGGAAATGAAGCCGTGCAAAAGATTCCCCTCGGAACCTTAAGAAGCATCAAAACATGGCAAGAAACCGTTACGGAATGGGCTGAGACAAAAGGGTTTTCG
>PIYB01000014.1 GCA_003601835.1 Candidatus Bathyarchaeota archaeon
TAGGGTAAACCTGCTTTCAGGGAAAGCCTCAGTTTTTGGCGCATCAGTCAAGCCTAAAGCCCAGATTGTGATCCGTAAAGGAAAACGGGTACCTTTCGAGTTCCCAGTTGACTCTAGGATTGAACTTGCTTTAGGCAATTCTGCTTATTATGAGACGATAGAAGGAAACGCGATTCCATTCTCTTGGAAAAAAGCTGCAAACGAAATACTATCCTACAAGAAGAACAGCGTAATTCTTGTTCTAGGCGGCGTTGATTCTGGGAAGACCGGGTTATGCACGTATATTGCTAACTCGTTACTGACATCCAAACGGAAACTTGCTTTCATCGACGGGGACTTGGGACAATCAGATGTGGGGCCACCTGGAACCGTAAGCCTCAGCTTCGTTAATGAACCGGTCTTCGATCTTTTCAAGTTTCCGTCTGATGAAATGCGGTTTATTGGCGCAACAAGTCCCCGCGGAAGAGTTGCCTTAATTCTGGATGCAGTTGTGTCTTTGAAACGTATAGCTTTAGAAATGAAGGCAGACTTTATCATCATTAACACGGATGGCTGGGTTGAAGGAGATGGAGCTGTTGACTACAAGGTTCGCTTGGTAGAGGCATTAGCTCCTGATATTGTCCTAGCGATTCAGAGAAAGAATGAGCTGTCTCCTGTTCTTAAGGCCATCGACGCTTTCAAAGTGCTCACAATTGAATCTCCAGTGAACATCAGGAACCGAGACCGCGAAACCAGAAGGCTTCTCCGAGAGTCGGCTTACAAGAAATACTTGAAGGAGCCAAAGGTCCGCTCCTTCCCTCTGAGCTGGATTAAGATTGAAGGAAACTTAAAACTCAACAGTGACAGCGAACCCCTACTGAAAAACAAGGTTGAAAAGATGCTTGGCAAACGAGTTCTGTACTGTGAAGATACGCCGAAATGCATTGTGCTTGTGTTCAGAAAGGATGTTGACCTTGAAGATGAACAGAAGAAAAAACTTGAATCCCATCTTGGGAAAAGGGTGGTTGTGCTTCGGCAAGGAGACGAAACTGGGCTTCTAGTCGCATTGGAAAACGCACAAGGAAAAATCTTGGGAATAGGAACAATATGTGATGTTGACTTCGATAGGAGAACAATAAGAATCAACACGCCGGTAGAAGGGCCCATATCCGGGATTAAGATTGGAAAAATCAAGCTAAACAGCGAAGGACACGAGATCGGGCTCATCTTTGAAGACTTAGAACTCCGCTGAAGGACACAACCCTCTCAAAGGACAGACTGCATGCAAAGGTCTCAAGGCTTTACAGTAATTCCTTCCGAGAGCAATGAAAAGCATGTGGACACTGAAATATTCTTCGGGAGAGTACAATTCCTGAAGCCCTTTCCTGACATCCTCATAACCGGCTTCTGACAGGACTAAACCCAGCCTTTTTGAAACCCTGTTGACATGTGTGTCCACGGGCAACGTCGGCCTGTTTGCGCAAAAAAGCAGAACGATGTCTGCGGTTTTAGGTCCAACACCCGGCAGGTCCATAAGATTCTTTCTCGCCTCGCTTAGAGGTAGAGAGTAGACGAAATCTAGCGAACCGTTGAATTTTTCGAGGATAACTTTTGCAACGTTCTTTAACACTTTGGCTTTGTTACGGTAGAGCCCTGCGACTCTTAATGTTTTCTCTAGCTCTGTCAAATCGGCTTTATCCATAGCTTCAGGGGTTATCGGAAACGTTTCGGAAAGGTTCTGATAGGCTCTGCGTGTGTTAACTTCCGCGGTTGACTGGCTGATGATAGTGCGTACGAGAACCTTAAACGGATCTTCGGTGATGCTTGAGAGTTGTGGAACGGAGAACTCGCGTTTCAAGATTTCGAGGATTTTCCCCGCTTTTTCCCGTTTCTGCATCTTTCGGTGTTGCCGCCTCGTGTGTTTGCTTTAATTTATTAGGTTCTTTGGATAAAAAGAAATCTTGTTTGGAGGCATGGTGTTTGAGGGAAAATAGGCTAAGAGAAAAGATGAGAAAAGGTGAGCCGACGATTGGAACTAGAATCCTCATTGCGTGGCCAGGTATCGTTGAGCTGATCGGCTACACCAATGTCTATGACTACGTTGAGTTCGTGAGCGAATACGCTCCTTACAGCCTGTACGACTTCGACAATTTAGCCAGAGCAGCAGAGCTTGTCGGCATCTCATCCATGATCAAGATTGATCAGGAACCGCGGACATACTTGGCTGAAAGGGCGTTGATGGCAGGCATCCAAAACGTGCTGTTTGTCGACATCAGAACAGTTGAAGACGCAGAGGAAGCTGTGCGCGCCGTGAGGGCTGAACCTAAGGGCTTCAATGGTTTCAGAATGGACAGAAGAGTCGGCTACGTTTCCGTAACAGCTTCAGCGCCCGATGTTGTCAAGATGTGCGACGACGCTGTGGTTGCTTTAATGATCGAGAAAAAATCAGCCGTTGAAAATCTGGAAGAGATCCTTTCAGTCGAAGGTGTAGACATGGTGCAGTTTGGGCCTTCCGATTACTCGGTTAGCATAGGTCGACCTGGTGAGACTAGTCATCCTAAGGTGAGAGAAGCCGAGCTCAAGACGATAAAGACAGCGTTGAAGATGGATGTCGCACCTAGAGCCGAGATAAGAAGCCCTGAAGCTGCCAAGAGATACATTGAACTAGGCGTGCGAAACTTCAGCATAGGTACCGATGTGAGCGTGCTGTATAGCTGGTGGAAACAGAACGGAACGGAACTTCAGAAGATCCTGTCAAAAATATGATGATTTGTCGGCTGCTGAACCGCTTCGCAACTAGCTCAAACGAGCACAGAGCAGCGTCATAGTCGACAAACGGTTGATTCCTTTATTTTATCGATTAACATCATCGTCTTCGTTGCATCAGCCAGGTTTGTTTCGGGTTCCTCATCCTCTTTTATGCAGTCAATGAAATGACGGTTTTCCTGATAGTAACCGTAACATTTATGGAACTCTTGGCTGCCCACGATTTTTGAGCTTTCAATAATTTCGGCTTTGTCTAACGACCGGTTGTCCCATACGATGAAAGCCTTCTGTTGATCAACCTCCTGCGGAAGATCAACGTAAGCCGATATTCCTTTACCGTGCATTTCAAACCTGTGAACCCGTGTGCCAGCTGTGAAACAGCTATTCAAATGGCCTATTGCACCATTCTCGAAAATTACGAGAGCGTTGAAACTGTTGATGGCGTCGGAATAGAAGCTGCGAACATAACTCGCTATCGTCTTAACCTCGCTTCCGCTCATCCATCGTAAAGCATCCACGGCATGTATGGCGTCTGACGTTAGATGGTCAAGAACGCCGTAAACTTTGGGTTGTTTAATCTGGTTTTTATGATAAGTCGCAGCGCAATGAGTGATCATACCGCGTTCTTCAACTATTTTCTTGGCAACTTTTGCTATGGGTATGAAACGCCTGTTGAACCCCACCATTGTTCTGCAATTGTTCGCTGCTGCAGCCTCAGCCATCTTTTTTGTTTGTTCGGTGCTTATGCCGGGTGGTTTTTCGAGGAAAACATGTTTCTTTTTTCTGAGACCATAAGTAACGACGTCAACAAGAGGTTCAGCGTGCTGATAACCGCCGATTGGTATGGGAAACATGATGACGTATACAGCGTCCAAATCAACAACTTCTTTCAACATCTGTTTGTAATCTTTAAATCTCAACTCGATTCCATACTTGTCACAAGTACTGTTAAGTTTCTCTTCATCGAGATCGCAAACCGCCTTGAGTTCCACATCTCTGAATTCCGCCAACGATGGATAATGAACACGATTCGCCCAGTTCCCCGCGCCAATCATCCCAACCTTAATCTTGTCTGCCAGCCTTAATCTTCTCCTGTTTAATGATAAGAACCCCTAGACAGCATTTAACAATGTTTCATGAACTTAGCATTTTCAGGTATATGCATAATCCATGTAATTTCATCCGTTTTTCCGAACAAATAAATATTCATGCTGCATCTATATTTTTCCGAGTTGCCGAGTTCTCATGTCACGAGCAAAGATCATCCGCGGAGAAACTAAAGAGAGAGACACAACATATTCTGCAGTCTTCATTGAAATGGAGAACGCTTACTTTGTGCTTCTAAGCGAAGGCGAAGAGAGACTTGGAACGTTAGCGGTTTCCTTGCCCCAAAAACCAGGGATGCTTGGTCCCCCATTGTCATCGATTCTCCTAGGGGAAAGAAACGTCACACTTGCAAGGCTACTGGCAGAACGCTTAGCCAAAAGTCTCAACAAAATGGTTCTAGTCTCAGTTTTCGTGAAAACTTTGGACGAAAAAGAGGTGGGCCGCGTTTTCTTGAGGCTTTTAGAAAAGACCCTGAAGAAAAAGGGAGGGTTGAGATGAGCCTTAGAAGTTTTCTAGAAAAGATGGAAGCCCAGAACGAAGTGGCACACATAACCGATAAAATGTCCCCCCGATTCGAAATACCGTCAGTCATCAATGCTCTTGCTGACGGCCCTATACTCATGTTTGAGAACGTAGACGGATACCCCGTCAAGGTCGTCGGCAACGTTTGCGGTGTACGAAGCCGAATCTGCCAAGCTCTGAATGTTCCCCCAGAATCGCTTTACCGAAGGCTCAACGATGCCCTTGAATCGCCGAAACCCCCCAAGATCGTCGAAGAAGCTCCAGTGAAGAAAGTCCAAGAGCCCCCGGTGCTCTCAAAGATTCCTGTGTTAACCCATTTCGAAAAAGACCCCGGGGCTTACATAACCTCTGCAGTGATCTCAGCTAGAAGCGTCGACGGCGTAACCGAAAATGTTTCCATACATCGGCTTCAAGTTTTAGATGATCGGCATTTAGCTATTCGGCTTGTTCCAAGACATCTTTTCAAACTTTGGAGCATGGCTAAGGAAGAAAAAAGAGATCTGGAGATCTCGATATCCATCGGGGTTCATCCAGCTGTGATGTTAGCCGCTGCGAGTTCACCTCCTTTCGGGGTCAGCGAATACGGTGTGGCTAACACGTTGCTCGGCGGCAATCTTCAGCTGACAAAATGCGAAAAGATTGAAGCGTACGCGCCTGCAGAAGCTGAGCTGGTTCTCGAAGGCAAGATATCCTTTGACCGGGAAGCTGAAGAGGGACCTTTCGTTGACATAACCGGCACATACGACATAAAAAGAACGCAGCCGGTTGTAGAAATAGTCAACATCATGCACCGTGAAGACTATTTGTTCCAAGCTCTTTTACCCGGAGGTCCAGAACACAGGCTTTTGATGGGGTTGCCTCGGGAAGCCGCAATATACAACGCTGTTTCCCAAGTTGTGCCGCGGGTTAACGCTGTGAATCTTTCTGTTGGCGGGTGCGGGTGGCTTCACGCGGTGATCTCAATAGAAAAACAGATGGATGGTGACTCAAAGAATGCTTTGTTAGCTGCGTTCGCTGGGCACCCAAGTCTTAAGCATGTTGTCGTCGTTGATTCGGATATTGATGTTTTCAATCTGCAAGAAGTGGAATGGGCGATAGCACTGCGTTTTCAATCAAAGGAGGATCTGATCGTAATTCCTAACGCGCGAGGATCAACACTTGATCCCTCGGCTGACCAAGAGAAAGGCTTGACATCAAAGATGGGAATCGACGCGACGAGACCATTAAGTGCACCAGCAGAGAATTTCAGGAAAGCAACCATTCCGACCAGCAAAAGGGCTGCGGAGACAGTTAAGAAAATACTAGGGCTTTCGAAAAAATAGGCGTGATGCTACCGTGTGCAAGCTGCGTCTATGCATTCTCTGAGCGATCCAAATCTGACTTTTACTTTGTTCATGGTCGGAGCGTAGTAGGCTGTTTTCGCCGAGTTTGTCATCAAGGTGTCCACTCCGAGCTTTTTGAGCCACGTAACCACAGCACAGGTGTCAGAAACAACTTTTCCTCCAGCTGCCTCAATGGTTGCTACGTCGAACTCGGCTCGTTCCTTCACGTACCGCGATGTGCAAACCCACAACTTAACATCATTCTTGACCTTTCTCCCCTCAATTGTTTCAGCTACTCGTTTTACCTCGCTGAAGGAACAGTGTGGACATCCGATGTAAACCATGTCCGGCTGCTCATCGGTCGTTGACAGGCTTTCCATAGATTCCTTCAGCTCATCTCGGCCAACCCTTACGGTTTCAAGTCTCTTGACAGATTTCGGGCAGGACTGGCAAGGATAGAAAATGGATGTCATCCCTGTTGAGGCTAACGCGGCGCCGAGCTGTTTTAAGTCTTCTTCTCGTGGATGTGCTAGCCCTTCAAAAGCAGGTATCTTGTCTTTAAGAGTCTTTCCCAAGTATGCGCCGAGAGCCCCATACTGAGCTTCGTTTTCAAGTTCCGTCTCAACTTTAACGGCAATGTTCGCTTTTCGGTTTTCTGGACGATGCATACCGTAATCCGGGGTTTTTCCGATGAGTGCTGCTGCAAGTGCACTGGGGCCGCCTTCCCGATTTGTCCATGCGTCCAATATGGAGTTGGCATAGATCACTGTTGAGGACTCCGCCCATGCAACGTGAACGCCTTGAGCAGGCTTTTTTATGTAATAAGGTGTACAGGTCAGAATCGGGTTGATTCCCATCGTACGGTAAAGACTGATTATCTTCGCCTGTTTTTCCTTAACCTTTGACGAGACGGGCATCTCGGTCAGACGGTTGTAGTCAAGCCCCGCAGGGTTGATTGTGGAAGGAACTTTTGCCTTTGCTCCTGCTTGTGCTAGAGCTTCTACAAACTCGATTGCGGCGTCACCCATAGTTTTGTAAGAAACTCCTGAAATGTGCGCGGACTCGATTGGTATTAGATGGGTTGCGCCGAAAAGGTCTCCTAGCTTCACCAGAATTCTCATAGCTGTCTGGTATGCCCAGCCTTCTTCTCCGTCGTAGATGTGTTCTTCCTCGGTTGTCAGATGCATGGTTTTTTCCTCTTCACTATCCTAACTATGCCTTTGCCGCCGTTGACTTCAACAACGTCTCCGTTTCCTATTTGACCTATGTTTATTCCGTCAACCATCGGGACTTCAGCGATAACCGCGCCTACAACAACAACCGGGTCAGCGGTCTCATTAACAATGGCTTTTGGGCCTATGCCTCTTTTTACAAGGGAATAAAGAACGTAGCTGCCAACCGTCGACCCGTGACCGTGCGGAAAACACAGAATATTGCCGTTAATTTCTTGGCCGTTAAGGTCGTGGTTTTTTTCAATTATGATGCTGGTTTCAGGGTCTACGCCGCCCAAAAAGCTCAGAGGTTTCTTAGAGACTAAGGCTTTGCCTCGAGCCAACCCGGGAACTATTGGACGACCCTTTAGTTCAACCTTCAAGTCTTTGTTCGCCTCATGTTCTGGGTGTGTAGAACCCTTCGTTATTTAATAAACAATTCTCTCTCTAATAGATTTCAGGAGAAAACCTTGAGTGTTCCAAAAAAGGGACTTGCGTTGCAAACAAAAATTCTGTATGTAAATGCTAAGAGTTGACGATTGGCGAGGCGACGGAATTTCAAGCCGTTTCATGTAACATGTGTGTTTTTAGCGTTAGGTTAGTATCTGAGAACCGGTTTTCTTTTGCCGTTAACCTTAGGAACGCCATTAATGCTTCGAATCCTTTAGCGGTGAGCTCATAATCGATCTTGCTGTCTTCAAGCACCGATGTTGATATAAACCCTTCCGAGCCTAAGAAGCTTAGATGTTTTTCCGCCGTGCTTATGGATAGCCTCGCTTTTCTCGCTATGACCATTAGGTCTCTGTGCTTGGAAACTGCCTGCAGAAGGTCTAGGTAAATCTCCAGTTTTGACCGTCGCCTCAACTTTCCTCAGCACCTGAAAATGAAGCTCAGCTTTATATAGTAATTATGAACCTTGAGTCTGAACTCTGAATCATAAACAGCAATGTTTTTTCGGAGAATCACGTTAGATAATCCTTTAAGTGCGGCCCGCTCTAGCTTGAACTGGGAGAATCAGCAGGTGCCTCGGCGGTATGAGCAAAACCCTTGATGAGATTTATGATCTTGAAGAAAAAAGGCTTAAAGAAGAGATCGTGAAACGCGGAGCAAAAAGGGTCTTACTGCAGCTACCTGAAGGGTTGAAACCACAGGGTCCTCGACTGGCAGCCGTAATTGAGGATGCGGGAGCGGTCGCTGTGATTTCCGGCGATCCTTGTTATGGCGCCTGTGACCTGCCTTTGTGTGAAGCTGAGCATCTTGAGGTTGACCTTGTAGTTCATTATGGGCATACGGAGATGGTGAGTCTTAGGAATGTATCTGTGCCCGTGCTTTACATCGAAGCGAAAGCCAACATCGAGGTCAGAACCGCGGTGGAGAAGGCTTTGAAATGGATGGGGGCCTGGAAAAGAATTGGGCTGGTAACCACGGTTCAGCATGTGCACATGCTTGAGGAAGCGAAGGCGGTTCTTGAGGCTGCTGATAAGACCGTTTACATAGGACGTGCCGGAAGCACCGAATATCCCGGTCAGGTCTTAGGCTGCGATTATGGCAACGCTGTTTCAGTTTCGAACGATGTTGAGGCTTTCCTGTTTGTTGGCGGAGGACGTTTCCATGCGCTCGGAGTGTATCTTGCAACAATGAAGCCTACGGTGGTTGCTGATCCGTACGAGAACAGGGCTTACGTCGTTGATTCTGACGCTCAGAAAATCATACGGAGACGATGGGCAAACATCAACGAAGCGAGAAAAGCACGAAACTTCGGCGTAATCATAGGGCTGAAGCCTGGGCAAAGCAATGTTCAATTGGCTTATAA
The DNA here is from genome assembly GCA_003601835.1 of Candidatus Bathyarchaeota archaeon. Classification (GTDB taxonomy): domain Archaea; phylum Thermoproteota; class Bathyarchaeia; order Bathyarchaeales; family DTEX01; genus PIYB01. The sequence continues at coordinate 8,721 of PIYB01000014.1, forward strand.
AATAAAGAAGGCTCTAAACGAGAAAGGGAAAAACGCTGTTCTGCTGGCTTTGCGGGAGATATCTCCGTCTGTGCTTTTGCAGTTTCCTTCAATAGACGCATATGTGAACACTGCTTGTCCAAGAATCGTTTTAGGCGAATCAGCAGCTTTTGTTAAACCGATGCTTACAGTGAAAGAAGCAGAGGTTGTTCTCGGCTGGAAAAGATGGGAAGACCTGCTTGAAGACGGTTTTGTTTAAAACAAGGCAACGATGGTTGGCGCCGGGTTATTGGAGCTGAGAGCTATGAGGAAAAAACAGCTGGAAATAATCTTGTCCCAATTAGCTCCAAGCCCTAAGCCGAAACTGAAATATGAAGGGTACACTCTGGACGCTGAAAGCGCTGCGGAGATGGCTTATGTAGCAGCTTGGTTAAATGATGATGTCCACGGGAAAAAGGTTGTTGACTTGGGCTGTGGCTCAGGGATCTTAGCCATCGCTGCTGCTTTGCTTGGAGCTGAACAGGTTGTCGGCGTCGACGTAGATAAAGACGCAGTGAAAACCGCCAAGAGTAACGCTGGGAAAATGAAAGTTTGCGTTGACTTCGTTGTAGGCGACATTATGTGCATCGTTGGTCATTTTGATTCAACGTTGATGAATCCTCCTTTTGGGAGCTGGAGAAAAGGAGCAGATGTCTATTTCTTGAAGAAAGCCTTGGAATTGTCGGATGTTGTGTACTCGCTTCATAAACATAGCAGTTCGGTGCGGGATTTTTTAAGGAAAAAGATTCCCCACCTAGGCGGACGAATAGATCAAGTCTATGAAATGCAGATAGTGATACCTCGAACCTACAGTTTTCACAGAAAAAAGAGTTACACGGTTAAAGCCGATTTATATCGGATTCTTAAAAATTGTCCAGATTAACTGAGTGATGAATGAACGATTTTAACAGCAAAGCTAATATGGAAGCTTCCAATCGTTTGTTTACGGTCAAGCTTTAGAGACAGTAATGAAAGATGTGTTAGTCATGAATGAAACGAGACAAAGCGGACAGTTTGTTGTACCCGGTCAGAAACTCGGCATTATCGAAGAGTTCATCCCGAACTCCGGAACATTCGTCGAGAACGGGGTTATCCGCTCGAAAAACGTGGGATACATGCTTATGGATTTTGCTAACAAAAAGGTTTCAGTGTATCCCGCAGCGCGTAACCTCAATGTTCCAAGGGTAGGAAGCATAATCGTGGGAAACACAACCGGGGTGCAGAGCTCGTTAGCCATTATCCGCATAAAAAAAGTAGGGAGCAAAATCATATCCGGATACTTCACAGGCGTGATTCACATATCTGATGTAAGCTTCAGATATACAGACAGCATGTTTGAATCCTTCAAGCTTGGAGATCTTGTCCGCGCCAAGGTTATTAGCGACAAGAACCACACATATCACCTGTCAACCAAAGGAGAGAAACTAGGCGTGGTTCTTGCCTACTGTTCACAGTGTGGAAATGTTCTGTCGCTGAAAGGCAGAGGGTTAAGATGCGAAGCCTGTGGCAATGTCGAAAGACGAAAAATCGCTTCTGACTATGGAGAAGGAACGCTGTGAACGAAGGGAGAAAAATGCAGTTAAAAGTCCTCAAAAAAACGTCTCAGGAGCTGAAGTTTGAAGTCGAGGGTGAAGGGCACACATTCTGGAACCTTTTGGAATCTGTCCTCTTGGAGGATGACAAAGTTGAGTTCGCCAGCTACAATGTGCCGCACCCGCTTATATCTAACATTATTGTCTCGATTCGAACGAAGGAAGGAAAGAAACCTGAAGAAGCGCTACAAGAAGCCGTAGATAAAGCTCTTCAACGAGGCGAAGAGCTCAACGAAGCGTTCATTCGCGCTTTGGAAGAGTTAAACAAGTAAAGGCTGAGAATCTTCGCAGAATTTTTTTAACCGATCTTCAACCCTATGGCTGTGCCTGCCAAGAAGCTTCCAGCGAAAGGCAAGTTTGCCATTATGGGCGTCAGCATACTCGTAGCCTGGCCAGCTGTGCCCGTTAAGCTTTGAAGCATCTGAGTTAGCTTGTCATAGTTTATGCTGATTACACCTTCGTAGCCTAGGTATATCATCAAGAGCGCGATGAGCCCAGCGATCACCGCTATTAGCTTCGTAAGTTTCTTTATGGCATAACCTACGAAAAAGCCTATGACCCCTCCGACTCCAAGCTGGTAGACAAGCGGAGTTAACGCTTCGCTCATGAATCTGTTCCCCCTTTTAGCGCTATCTTATTCGGAATGGCATTCATATCTTTGCTGATGCTGCTTTTAAAGATTCTTTCAGGTCAGATTCAACCGTTCCAAGATGCTCTGCAAAAGCATACTGAAGGCTTCTTCAGGGGTTCGCCCTTTTTCCATCAACAAAACAGCCTCCTCCAGCGAAATGACGCTGTTCAGCCAAGCATACGCAATCAACGCCTCCGCAGCGTCAGCCTGCTTATGCCGATCTGTCCTTGAAGGCAACGATCCCCGTAACCTTGCTTTTCTCAGAGCTGAGGCAAGCATGGTGCTGCTTGCTTTTTTGCCTACGGGTTTTCCTTTTTTTATGGAAAGATAAAGAGACCAGATAAGGTTGACGTATGCATCTCCCAAAGCTGCAAGTTCATGATCTGAAAGAACCTCCGCGAGACTTCGGTGTTTCGGCGCGAATCGAAACATCTTCTTTCTTGAATTCGTTTGATTTGGCATCGAATGAACATCCCGTCGGAAAGATTTAAGCCATGATAGATGATTAAAGGTTTTTCGCTGCGAAAGTTTACAGAGGAGCCCGCTCGGTTCAGCCGAGAACGCAGAAGCTTGACTCGTCACGTTTGTTGATAAGAAGGCGACGAACCTTGAAACGAACCATCGTGTTAAAGGTGAATCCTGAGAAACCAGAAGCTGAAAAAATCCGCGTAGCTGCTAAGATAATCCGCCGAGGGGGCCTCGTAGCTTTCCCAACTGAAACCGTGTACGGGCTTGGAGCAGACGCATTAAACCCGGAAGCTGTCACCCAAATATATCTAGCTAAGAAGCGGCCTTTAGACAATCCTATCATAGTTCACGTAGCCAGCGAGAACGATGTTTACAGGTTAGCGGAAAACGTCCCGGAGAAGGCTCGAAGGCTTATGAGCGTCTTTTGGCCTGGACCGTTAACGCTTGTCCTTAAAGCTAAGGACATCGTGCCGAAAGCGACAACAGGCGGGCTGGACACTGTAGCCGTAAGAATGCCGAATCTTAGGGTTGCATTGGCGTTGATCAAAGAATCGAGGGTGCCAATCGCTGCACCGAGCGCAAATCTTTCAGGAAAACCCAGCCCAACCACTGCGGAACACGTGAAGCAGGACTTGTATGGCCGAATAGACCTGATTCTTGACGCAGGCCCAACCGAAGTAGGGGTTGAATCAACGGTTCTCGACTTGACAATGGATCCTCCTCAAATTTTGAGGCCTGGAGGAGTATCTTATGAAGCGTTAAGCGAAGTGTTAGGGCGGGTTGAGCTGCATCCCACGGTTGTGGCTGACAGGGAAATCAGTTTGGTTCACGCTCGTTCTCCAGGCATGAAACATAAGCATTATGCGCCTAAGGCTAAGGTTATTGTTGTCGAAGGGGAACCAGAGGCGGTCCGCAGGAAGGTTCAGGAACTTGCAGAAGAACATCGTAAGAACGGCAGGTCAGTCGGCGTTCTGGCGACGGATGAAAACAAAAGATTCTACAAGGCGAATGTGATAAAGTCGCTTGGAGCCAGAAGAGATCTGTCATCTGCAGCGAGGAACCTGTTCAAGATGCTGAGAGAGTTTGATGAGGAAAAAGTTGACATCATCATAGCGGAGTCTGTGCCCATCGAGGGTTTAGGCTTAGCTGTGATGAACAGGCTTAGGAAAGCCTCGGGCTTCAACATAGTAAAGGCTGATTAGACAAAAAATGCCGGGGGTTACTCGTCGTCGTCTTGGTCTATGTCTTCCACGCCTTTCTCGGAGATTAGAAAACGAGCGGGAACCTCGGGAAGGCATGGGCTGTCGATGACTCTTGCTATTCTTGTGCCTTTGCTTCCTTTACGGAGGAAAACCCTATGTGTGCAGGCGTGAGCCATAATGTTTCCTCCAGCTGGTCTGTTGGGGTCTCCGAAGAACGCTGTTGGGTTTGCTTGAACCTGGTTAGTCACGACGACAGCTACGTTGTAGGCTTCTGAAAGCCGGACAAGCTTGTGCAGGTATTGGTTCAGCTTCTGTTGCCGTTCTGAAAGGTTTTCTCGTCCAACATATTCTCCTCTGAAGTGACTGATCATGCTGTCAACGATGATAAGTTTGATGTTGTTTTCAGGGACCATGGTGAAAAGCCTGTCAATCAACAGGCATTGGTGGCTGCTGTTGTAGGCTCTTGCGACAAATATGTTGTTGGCGACGGTTTGGGGATCCAACCCGTTTGCTTGAGCGATCTGGTAGACTCTTTCAGGCATGAAGGTGCCTTCAGTATCGATGAAGGCAACGTTTCCTTCTAAGCCTCCTTTTTCGTAAGGAAGCTGCGCTGTGACGGAAAGCATCAGGCATATTTGGGTTTTCCCTGAGCCGTATTCGCCTATGAACTCGGTTAAAGCTTGGGTTTCGATGCCTCCGCCGAGGATTTCGTCAAGCTTCTTGCTTCCGGTTGTACACTTTTTCATTGTCTGCCTTTTCTCGTAGAATTCTTGGGCTGTTTTGAAATCGGTGGCAATCATCTGTCTAGCGGCTTCTTGGATTTTCAGTATGGTGTTGAAGCCGATGTTTGTTTTTTCCATGAGCTCACGTGGAGGGGTAACGGCGATCGCCTCGATGGTTGTGTAGCCTGAAGCTCTAAGTTTTGACGCGGTTGTTGAGCCTACTCCGTTTAAGGATTCAAGGTCACCCGACATTTTAATCATACATCCATTCAATATCTTTGGACGAGATTTCCTCCCAACATTTGCGGCATATTGGGAGGCGGTTACCTTTGAACACGATGTAAAGAGCTATGTCTGTGTTTGAGCATTTGCCGTTCCACGGATTCATGCAGGTCTCGGAATCCCGCATTTGGGTGTCTGGAACATCAAGGTTAAATTCATCTGTACTTCGCGGGAGTCGGCTTCTCTTTCTCATTGATTTCCCTCTCTCGTCCGATTAGAACTCTGCCGTATCCTATTTAAGGAATCAGTGAAAACAAGGGGAGGGGGGGGATCTCAGCTTTTATTAGAAGGCAACTAGCCTTCAGGTTCAGGTTTTGAAGTATTTCAGTTTTTGCAGGAACTGATGTATCTGTGTGACGAGCTTGTTTTCAAGGTTGATCTGGTAAGTTTTCGGTGTAAAGGGGTATTCTTTAACCCATCCAAGTTCAATAAGAGTCTTTAATTGGCTTTCCACGGAAGGCGTCCGCAAGCCTGTGGCTTTCACTAACGCGTATTTTGTAAACGCTTCTTCGGGATTCAGAGCTAGGTGTAGTATGACGCGGAACTTGCTTCCGCTTCCGAGTCCGAGCTCCAGTTCTTTCCAAATTGTCCGTTCTCTAGGGTTCGTCAACTTTTTGTCTCAGCCTTTGTGTGAGGTTGTTAAGAAAATTCTCTAAATCCAGCGCAGAGGCTCCGGAGATTCCGAGTTCCGTTAAGGATTTCATGTCTATTATGCCGCGGTAAACTAGGTCTTGCACGTATTCTTCAAACTTTTCAACTGGCTTAACGTTGAATTCTTCACAGACAAGTTCGTAGCTTTCTCGGCAGTCCCGCAGTCCTACGTAGGCTGAGTTGTTGGCTCGAAGACTTCTTGCTAGAGCCAGCAAAACTAGTCGAGCGTTTTCGTCGAGGTTGATTATGTCCTCAGAGGTTATTGTTGGAGTTGTCCCGCCGTAAACCTTTCTCACATGATCCGGTAACACTCTGTTAAACCCTTGGTTTTCAGCTAGGTTCCCCGCGTAGTACAAAAGGTCTAGCCCTACACGTATGTCCCCGTTTACCGGAGGGTTAGCTGTTATGTCGCTTACTAGGTCCAACACGTCTTCGTCCACTGCGCCGGGTTGAAAAGATTCTTCGACGCGGTCTTCCAGTATTTCCCTGATTTGGCTACTAGTGTAGCGGGGGAACTTTATGACGCCCATGCCGAGAGTAGACCGTTCTCCCGGTTCAAGTTGTTCATGCCACTTCAGGGATCTTGCGATGAAGATTTCTCCGATTATGGAGGATGGTTCTCCCGGATGTATCTCTGTGGTTCGTGTAAGGTCGTAGATGATGTGTTCCTTTGGGTTTGTCTGTGTGAAATAGTCTATCTCGTCGAAGGTGATGAGGAGAAACGTGTCTTCAGCTTTCAAGTATTCAACTAACTGTCGCATCATTTCTTCTGGGCTTAGGCTTCTTGTTGAAATCTTCGGGGTTACCTTTCGGACGAGGTTGCCGAAAAGAACGTAACGGGTTGCACCATCCACTTTACAGTTAACATACACATGTTTTAGGTTGACGCCTTCTTTCTTCGCCTGTTCGGTTAGCTGCTCGCCGAACCTTATGGTTGTACATGTCTTGCCGGTTCCCGTGTCTCCAACGATCTGGGTGAACCGTGGATACACGTTTCCTATGTCCTTGATCATGCTGCCGTAGATGGAATGAAGAAGACTTATCTGATGTTCTCTGTGAGGAAGCCGCCTCGGGATGTAATGCGGCGAAAGCTTATTCCGATCCTTGAAGATCAAACCGTCAGGCAAAGAGACCAACCTAACCAGTTAAATAATAGGGGTTCCCAAACCTATAAAAATAACAGCAATACGAGAAAAACGTTTTACAACAAGCTTTGACTTTCGACTGTGAAAGCAGCATTCTTGAGTTTTTATTGTGCGACCTGGTACATGCGGCGAATCTGGTGGTCTCCCTATTTGAAGGAAGAAAAATGAATACCTTGTTTTCGCGGTGCAATGGCTTCCTTGCTTGTTTTTGGTATGGTTTTCAAGCGGAAGGCAGTTAGGAAAGATTCTCGAGAGGTTTAACGTTGACGGCTTTTGGGATCGTTAACGGTTTCGGTCTTTCAACTGGTGCTGCCCATCGGACGGCGTTTTCTATAACCTTAAGGACCGTAGGGTTGTGGTAAATCGGAAAAGTTTCATGCCCCGGTCTGAAGTAGAAAATCTTTCCTTTTCCCCTGTAGAAGCAGCATCCGCTTCTGAACACTTCTCCTCCTTGGAACCAGCTTACGAACACGAGCTCGTCGGGCGCAGGTATGTCGAAGAATTCGCCGTACATTTCAGTGTGTTCAATCTCGAAGTAGTCACCGATCCCTTCTGCAATTGGGTGCCCTGGCGATACTACCCAGAGGCGTTCCTTTTCAGCGGCTTCCCTCCATCTTAGGCTGCAGCTGGTGCCGAGTAGCCGTCTGAAGATTTTGGAGTAATGCGCCGAGTGGAGAACGATAAGCCCCACGCCTCCGCCGGTTACTCGGTGGTACACCTTTTCAACCACAGCGTCTTCTACTTTGTCATGAGCCATGTGCCCCCACCAGATAAGCACATCAGTGTTGTCCAGAACATCATCGGTTAAGCCGTGTTCAGGCTGTTCCAGCGTAGCTGTTCGGGTTTTGATACCTGGCTGGCTTCGCAAGTATTCTGCTATTGCCCCGTGAATCCCATCTGGATATATCCGAGCGATCTCAGGGTGCTTTTTCTCATGAAGAAACTCGTTCCAAACCGTAACTTGAATCGGGCGATTCATGTCTTTCACTTAGAACCAATCATGGTTAACTAGGAAATAACGCTTTCGCGGCATCCTCTTTAACCGCTAAATCACGATGTATGCCCAGTCTATGTGCTCGCATCTCGGGCTTAAAAATTCTATTCTTTTAAGTCAATAGGCAACTCTTAAATAACGCTTTGGCCTTCCCCCGCCTGTACACAACAATACATAGGACTGTACACAAAACGTCAATAATGCGGAAAACCTTAATCTAGGACCTCTTCATGAAAATAAGTTATGTAGCCTAAAGGGCCGGTAGTTCAGCTTGGCATGAACGCCTGACTTGCACTCAGGAGGTCGGGGGTTCAAATCCCCCCCGGTCCAGATCCACCACATTTTTTGTCCATAAAGGATTTATATGATCCATATTCTCAACTCGGTGAATTATGCTTATTCTGGCCACAGCGACAACAGTCTTCTGCACACTGCCCTTAACAGAAACCTTCTCAAAGAAACCTTTTAGCCAACGCTTGCTGCGGATGCTGAAGAGATCAGAGAAGCTATGGTTCGTCTCGTGCTTGCCGAGGGTGCCTGGACGCGGAGCCATAGTGCCCCAGGGTGTGGGCGTATAGGCGCGTGCACTCAAAATAGGTGAGAGAATGAATGAGTTGGGGAGGTGATTTGAGAGCGGCTTGGTGTTTGGTTAGGGTAATCTTTATATGCTACTTTCTCATAGGCGCGTCGTTAACATGGATTCTTCCTTTTACTGCTACTATTTCTCCGTTCAGTAGAACCATATCGACTCTCTCTAAGGCAGCTATATCCTCTACAGGATTACCATCAACAATTATTATATCAGCATCCTTTCCAGGTTCTATTGTACCGATCTTATTGGCTAGACCCATAGCCTCAGCAGGGATCTTTGTTGCCATCGTGATTGCTTCAAGAGGTTCTATGTTTCCGCTTTCGACAAACGATTTTAAATCTGTCACGAACCTTGACGCGTCGTTACCTATGCCGTCGCTGGATAAGTAGACTTTAACCCCCTGACTTTTCATCAGAAGAGCAAGATCCCAACGACTACTTTCTTTTAGTTCAGATCCTTTCCTAGCATAGTTGACCTGCGGTTTTGTGACCCCTGCAATAGGCCCAACGTCCAAGTATAGACCTTTACTTGCAGCTAATCTGGCTATAGACTCGTCATATTCGATGCCTTCGTCCTCTCCCAACCAGTTACAGTGGACTAAAACATCTACCCCCGCCTTCACCGCATTCTTGATGCCCTCCGTTCCGTTAAGATGAGCCACAACACGTTTCTTCAGTCTATGAGCTTCCTCGACGGCTATTGTTAGTTCAGATATACTGTATTGAGCTCTTCTACGGTTGGATATCGGGGTCATAGATCCGCCTGTTGCCATAATCTTTATGAAATCTACTCCATTTTCTACTAGCCATCGAATAGACTTTCGTAGTTCGTCTGCATTGTCGGCTCGGATTCCAACGAAGTAGAGATGTCCAGAAGTAGTGGTTATTGGCGCGCCTGCTACCACCAGTTTCGGTCCTACAAGAAATTTCTTTCTTATCGCTTCTCTTAACCACAAAGTGGTCAGATCTATGCCGCCGCAGTCTTGCATAGTAGTTATGCCTTTTGCAAGGGCCTTTTGAGCATTACCAGCTGCATATGAGAAAATCAACTCTGGGACTTTCTTTATTTCATTCCAAATAGGGTCATTAAGGCTTCCTAGTGCCAAATGAACGTGACCGTCTACTAAGCCGGGCATAATCGTTTTATCCGATGCGTTGATCTCCAGCACATGCGCGTGCTCTTTTGGTAATGTCACATCTTTAGCTGATCCGGCTGCTTTTATCTTTCCATTCTCTATCACCACTACAGCGTCATCTTGTGGCTTTAGCCCTGTGCCATCGATCAGATAGCCTCCCCTGATAATCTTAATCATATCCAACGCCTTTAGACCTTGACTTTTCGGTTTAAAGCGCGCGCACTTAAATCTTTTGGTTCTCTAGCGCTATAACAACCAGCTCAAGCAAGGGGAATATCTCGACGTAATTCAATGAATTCATAAGTTATCTTTAAAAAGCTTTATGTTGAAGCGTATGGAGCCTTATCGTGGTGAGAATTCTAGACTGAAGAGGAGAAAGCTTACTAAATTGCGTATGAGAGCTTCGCGATGGTCTTTGCACGACGAGAAAAGTTAGCTTGCCCGCATACATCCTTCACAGCTACCACCGCGCTGTCAATCGAGGTTAAAGAACCTAAACATTTTTAAAACATACCTTCTAATATTAGCGAAGGTGTCCCTATATGGAAAAAGAGAACGTTGCCGGTCTCGAGATGGTCAAACCTAAGATGAGGCTAAACCTTGACCCCGGATTTTCACCTGTTGTGCTTTATAATCATGCATTTCTCAATGCCGTGAGAGAATCTGGAGAAGGGGAGCCATTGGGGATCGCTATCGAACGCAACAACGGATTGACCTCCATCTTCAAAACAATGGTATTTGCCGAATCAAGCGAAATGGCGGAAGCCAACCTGTATTACGTAGAACGTCTAGTTAAGACTCTCTTGTGGATGTGGGGAGGATGGAGGATTGTGATAGGAGGCGCCGAGTATATTGGTCAGCATATCAGAAACGAATATTCTATCAAAGGGAAGAGATCGTTTGACGCAGAATTCATGAGCGGCGTCTATGAGAAACCTTTCACCGTCGAGGTTGTCGATTTCGATGACCTGCCACAGCCTAAAGAAGAAACGGTATCGTTAGGGGGGCACCTCGACGGATGCCGCATAGGGTTTGATGCAGGTGCTAGCGACATGAAAGTAGCCGCCGTCATTGACGGGAAAGTCGTGTTCAGCAAAGAAATAGTGTGGGATCCGAAGCACCAGAGTGATCCTCAATATCATTTCAGCAAGATTATGAGTGCGTTGCGTATGGCTGCTTCTCACATGCCACGGGTCGACGCAATAGGTGTAAGTGCCGCAGGAATCTACATAAAGAACAGAGTCCGGGTGGCTTCGCTCTTCAGGGGAGTTCCGCCAGATCTGTTCAAGAAGAAAGTACAAAACCTCTTCTTGGATATAAAGAGGGAGTGGGGTGGAATTCCACTCGAAGTAGTAAACGATGGCGATGTTGCTGCTCTCGCCGGGGCAATGGCCTTGAACGACACTAATGTCCTCGGGATTGCTCTTGGTTCAAGCGAAGCTGGCGGTTATATAGACAGCGAAGGCTATATCACAGGGTGGCTAAATGAACTTGCGTTTGTGCCGGTCGACCTCAACCCACAAGCTCCTATTGACGAATGGTCAGGTGACCGTGGGTGTGGAGCACAATACTTCTCGCAGGAAGCAGCTATCAGACTAGCAAAGACTGCAGGCATTTCTCTTGATTCGAACCTGACTCCCGCTGAGAAACTTAAGCACATCCAGAAACTGTTAGCTGAGGGCGATGAAAAAGTTAGGGAGATTTTTGAAACTATTGGCTACTATATGGGCTATGGCATTGCTCACTACGCTGACTTCTATGACATTAAACATGTGCTCATTTTGGGACGCGTCACTTCAGGGGAGGGAGGAAACATTATCCTCGAAAAGGTTAATGAAGTCCTGAAAGTCGAGTTCCCCGACTTGGCAGACCAGATAAAGCTTCACTTACCCGATGAGTCGATAAGACGGGTCGGGCAAGCTATTGCAGCAGCGAGTCTGCCCGCTTTGAGTTAATAATAGGAGACCAAAAAAATGAAGTTTGAGAATGAAACGGCTGAATTATTTGTTCCAGACGGAGCATCCGCTGAGGAGGCCTTACGGAGAACCACACACATAGGCATCGGAGCGCACCCAGATGATCTTGAGATTATGGCGTACCATGGAATTCTAGAATGCTTTATTAACCAAGACAAATGGTTTCTCGGAGTAACCGTAACTGACGGTGCGGGAAGCCCTAGGAACGGGTTCTACGCATCTTACTCTGACGAGGACATGCGAAGAGTCAGAAGAATGGAACAGAAGAAGGCTGCCTTTATCGGCGGATACAGCGGAGCAGTATTACTCGACTACCCAAGTTCCGCTGTGAAAGACCGAACGAACTGGAAAGTCCGAAATGACTTGAAGAAAATAATCACGGTAGCAAAACCTTCAGTCATATACACACACAACCTAGCTGATAAACATGATACGCATGTTGCAGTTGCTGTCAGAGTTATCCAGGCCTTAAGAGAACTTCCCAAGGAGCTTCATCCACAGAAGCTCTGCGGCTGCGAAGTCTGGAGAGATCTCGATTGGATGATTGACGAAGACAAAGTCGTATTCGATGTTGGAACACATGAAAACCTTGCAGCCGCACTTACGGGCGTTTTCGATTCACAGATTTGCGGCGGAAAAAGGTATGACCTCGCAACGATGGGAAGAAGAAGAGCTAACGCCACCTACTACGAGACCCATGGCACTGACATTACTTCCGCAATGATCTACGCAATGGACCTCACACCTCTAATCAAGAATCCTGAACTGGACATAAGAGAGTACGTTGTTGGTCACATTAAGAGGTTCAGCGAAGAAGTTTCTGAGAGACTTAGAAGACTCACATGAAAAACTGATCGATATAGCTCGATCGAGTGGATGCCCTTTCAAATCGTTAAGTGAATAAAGTTAAAGATAATGCATTTAGATTCTTATGTATGCAAATAGAGATTTTCTAAGAGGAACGTGCAAGAGAATATTTGTCGTCGGGTTGGACGGAGCGATTAGGTGAGCGGTACGAGAGACGTGAATATTGTTGTCCATGAATCCAACTGCGTGGAAGAGTATAGCCCAAAATGCGTAGGCTATTAGGACGAGTATTCTTCTCTCCCCAGCCGATATGACGGCTAATACTATGCCTCCCCGAGTTAGAGGTGAAGTGTGGATTCTAACGGGCTTCAAGGAAGGTCTGATCTTCGTGCATTTGCCTTTTCAATGGCTTCTGAGAGTCTTTCCATGGCTTCCCTGTGTTTCTTCAGCTCCTCAACTAGCTTTTTCAGTGCGGCTTCGAGTTTAGCCTCAGCCCTAACAACCTTGTCAGCTTGCTGTTTAGCTTCTCTCCTTACCTCAAGCAACCGTTTCAGGACGCTCAACTACTTCACGGCTCTCCTTATATTGCTCAAGAATCTTTTGGAGCTTCTCCATGTTTCTCCGCAACTTCTCAGCTTCCAAGAGTAAACCCCTAATCGCCTCAGCAAGACTGTCAAGCTCTTTCATCTCACTACGCAATCATTTCCGCCCCTTTCTCAGCCTTGATCTCGCCGGCCTCAGCTATCTTCTCCTCAAATATCTTCTTCACGGTCTCAACAGTATCCTTCTTGAACCTTTCAAGGTCTTCCTTGCTTACGGTTTCCTTCGGCGTTGCTTCACGGGATCTCATCTCTTATTATCTTTCTGATATTCTCAGTTGTCAACTCACCCTTACTCTTCGTCTGCTCCAGAGCAACCCGTTCGAGAAGCCTATCCCTAAAATCTGTTCCAACGGCACCCACAACGTTGGGTGATCCCTGAATGATCCTGTAATAGGAGTCTTCCGTCATCCCCGACCACGGTGTCAACTATGTTGACACGGCTTAACAGTACCATAACGGAAAAAGCGAGGTTGTTGTCGGCAAAGCGCTTAAAGACGGGTACCGTGAAAAAGTGAGGCTTGCAACCAAGATGCCTACGTGGCTCGTGAATTCTCAAGAGGACATGGACATATGCCTTGACGAACAATTAAGCCGGCTGCAAACAGACTACATAGACTTCTATCTTCTTCACGGGCTTGGAAAAGAGAGATGGGAAAAGCTTCGAAGCCTAAATGTGCTTGAATGGGCTGAAAAAGCCATCGCTGAAGGCAAGATTAAGTACTTGGGTTTCAGCTTCCACGACACCTTCGACGTGTTCAAAGAGATAATTGACGGCTACGATGGATGGACATTCTGCCAGATCCAATACAACTACATCGAGATCGAAAGCAGCACGCGTACACCGGGAACTCGGGGGCTGGAATACGCTGCGTCGAAAGGATTAGGCGTTGTGGTGATGGAGCCGATCCAAGGTGGAAACCTCGCCGTTAATCCGCCAGAAGAAATTCAAGCCATTTGGGATCAGGCGGAGATTAAAAGAACGCCTGCGGAGTGGGCTTTGCAATGGGTCTGGAGCCATCTGGAGGTTTCGGTTGTTCTAAGCGGAATGAGCACGATGGAACAGGTCATTGAAAACGTAGAAAGCGCAAACAGGTCAGGACCAAACACGCTTACAGAAAAAGAGCTTGAGCTCATAGAGAAAGTCCGCCGGAAATATCTAGAATACGGGTTCATCGGATGCACAGGCTGCAGATACTGCATGCCTTGTCCTCAAGGCGTAGCCATACCTGAAATCTTCGCTTTCTACAACAGGTACTACACGAAACGCGGAGATCAAGACGCCCAAAAACAGATCATAAACGAGTATCTTAAAACCGTTAAACCTGAAAACGGCGCCAAAAAATGCGTCAAATGCGGAGAATGCGAAGAAAAATGTCCCCAACAGCTTCCCGTACGTAACCTGATCGCAAGAGCAGCAAGAATCTTCGAACGAGACCGATAACCACAAACAACCAAAAAGAAACCTTCCAGAATCCCGCTTAACAAAACAAAAACCATGTTGCTCCCTAAAAACAAACGTTGACCCAAAAATCTGAAATCAGCATCAGCCTAATGGAAAAAGAAAGAATCGAAAGAATTCGAAAGAACATTTATATAGAAAAATTTTTTTCCCACGAAAGAACGCAACCACGGCTTTCAACGTTAAAGCCTAGTATTGCCCAAGAGAACCGTCTCTTCTAGCCGCGTCATAACCCATTTTGAAAACGTAAAGAGCAACAGGGGTTGCTATTGCCGTGAACAAAACAAGGTTAACGGCATCGCTGAGAACGGCTGTCGAAACAAGGGTTTGACCGCCTTGAAGGCAAAGCCGGATTCCGTCAAGAGAATAGGTTAAAGGAAAGATCTTGCCGACCCACTCAAGATACCATGGAAGAATCTTCAACGGATAAAACACGCCTGAAACAAGCTGGGTCATCCACGAAAACGCCCACGTCAAAGGATTCCCCTGCTTCGTCTTCATTATAACCCCCGCGCTTAAGACCCCTATCGCCATGTGGCTTGCTATAAGCAAAACGGAAAGAACGATCGCTGAAAGCACAGAAGCAAGGTTCAAACAGAAGGTTGCCCCCAGCAGCCAGCCGGCTAGAAACGAGATGAACAGGAAGGCTGAACAGATGATGAAGAAAAAGGTGGTCTCGCCTAGGAGAAACGTTTTGAAATCGGTTGCCGAGGACAGAACAGTCTCCATTGTACCGTTCCACTGTTCATCCCGAACGCTCATGTTTATGCTCTGAACAGCAAAGAACACATACTGCTGAAAGGCTATACCGATCAAGGCAAACGTGAAGTAGCCGCCGGTAACATATCCCGCTTCCTGAATCTGCTGCGGAGACGCAATAAGCGAGAACAAGTAATAGGTTGCTACGAACAGAAGTATGCCTGAAATGTCAAGCGTCAGCCAAAACTTGTAAGTCCACCAAACCTTAAAATCCCTAACGATGAAGGAAGCCACTATTTGGTGAACAGGAGTCTTCACGTGAGGAACATCCTCGGAAAGCAGCTCAACCAGTTTCTCAGTCTCCACCTTTTTCATCCCCCTCTAATAGCTGGCAACCGTTCCTTCCTTCCGTATCCTGTCACAACCCCACCTGAAAACCCACAACCCGGCGGGTATGAAAACAGCCGTGAAAACCGCTAAAACCATCAAATCGTTCATGACAATAGGCAAAGCTGACGTTACACCTGTGAGAAGAATCCTCCGAGCGGCATCCAAAGCATAAGTATAGGGCATAAGCCACGCTAATCCCCAGAGAACGGGGTAATCCTGCAAGTATCTCAACGGAAAAAGCACGCCGCCCAGAAACTCCGTGATGCTTGCTAAAAGAAAGGTCAAGGGATCGCCTTTCTTGTAAACAAGGATTATTCCCGCTGCCATTATCCCGATGCCGAGGTAGCTCAGGATCATCATCAACAAAACAAGAAGGAACAAACTCATGGTTTCAACCGTTATTATCAAAGGCACTCGGAGAACAAAGATGCCGATCAACAACGTTCCAAGCATGAAATACCCGCTTACAAGAAAACCTCGGATGGACTGGCCTACAATGTAAGACCGCATTTTAATCATCGAACAGATCACGGGCTCCAAGGTTCCCTCCCTAATCTCATGCTGTAAAGAATGGCTTATCCTGCTGATGCACATCCAAAGATAATTAGCCGTCGCCACGCCAACAAGGGCAAAAGCTAACCAGTCAACATCTCCGTAGCCAGCAGCAACAAACCGTCTCGGGTCAACCTGCAAACCCATGAAGAAGTACATCGCGATTGAGGCAATGGTACTCATAGTCTCAGTTATGACCCAAGTTCTGTAGGAAAGAAAGATCTTGAAGTTAGCCCAGAAAACCGCCCACACATGCGTTATCTCCGACGCCAAACGCGGAGGCTCCTCCTTGAAAAGGCTCACCAACTCCTCAACCTTCACCGTTATTCCTCCTCGCTTGCTAGCTTCACAAAAATATCCTCGAACGTAGGCTCAGACTGCCGGATCGCTGAAACCTTAACCCTCAACCGCTGAACCTTCTCAGCTATTTCAGGGATCGCCTCGTACTCGTTGTCAACCTGTAACCGGATCACGTGACCGTAAGCGTTATTCTTAATCTCCAAAACCTTTCCCACAACAGGAATGGCAACAAGCTGCTCCGCAACCTTCTGGAGATCAGAAGCCTCTCTCACCTCAACCTCAACGGACCTTATTTCCCTCAACATCTCCCGTAGCTGCGAAGGCGGAGCATCAACAATGATCCTGCCTTTCCTCATAATGGCTACCCGTTGACAAAGCTGCTCAACCTCGAACATGTTGTGGCTTGTGAATATTATGGTCTTCCCGAGCTCCGCGTTAAGCGCCGTCAAAAGCTTCCGTGTTTCAACAGCGCTGATCGTATCCAACCCGATCGTAGGCTCATCCATGAAAAGAATAGGTGGATTATGAAGCAGCGCCCGGGCAAGCATAACCCGAACCTTCATCCCTGTTGAATATTCTTTCACGAGCTTTCCACGGTCCTCAGTTAAACCGAAGAACTCCAGAAGCGCGTCAATTCGTCTTTTAGCCACATCCTTCGGAACATTCTGCAAGTACGCGTAGAAACGTAAATTGTCCTCTGCGCTAAGCCTCCAATACAGAGACCGTCCACCCGTCTCGCCGTGGAACCAGCCGAAGCTGCGCCTAACCTTGTATGGCTCCTTTATGATGTCGTATCCATTGATCTTCGCTGTGCCCTCGTCGGGAAGAATTATCGTGCAAAGCATCTTTATGAGCGTAGTCTTGCCTGCGCCGTTTGGACCTAACAGTCCGAAAAACTCCCCCTTCCCAATCTTGATGTTCACATGGTCCACTGCTTTAACAACTCGTTTCCTGCCTTTCTCCTTTGTTTCGAACATTTTCGAGAGCTGAAAAGTTTCAACAGCGTAATCCAAGGACTACTCCTTCCTTAGAAAAGTTTAACAGCGCCTACAACCGGCTTAATTGCTAACAAGAATTCGGAAACGCCTATGGTTCATAGAGCAAGCCGGTTTTCAGAGAACATGAACATCTCACCGTTTTGATGTAGGCGCAATAAAGTTCTGCTGAACATATTTAAATTTTTCTAGGGTTCCTCCAATCCGTCCTTTGTTTTCTTCTGGGCAGCCGTTCTTGTTGTCAGCACACTTTAAGTAGGCACATGGCAAATCATGTTTTTCTAAAAGCAAACTATAAAGGGATATTGTTACTATCTATTGACGATTATCCCGGGACCAGCATGTCCACCGCCAAAGAGTTGTCTAACAATGAAAAGAAAGTTGCTGGCTGCAAGACTCGATCTTGCTGACAAAATATCTGAAATCGCATCTCGAAAAGGAACCCTTTACGATTACGTAAATGACATTCTAGAACAGGCTATTAGAGCTGAAGAACTAGGCATAAGGCTTAAGGAGGTCCTCGACGACCGGTGGCTAATCAAAACCGCGAGAGACGCAGGATTCATAGTTATCCCGAAAAAGATCATCTGCGAACTAGCTGAACAGGCTTATGCGAAGCTTGGAAAAAAGAAGATGAAAAAACTCTGGTACGAAACCGGACAGTGGTATGGAAAATATTACGACGATCTAAAAGAATTCGAAAAAGCAGTTAAAAGATATTTCTGGGACCTCTCCGAGTTTAAACTCGCCAAAAAAGGCGAAAATTTAACCCTAACCTGTTTAAGCTCGAAATACTCTGAGGTTTACCCCGAGCTGTTCAGCAAGTTTCTGGAAGGAGCCTTGAACGCACTTGGATACAGCCTAGAAGAAGGCGAGGTTTCCAAAGGCATTATTAGCCTTAGATTTTCAAAGTCGAAGGGTAAGTGATGTCTAAAGAACGTTCAAGGAACCAGAAGCTCATCAGAGCCCCAGCTGACCTAGTGTCAAAACTGAACGAGGCAGCAAACAGGGAAGGAAAAACGTTCTACAACTATGTCTCCGAAATCTTTGAGCAAGCCGTTAGAGC
Organism: Candidatus Bathyarchaeota archaeon; assembly: GCA_003601835.1. Classification (GTDB taxonomy): domain Archaea; phylum Thermoproteota; class Bathyarchaeia; order Bathyarchaeales; family DTEX01; genus PIYB01. The sequence continues at coordinate 26,999 of PIYB01000014.1, forward strand.
CTACGAAATGAATCACAGCTTGAAAGAGATAATTGACAACTATGAGATTCTTGAAGTGCACAAAGAAGCCGGTGCAATATTCACGCCGAGAGACATACTGGATCACCTGATCAAGAAAACGTATCAAGAAGACGGCAAGTCTCTGCAGCAACTCTGGTATCAAACCGGAAAATGGTACGGAATCTACTTGAAAGAAAAGTTTGAGGATTCCCTCCAAGCCTTCCACCATCTGCTGAAGGAAGGAAGGTGGGACCTGAACCAAGTTTTCATGAAACGGAACCAGAAAACAATAGAATTCAGATGCGTTTCCGCCTTCATATCGCAAGAAAGAACCATGCTCATCAAAAAGTTTATCGAGGGCGCGATGCACTCGCTGGGCTACAAAACCCAAGAAACCGAATGCTTCAAAGGGATCATACGCCTAAAATTCTCTCCGTAAAACAGATTTTCCACCACGAATGTTTTATGTTGCCGTGTCTACGCGTAACCGGCGCCCGCCCACATTGTCTTCTTTGTTCATGAAATATCACTGTCTTCAAATTGTGAAATGTTGTCAAATTAAACCTGTCAGATGGAACCGCGATATCCGCATATTAGTTCCAAGTATGCGTCGTTGTTATCGACACTTGTAAGCTGCCAAACTTGTAGACAAAACGTTGCAGCTTGTTAACACAAACTATAAATATCGACAAGAGAAGACACTGTACCACTAACCTAAAAAGAAGGAAGAAAGAAAGATGCACAAACTAGCTAAGAAAATGGCATTATTACTAGTGGCATTGACGGCATTCGCTGTGGCACTGCCACTTGTTCCAGCAAGAGCATCACTAGGTAACATACTCATCGACACAAAAACGGGTCCAAGCGTCAGCCCCACAATTAAACTTGGAGAAAGCGTGAACCTATACTTCGGAGGGGTAACATGGTCAGGCGGACAGGTTAAGCTGTACATCAGCACCGACCCATTCGCCGCCCTCAACACAACCACTGACATACCTTATGGACCAGCATTCAGCGTAGCCAAAATAACGGCTAACGCAACTGATACTACAACTTATTCAGGCTACAGTGTTGGCCACAACTGGATCAACGGAACAATACCTAAAAGCTTGGAGATCCCCGGAGGCAAATATTACATCAAGGCATTTGACGGCGTAACGGGCGCCGTTGCAGTCACGGATAACTATATCAATATCATAGCTTCATTCGAGGTTACTCCAACCTTTGGACCTGGACAAGCACCGATAACGCTTAAAGGATATGCTCTACCCGCAAATGGTTATGCTAACTTCAGTTATAATGCTGGAGCTGGATGGAAAGTAATAAAGGATCTCGTAAAAGCAAACGAGAAAGGACGAATCGTGTACTCCATTTCTGCTCCAGACCTGGAGAAAGTCGTAACCCCGCAGGGAGAGCAAAATGAATCTCTACAGATGACCACAATCTATTTCCGAATGATAGTCAACAGCACAGGACAGACTGAAACTGACACCTTTGTAGAATACTACAGAGGTCTAGTGCAAGTCAAAGGCGAAAACTCGATGACGGCGACAACGGGATTCCTCTACGGCAATGAAACCACAAGCACTGCCAGCGTTCTCAAAGCTGTGAAAGTCAAGGTTATGGGTTCACTGATTATTGTTGGAAAATGGTTCCATCCAGGTGCGCTGACAATCCTCTGGGATAAAGCGCAAACTATAGGCGGGACGGAAGCGAATACGACACACGGCTGGTTCAACACAACAGTTACTGTTCCAATAACCTCTAAAGGATTACACAACGTAACGATTGACGACGGAAAAGTCAAGTTCGTATTCTGGGTAACCGTGATACCTACGTTGATCCTTACGCCTGACGAAGGCACCGTTGGCACAACCGTTACTGCTAAAGGCTACGGGTTCCCAGCGAGCACCAGCACCGTAGTGTACAACGTAACCTTAACTTGGGACTACACTGACATCTGCAAGAACGTATCAGTCGACGTGGCCTGGGCGCTAACAACAACGCAGGGACATTTCACCACATCCTTTGTGGTGCCGCATACTGTCGGTGGAACACACATAGTTACAGCAACGGCAAACGACTCCGTTTCAACAACCGCTCCAGACACATTCAAGGTGTTGGTTGCGCTCATAGTAACGCCAAGTTCGGCGACAAACAACGGTACAGTTGTAACCGTTAAAGGAACAGGCTTAGCATACGACGAATGGTATGACCTGTTGATCAACGGTAAAGACTTCTACTCCGCTGACTCGAAGGGATGGACAGCATACTTCAACGGCTCCTGCACAGGAGACCTGTCACTTCAAATCATCGTGGACGCCAGCTTTGCACCAGGAAAATACGCCGTTTCACTGTACAAACTCTCAAAAGTCTATCAGCTTCCAACCCTTGAAAAGTACGTGATGTTCACAGTTACCGGAGAAGAAGAAACCAAAATACTGGACAAGCTAGATGAGATTGATGCAGCAGTAGCTGACCTAGATAGCTTCGTGAGAAGCGACAGCACATCCGTGCACAACGAGCTAACCACAGTTAAAAACGGGATAACCACTGTTAAAAATAGCATTAACGACGCTAAGCAAGCCGTACTGACCGCTGTGGGCGGCGTATCCAATCAGCTAACAAGCATCGAATCATATGCGAAGGACGCAGCTTCCAAAGCTGCATCGGCAGCAACATCCGCAGGAGACGCAGCTTCCAAAGCTGCATCGGCAGCAACAGCAGCTCAAGCAGCACAGTCAGCTACCTCCGGAATCTCGACAGCTGTGTATGGGGCAATAGTTCTGTCGCTTATTGCGGCATTAGCCTCCATCGTAGCCGTCATTACACTCCAAAGAAAGGTAGCCTAAAAACAGGAAAAACCACATCTCCCTTTTTTTATTTTTGCCATCTCAACCCATCAGGTCACTTTATACACAGTCAAAAACAGGCACCGAATTTTCAGCGAAAACTAAGCCGTTAAGCTAAGCTGAAGCCGGGGATGGGATTTGAACCCATGTGTAGCGGGTCTGCAGCCCACCGCCTGAACCTCTCGGCCACCCCGGCGTATGGGAGTCTGTAGAGTCGAATTCTATGTTTTTCTTAAGGTTGTCCTCTTTTTTTATTCTTTTCGGAGCGTTCCCCGTTTTCTTGGTTGCACATAGCATGTTGGATGTGACGGGAGAAGGTTTTTACATTTTCACGATCTGCGCGTGGAGGATGCCGCAGATTGTGATCACGGCTTCAGGGTGGACGTATCCTCTTTCTATCGCCTTCTTTACGGTGTTGCATCCAACAAGGTTCACGATGGTGGATTCTTCTATGAGGTTTAATGCTTCATCAACGGTTGTTTTGAACCCTTTATAGAATTCTTCCTTAACTTCGAAAACAATGTCTGAATCGGTGAAAGTTTTACCTAGAAGCTCAGCGTCACAGACCGCTAGAAGAACCTGCCGCCCCCACCTTCGCACATTAACGTAAGCCTCCAAAGCCTTCGCTTCCATGTCTCCCATAAGACCTAGATGGGCTTGACTGATGATCTAGCTCCGCAAGCCTCGCAAACCAGAAAATGCAGCCGTTTCTCCTTCACAATTTTTGTGTCCGGTCTCTTGCAAACAGGGCACATGACGAACTGGTTAAGATACCGTTCGATCAACCGTTCAAACGTGTCAGGCTGAAACTTTCCTTGAAAAATCGCTCTTGTACCATCAAAGGTTCCAGCGGTCGCCATCTCTTTCGAAAGATACTTCAACACCTGAACGGGGTCCCGGTTCAGTATGTCACAGATCTCCTTGAAGTTGTGAAAGATCGTTCTGGACCCGAACACGGTGCAGACTGGTCTAGGAACCTTGAATCTTTCACGTTTGAAAACTTTCGGCGGCAGTTCCCGGTAAGCATCATTCAGCATTCGCTCGTAATCCAAAGCCGTAACTCATCCCTCCTCACGATCAAACAGCCATGTTCTATATACGTAACTTGTTACACAAAAATCCTTTGTAGAACAAACCTTAGGCAAACCGTAAGCAAGATTTGTTCAAGCCTACAGCTGACGGCAGCCATATAAAACCTAGAAAGCCTTCAGAATTAAAGATTTATTAGGTTTGTTTCTAATGAGTGGATTAAACGAGGCTGAAAAGCCTTCCTAAACATTGAGAGACGGATCTGACCATGAAGAAATTCCGAGACTTCAGCAAATGGTTCGACGAAGTCCTGTTTAACGCTGAGATCATGGACAACCGGTACCCAGTTAAAGGTTTCAGCGTTTACAAAGCGTGGGGAGCAAGAATCTCCAGAAAGATCACGAGTATGCTTGAGGAACAGCTAGAAGCAACCGGACATGACCCTATGCTCTTCCCCGTTGTAATCTCCGAGGAAGACTTCCAGAAAGAAGCAGAACACATCGCAGGATTCTCCGCCGAAGTATTCTGGATCACACATGCTGGAAAAAGACGGCTTCAAAAAAGGATGCTGCTGAGACCAACATCCGAAACCGCCATGTACCCAATGTTCACGTACTGGATCAGGTCACACGCAGATCTCCCCCTCAGAATATTCCAAAGTGTATGCGTCTACAGATATGAAACCAAAGCAACACGACCCCTGTTCAGAATGCGTGAGTTCCTATGGAACGAGGCTCACACGGCGCATAAAAACTGGGAAGCCGCAGAAAAACAGGTGGAAACGGCTTTAAAGATATATAACGCTGTCTTCGAAAGGTTGGGGCTCTCATATTATGTGCTTAAACGCCCAGACTTCGACAAGTTTGCCGGAGCAGAATATTCAATCGCATTCGACGCTTGGAACCCGGATGGAAAAGTAAACCAAATCGGCACAGTTCACAACCTAGGTGAAAACTTTGCACAAGCCTTCGGCATAACATATGAAGACATGGATGGAACCCACAGAAACGTCACACAAACATGCTACGGGCTTGGCATAAGCCGAACATTGGCTGCCGTAATCGCCCAGCACGGGGATGACCATGGTTTGATTCTACCTCCAGAGATCGCCCCAGTTCAAGTTGTCGTCATCCCAATACCCTACAAGGGAGCTGAAGAAAAAATCGCGGCATACGCAAAGGAAGTTTACGAGAAGATCAAGGCAGCTGGACTTAGGGTGCACCTTGACGACGGAGATAAGACGCCTGGAGAAAAATACTATTACTGGGAGATGCTCGGGGTCCCGGTGAGAGCAGAAGTGGGACCTAGAGACCTGAACGAAAGACAGGTCACGCTTTCCGAAAGAACAACCCTGAAAAGAAGCACCGTTGCCTTCGACGAAACAGTTTCAGCAATAGAACGGTTGTTCCAGAAGATAACAACAGAACTAGCGGAGAGAAGCCGCTTAACCCTTAAAAAGATGACGGTTGACGCAAAGGAAACGGAGACGCTTAAAAAAGCAATCAAAGAAAGAAAAATCGCAAGAATCTGCTGGTGCGAAGACGAATCCTGCGCGGAAAAAATCAAGGAAGAAACAGGCGGCGAAATCAGAGGACACAGAGTTGACACCGAAGAAAAACCTGAATCCCCCTGCATAGTCTGCGGAAAAAAAGCGGAAAAAGTTGTCTACGTTGCAAGAGCATACTAGCCTCAGAAACCCATCTCATCTTCAAGCCGTCTCAACCGTCCTCTGAAACACCTACATATGAAGCTGCCGTAAAAGAAGGGGCAATCCGTGAAACCCGGCTTGAAAATGATTGTTCTCGTCAAACAGGTCCCCGAGATCGAAAAGGTAAGGTTTGACTACGAAAAAGGACGGTTAGACCGAAGCTCAGCCGGCGCAGTCATAAACCCGTTTGATTTGAACGCCTTAGAAGCAGCAGTCCAAATCAAAGAAAAGACAGGCGGCGAGATAACCGTTCTCAGCATGGGACCGCCCCAAGCTAAAGAGGCGTTAAAAGACGCCCTTGCAAGAGGCGCAGACAACGCAGTTTTGCTTACAGACGTAAAGTTTGCTGGAGCTGACACGTTAGCAACCTCCTACACGCTTTCTTGCGCTGTGAGAAAGCTGGAACCGTTTGACCTGATTCTGTGCGGTGAAAAAACGATAGACGGGGACACGGCGCAGGTTGGACCGGAAGTCGCGGAGTTCCTGGGAATCCCTCACGTAGCTTACGTGGAAAAAATCCTGGATGTAAACGAGAACCGCGTAGTGACCAGGTCAAGGATGGAACGGTGTTACTATGACATCGAGATGCGTTTTCCAAGCCTCATAACCGTAACAAAGGACGCCAACACGCCGCGGCTTCCCACGTTACGGGACAAAATAAAGGCGAGAAAAGCGGAGATCACAATCTGGTCCGCGGATGATCTGTCTGACATAGCGCACGAAGCAATCTTCGGGGCTTCAAACTCGCCAACAAGGGTTGCAAAGGTTTACGCTCCTCTCAGCAGCAAACGGAAAGCTGTGTTCATAAAGGGAACAACGGAAGAAAAAGCCAGGCAGATTGCCAGCTTATTGGCTGAACTTGTGCTTTAAGGTGAAACAGGTGAAGAAAACCGGAGAAGTATTAGTTTTCGCCGAACAGGAAGACGGAGAAGTTCATCCCGTAACATACGAGCTTCTCGGAAAAGGAAGTGAACTCGCCGCCAAGTTAGGCGTTGAACTGACCTCTGTTTTTCTTGGCTGCGGCATAAGCGAAAAGGCTGTTGAGCTCATCCAGTACGGAGCTGACAAAGTCTACTTATACGACAGTCCGTCTCTGGAAACGTTCGATGCAACCCGGTACACAACAAACATTGTTGAACTCGTAAAGGAAACAAAGCCGGAAATATTCCTCATAGGCGCCACCCGTATCGGAAGAAGCCTAGCGCCCAGAATAGCAGCAGCGTTAAGAACCGGCTTGACGGCTGACTGTGTAGACTTGAACTTGGACAAAGACGGAAACCTGATTCAAATCAGACCTGCCTTCAGCGGCAACATAATGGCTCAAGTGAAAACCAAGACAAGACCTCAGATGGCAACTGTGAGATACAAGGTTATGAAGGCTAACAAGAAGGTTCCCGGTAGAAAAGGAACCGTTATCAAGAAAAAAGTCAAGGTCGTCAAGGACACGGGAACAAAGATCTTGGGAAAGATCAAATCAGACGAGGTTAACCTTGCAGAGGCAGAGGTCATCGTCTCCGGAGGCAGAGGACTAAAAAAACCCGAAGACTTCGCTCTTTTGAAGGAACTCGCCGCAGCCTTAGGCGGGGTTGTCGGTTCAAGCAGGCCTCTGGTGGACGCCGGCTGGATAGGTAAAGAACATCAGGTCGGGTTCAGCGGGCACACAGTTAAGCCGAGAGTCTACATCGCCTGCGGAATATCCGGCGCACCCCAACATTTGTTCGGCATGCGAGACTCCGATGTCATAATCGCAATTAATAAGGACCCTTCAGCCCCGATATTTAACGTTGCAGACTACGCCGTTATAGGGGACCTTTATGAAATTCTTCCCTTAATGGTAAAGCAGATTCAAAAAATAAGGTCTAGGAGAAAAACAAGATGACTGGTACAAACGAGAAAGTCTTGAAAAAACTGGAAGAGACCGTAGGAAAAGACTGGGTTGTCACCGAACGTGAATTCATGGAAAACTATCTGCAGGATGAGACACCTGAATCCGTTAGGCCGTCAGCAGCAAACGATCTAATCCTCGTCAAACCTTCGTCAACCGAGGAAGTCTCCCAAATCTTGAAACTGGCAAACCAAGAGAAGATCCCCGTTTTCCCCGTTGGCGGTAGAACCGGGCTTGTCGGCGCATCTGTTCCAACCGAACCCGGCATAATCCTTTCTCTTGAAAGAATGAAGAAAATCGAGATAGACCGCCAAAACCTCATGGCCATCGTTGAGGCTGGAGCAACATTAGGAGAGTTGATAGAAGCCTCTGAGGCGGCTGGATTATTCTTTCCCCTTCATCCCGGAGATGAAGGCGCTCAAATCGGTGGTTTAATAGCCACCAACGCAGGAGGAGTCAGAGCCGTCAAATACGGAGTAGTAAGAAACTACGTGAAAGGCATCGAGGCTGTCTTACCAACCGGTGAGGTGCTGAATCTTGGAGGGCGGCTCATCAAAAACAATGCAGGATACGATCTGATGCACCTGATAATAGGCAGCGAAGGAACACTATGCGTGGTCACAAAAGCCGTCATTAAACTCTATGCGCGAAGCAAATTTTCAGCTACACTGATCGTTCCTTTTCAACGCCGCTTTGACGCCATAAAATCTGTTCAAGCAATCTTGCAGTCAGGCGTAGTGCCGTTAGCCATCGAGTACGTGGAGCTGAAAGAGATAAACCAAGCTGCCGAACATCTTAATGAAGAATGGCCAGTTCAAGAAGGCAAAGCCCAGCTCATGTTGATATTGACAGCCATAAGCGAGGATGAGCTGCTGTCAGCCTGCGAGAAAATCTCAGAAGTGTGCGAGAAAAACGGCGCTGGAGAAACCGTGATTGCGGAAACAAAGGAAGAACAAGACAAAATTCTACGGGTGAGAAGCAACATTTACACCACTCTGAAGCCGCAAATGATCGACATCCTAGACGTAACGGTTCCCCCCAGCAGACTAGGAGACCTGATGAACGCAGTGGACGAAATAGCGAGAAAACACGAGACCCATCTGCCTGTGTATGGTCACGCTGGAGACGGAAACCTGCACATACACATAATGAAGGAGGAAGACAAACCGCCGGATTACGCTTCGAAGGTGAAAAGAGAAATATATGATGCTGGAATCCGCCTAGGAGGCGTCATAACAGGGGAACACGGAATAGGCAAAATCAGAGTTGACGAGTTTGCCTTAACCATCGGTGAAAAAGAGCTAAGCCTCATGAAGGGAATCAAGAAGCTCTTCGACCCGAACAACATCCTCAACCCGGGAAAGGTTATCCCCTCAGGCTGACACAAAAAGGATTCTCAACTCTTTCTTTCCCAATCGTCGTTGCCTCCCCATGCCCCGGGTACACCACGGTTTCATCCGGCAACACCATCAGCTTGTCCCTTATGGACCGCATTATGTCCTTGAAGGAGGCCCCCGGCAAGTCTGTTCTCCCAATTGAACCCGCGAACAAAGTGTCCCCCGTGAAGACTACCCGGTTGCTGCTGTCATGCAAGCATATGCTTCCTCTTGTATGCCCCGGGGTGTGAAGCACCCTCAATTTAAGGCTGCCGAATTCTAAAGTGTCTCCGTCTATGAGAAGCACATCTGCGGGAGGCGAGATTCCCTTCAACCCCAGTGCCCCTGAAAGATTTGTTGATGGGTCCATCAGCATATCCGCATCCTTCTCGTGAATCGCTATCTTGGCGCCAGTTACCTTCTTCAACCGTTCGTTCCCGCATATGTGATCCACATGTCCATGCGTGTTGACGATGAACTTGATTTTTAACCCTTGATGATTAATGGTTTGGATGAAACTTGTTAGCTCATCCTCAGTGAAGCCAGGGTCAATAACTATTGCCTCCGAGCTTTTTTCACACGCTACGATGTAACAGTTTGTGCCTAACAGCCCAACGGTTAAAGATTTGATGAACATATGGCTCACCGAAAGGTTTGTTCTGCAGTAAACGATGCGGTTAGCTCTCTTCAACCTTCTGGTTTTGAGGGTGCGAAGAGTCTTAAAAGTGGGGGTCTATCGTTCTTCGAGAAGCCTCAAAATGTTTCTGCCTAATATTTTTTCCTCTTCTTCCTTCAGTTTCAGAACCTTGATCTTCATAAGCTCAACCGGAGGATGCATCCAGTAGCCGTCTGAGCCCCAAATAAGTTTGTCGGCTCCTGCAAGATGAACAGCGGAACGTATCATTCTGTAGACGTGGATGAAGGAAACATCCAAATAAACATGTTTCAGCTTTGCCAGTTCACAGAAGGCTCCTAGATACTGAGGGTTGGAGCCGAGATGAGCGATAATTATGGGCGCTCTGTTGAATTTTTCGGCGACTTTGGACATAACATCATAACAGCCAGCGCAATCTATCAACGTTACAAGACCGTAATCCTGAGCGGCTTTCAATATTTCAAAAAGGGTTTCCGTTTCCAAAGAACCAGTCTTGTACCGGGCGTAGAGGTCTGAAACTGTTTGAACCTTCTTGCCGGTGAATTCTCCGAAGTGAAGCTTTAGCCCGGTCCATTTGAGGTCTTCAGCTATTCGTCGAAGTTCATCCTTCCAGTACGGATCGCACGGTCTCACATGTCCCCAAGGAATGAAAAAGTCCGGATGCTGCTTGTAAGCCTTTAAGGTTAACTCGTTAGATTCTCGGGACGGGTTCCAAATCGACCAGATTACAGCCTTGTCAACCCCTGCTTCCTTCTCCATGCCGTATATTACGTCGGGGTCTTCATGTTCAATGTGCATGTGAGCGTCAACTATCATAAATCTGCCTCCCATTTCTTACCATGCTGGGTGATGATTTTAAGCCCTAAGATTTCTAGGCATTGCAGGTTCACGTGTATGCTTGGTTCTAGGAAGAACGGGTGCAGGTTCCTGAAGATGCAGTGAAGATTGCCGTCGGTAAATCCAACTTCCAAATGATGGATTATGAGTCAAAGAGGTTCACTGCATAAGTCTTTTATATACAGATGAAAAACTATCAGCTGTTGCTTTATAAGCAAGGGAGGTAGTAACAAGTTCTGAAGCCCGCTATGCTTCCGGAGAAGATTTTAACCGTAAACATTAATGGCGTGTTCAAAGGGAGATTAGGATAAATGAACATAATTCTGATGTTTGCTCTTGCGCTTATTGTTCTTCTGTATTTTTGGATAGCGTACAATGTTCCCATCTTGATAGTTGGAGTGAGACATGCGCTGCGTGCTAATCGCAAGAAGAAAGAAACAGCAGGCAAGAGCGAAACGAAAAATGCAGATCTGCCCACGGTGACCATTGTTGTCCCGGTTAAGGATGAGGAAAGAGTTGTCAGACGGTTGCTGGATGCACTGTTAAGATTGAAGTATCCGCCTGGCAAAAAGGAGATAGTTATGGTTGAGGACGCGTCAACGGATCAAACTCCGGAAGTATGCAGAGAGTACGTCCGCAAACACCCTAGCATGATAAGGTTCTTTCATCGAGATCGGTCGGAAGGAAAACCTTCAGCTTTGAATTATGGATTTGCGCAAGCGAAGGGAGAGATTGTCGCCGTCTTTGACGCAGATAACGTTCCAGAACCTGACATCTTGGAGAAAGCCGTCAGATACTTTGACGATCCTTCTGTAGCCGCAGTGCAGGGAACCACGTGCGCCATAAACGCTGAGGAGAGCATGTTAACAAAAATTATCTCCTATGAGGAGGCAGTCTGGCTTAAAAACTATTTGCAGGGCAAGGACACGCTTAACTTGTTCGTCCCGTTAACGGGGAGCTGCCAGTTTATCCGCAGAGATGTTGCCAAGGAAGTTGGGCTTTGGGATGAAAACTGTTTAGCTGAAGACTTGGAGATGGCGGCGAGAATAACCGAGAACGGTTACAATATACGGTTCGCTCCGGATCTTGTTTCTTGGCAGGAGGCTCCTTCGAAGATTTCTCAGTTGATCAGGCAAAGGATAAGATGGTACCGGGGATACATGGAGGTCGCGATTAAGTACGGACGTTTCCTGAAGAAACTTGAGAAGAAAACGTTTGACGCTGAGGTTACATTAATAGGTCCCTACGTGTTAGCGTCATTCTTCTTGAGCTATCTTATGTCTGTTTATTTCTCCATTTTTCCAGTTGATGCGCCCGTTCTCCTCGTAATGACAAAGATCACATTAATGTTCACCATGTTCACGCTTCTAACAGCGGGCGTTGCGTTGGTATGTGCGACTAGACCGATGAGAATCAAGAACATACTTTGGTTGCCTTTCATCTACGTCTATTTGAGTTTGCAATGTGTCCTTGCAGCAACAGCGTTCATGCAAATAATGTTCAGGCGTCCAAGACGGTGGACAAAAACTGAGAAGACCGGAAGCGCTACAAGGAACCCGGCGCGCAGTGCGTTGGAGACATGAAACCGTCGGAACATTTCATGAGTAAATTCTTGAACTCGGTTGGCGCTAAGGAGTTTATCCGGGTTTAACTTGTTTCTCGTTTTCTTGTGAAAAAGAAGAGGTTTATTGAAAATTATTCCTGTTAAGCTAATCTTGGAGCCATCGCTATAGCTGTGGTTGTCCGGTTTACTCCCTCTATCTGTTGTATCTGGTTTATCATGTTACTTAGTTCACGTATGTTCAGAAACTCGGCGTAGGCGATGACATCGTATTGACCTGTTACGGCATGCGAAATTTTTATTCTCTTGATCTTCAGAATTTCATCCTTTCATCCGCGACCTTCCACAGCTTCCCCATATCCGTGTTTATGAAGATAAAAGCATTCAAACATGCATCCCTAACTTACAAGATTCAAGGAGAGTTAAAAGGTTTTTCGCAATAAAAGCAATTGAACTAGGCTTGCGTTAATTGCGGCGAATGATGATTCAAAACTGAATCAGTAAGATTTAAAAGACTCCTTGTTTAGAACAATTCAGAATGTTGTAGGCGAGGAGCTTTATGGAATTTTGTCCCAAATGTGAAACTCGTCTTGTTCTCAAGCGGAAAAAGAACAGTAAAGGAGCCTTTCTTATGTGTCCCAAATGTGGCTATGAGAAGCCTGCGGACGCATCGATAACAATTCCGAAAGTTTCAAGCTTGAAGCCTCAAAACCAGATAATTGTTATCGGCAAAAAAGAACAGAAGCTGCAAACTCTTCCCACGGTTACGATTGAATGTCCAAAATGTGGAAACAACCAAGCGTACACGTGGCAGGTTCAAACCAGGGGCGCAGATGAGTCTTCAACCCAGTTCTTTAGATGCACAAAGTGCGGCTACACGTTTAGAGAATATAGCTAGCAATAACGGTTTTTTCTTCAAACATCTTGTCAAGTTTTCCATCTGACAATATTGCTTAAATGGCGGTTTGCCTTAAAGTTTTAAGTAATCTGCGGACAAAGAAGTATGCGCTGAAACGGTATTAATGGTGATCTGCACTTGTTTAGGGTTAAAATATCAAATGCAAAGCTGTTGAGAGACGCCATCACCGCCATCTCGACGCTTATAGACGAGGGAACATTCACCGTAAGCCCTGAAGGGATCAAACTTCGAGCAATGGACCCTTCACGTGTCGCCATGGTGGACTTCACTATGCAGAAAACAGCATTCGACGAATATGTTGCTGATGAAGAAACCAAGATATGTTTGAACCTCAGCGAGCTGTTGAAGCTCCTCAAGAGAGCGGGAAGAGACGAAGCCGTTGAGATACAACTGGACGAGAACACAGGACAATTCGTTATCACGATGAGAGGAAAATATGTGCGCACCTTCAGAATGCCAACCTTGGAAGCAAGCGAAGACGAGGTTCCAACGCCGAAAATCACGTTCAACGCTAAGGTTACCTTAACAACAGACGGGTTTAGACAGTCCCTTGAGGACGTAGCGTTGGTCAGCGACCATGTTCGAATGGAGACTGATGGTGAAAAGATGACGATGACCGCTCGAGGCGACATCATGGGAGCAAATATAGAACTCCTAAAAGGAAGCGACGCCCTGCTTTCTGTGGAAGCTAAAGAACCGTCAAAGTCAACCTTTCCCCTCAGCTACCTCTCTGAAATCGTTAAAGCAGCATCCGCCACATCAGACATCGTTACGCTCGAATTCTCAACAGACATGCCTATCCGTTTAGACTTCAAGCAAACTTATGACGGAACACTCGTCTATTACTTAGCGCCCAGAATAGAAGTTGAATAGAATCGATATTAAGATGGGATTTTTAAAAGGAAGGTAAGGTTGGTTCTAACAAGATTTGACCTAGCTAAGTATCCGTTTGTGCTTGACGCGGCTGAAGAAGTTAGACGCTTAGACCTAGACATTGGAAACCTTGAGAATCCAGCCCTTAAAGCCATTCTTGACAGGGCTGAAAACCGAATTGAGGAGGCTTTAAGAAACAGCCCTCCGGAAGTCAGCTATCGCCCGCGTGAAGAAGATGTTGAAATTCCTTCTTTTCCTGTAGCTGTGATACTGGCTGCTGCTTCCGGCAACGATTACATTAAGAGGCGTTACGCCCTAGCTGAGGCGATACGGGCGTATAAGCTCCTACAAGATGAGGATGAAAAGAAGGTTCTGGAAATAGCGAAGGTGTTCAACTGGAACATTCAAAACGTCAAGAAAATCATCGGGCATAGAAGATACGATTTTGCTCTTTCATTCACTGATTTCTTAAGAAACGCGAAGTTGTTCCACGAGATGGAATGGAAGCTAGTTAACAGGATGCTAGTGAAAGGAAAGGTTTATCTCCGGCAACGTGAGGCTGCACGGCTTCTCCAAGAGGAGATACGGAGACGCATCGAGGAAAGGCTTCGTTCAGACGTAAGGTCTATGCTTCCCGAACCGGTTCTCAGACGTATTGACGACTTGAAACGTAAATACGCCAGTCGCATAGCAAAAGCGCAGTTCCAAGATTTTCCTCGGCAAGTTGTTAACGAAGCGTTTCCTCCATGCATCAGAATGCTTTATGATGCAGCCAAGTCTGGGCAGCACGTTTCCCATCTTGGACGGTTCACGTTAACCTCGTTTCTCATAAACATAGGCATGAAACCTGAGAAGGTTGTTGATCTTTTCCGTTCGTCGTCGGACTTCAATGTGAGAATCGCACGTTATCAGGTTGAGCACATAGCTGGTCAAAGGGGGTCCAGAACAAGATACAAGCCGCCGAGATGTGAAACGTTAAAGACTCACGGGTTGTGTCCTGGTCCAGATGACTTGTGTAAAACCATTCGGCGTCCCCTTAGCTACTATGGGAAGAAGACGAGAACGCTTAAGAAGGAAGTTTCCGCTAACTAGGTATGAGGATGGACACCAAATCATTTATCCAAAAACGGTTCTCCGAGTTTTACCGGGAAAAAGCATCGGACATTGAGGCTCCACGGTTAATTGAACAACGGGAGTTTGGGTTTCTCCTCTTCAAAGGGAACGTTATGGTTAGACACAAAAGTTTCGGCACAGTTGAGGCTCTCCGGTCTTTCGTGAAGCAGATTGTTCCTGCTCACGCCTACTATTCCACGGCATATTATGAAGCACCAGAAGAGAAGATGGAGAATAAAGGATGGTTAGGCGCTGACCTTTACTTTGACATCGACGCAGACCACATCCCAACTGAATGCGGAAAAATTCATGACAGATGGAAATGCAAAACCTGCGGCTTCACCGGCAAAGGTGTCACCCCTGAAACCTGTCCCATGTGCGGCGGAAAAACGTTCGAGAATAAAACGTGGCCGTGCGAAGTCTGCCTTGAATCAGCCAAGTCGGAAATGGTGAAGCTTGTTGACATTCTAGTTGAAGAGTTCGGCTTTTCTCCGGATGAGGTTGAGGTTTCCTTTAGTGGACACCGAGGATACCACGTTCATGTGGAGAACGAGGTTGTGAAGGAGCTGGATTCGGTTGCCCGTAAAGAGATAGTTGATTACATCACAGGCGTAGGGTTGGAAGCAGCCTTGCACGGTGTCGGAACACGCAGCCATGTCACGTCTTCTGGTTCTTCAGGAAGAGGGTTCGATAACATCGGTTGGCGCGGCAGAATTTCACGGGGCGCATACAAGGTTCTGTCGGCTGCCACGGAAGAGGATTTGAAAAACTTAGGGCTGAAAGAAAAAGCAGTAGAGAAGATTCTCTCCAATAAGGAGTTGATTCTGAAGACTTGGGAGAGAAGTGGACCGTGGCAACCAATAGGGGGATTAAGTAAGGACGCGTTGCAAGCAATCATCAACCGAGCTGTACAAAACGAATCTGCCAAGATTGACACGGTGGTTACCACAGACATCCATAGGTTAATACGTTTGCCCAACAGTCTTCATGGTAAGACAGGCTGGCTTAAGGTTGTGTTTCCAACATCGGAGATTGAAAGGTTTGACCCGTTGAAAAACGCCGTAGCCTTCAAAAAGGGAGAAGCTAAAGTATACGTGGACGAAGCTCCTAGGTTTAGGCTGGGAGAAGAACTGTTTGGTCCCTTCAAACACGAGAAGGTTGAGCTACCGATGGCAGCCGCAGTTTTTCTGCTGTGCAAAGGCGCAGCTGAACTGGTGGAATAGCCTTGTACGATGAACTGTTCGAAGCTTGGAGAAAAGAGAAGGAGAATTCGGATATACAGGCGCTTCCTAAAGGCTTCTATCGGAACGTAGCGGCTTACATCAAGAAGATTCGCGAAGAAAAGCGGATGTTAGACGAGAGAACCCTCAAAGGCAGGCTTATCCAGAAAGAAGAAGCGAACGTTAAGCGCATGATTAAGGAACTCGTCGAAACCCGCCGCGAAAAAATTATGCAAAAAATCTCAAACGGAGAAATTGTTCCCATAGCAGCATTAGCGGAAGAGGAAGAAAACTTTTACAAAGAAGCATCCTTCCAAGCTGACTCTTTTCAGAACTTCATGGAAAACCTCTTGCAGGGAAGATTGCTAGAAAAAACAAGCACGAAACCCTCCGGCTTCATGGTTGTCAGAATCCTCCAAGAACTACCGGAGATAATAGGAGCCGACATGAAAACCTACGGACCGTTCAAACCGGAAGACATCGCAACCCTCCCCAAAGAAAACGCCAAAAACCTCATCAAACAAGGCGCCGCCATGGAAGTCGAAACCCAATAAACACGAACTCTCTCTGAAACCAACACCCACCCATATGATTCGTCAGAAATCGAAAGAATTCGTTAGAGTCTTTCTTTTCTATATAAATGAAATAGAAAGAATTCGAAAGAACCTTTATAAAGAAAAAATTTTGAATTCTGACGACGCTCATTTTTGTTGGAAAAAAATAAAAGAAAGGTTGTTTGCGTTGCTTTTATTTGTATAAAACATTATGATATGCATGAAGGAAGGATTGGCTCAATGAATCTTAGGGCTAAGATTTTAGGCTTAGAAGCTGGAGGAAAATTTGTTGTTGTTCTCAACAGGGAAGACGCTGAGGATCTCACCGTTTCAAGCCTCGAAAGAGTTCGAATGAAAAAGAACGGAAAAGAAGTCATTGCAATTGTGAACACTACGGCGAAGCTAATCGAAAAAGGCACGGTTGGAATCTACGAGGAGGTCAAGAACAGCCTAGGCTTGAAGGAAGGCGACTCTATCGACGTAGAGATTGCGTCGCTACCAAGTTCAGTTCACTTCATAAGAAACAAGCTTGCAGGAAGAAAACTCACGTACGAAGAGATCCTTGAGATAATCACCGACGTCGTGAAGGGTAGGCTAAGCGAGATTGAAATAGCGTCGTTCGTGACTGCTCTCCACGCGTTTGGATTAGACCTAGATGAGGCTACAAGCCTTTCCCGCGCCATGGTTGAAACCGGAAGCACATTAAAAATTGACAAGCCCTTGATTGTGGATAAACATTCAATCGGAGGGGTTCCAGGCGACAAAACAAGCATGCTGGTTGTGCCGATAGTTGCAGCTGCCGGTTTAACGATACCGAAATCTTCTTCGAGAGCCATCACATCCGCGGCTGGAACAGCGGACAGAGTTGAGGTTTTGATGCCTGTAGGGTTAAGCCTAGACGAGATGCGGGAGGTTATTGAAAAAACAAACGGCTGCATGGTTTGGGGCGGAACGTTGAACTTGGCGCCTGCAGACGACATGTTTGTCAGGGTTGAACATCCCCTTTCAATCGACCCGTTGCTACTGCCGTCCATAATGAGTAAAAAGAAGGCGGTGGGAACGAACATCATGGTTCTCGACATTCCAACAGGCAGAGGCACAAAGGTTAAAACAATAGGTGACGCAGACCTGTTAGCGAAAGATTTTATGGAGTTAGGTCGCCGCCTAGACATCAAGGTGAACTGCGCAGTAACCTACGGAGAACAACCAGTTGGACACACGATAGGACCCGCTCTGGAGGCACGAGAGGCTCTAGGGGTCTTAACCGGCGTAGCAAAGGCGCCTGACTTGGTGGACAAAGCAACGGACATTGCAGGCATGCTTCTGGAAATGAGCGGCAGAAAGAACGGAAAACAGATTGCACTGGAAATCCTCAGGTCAGGTAAAGCTGAAAGAAAGATGCGGGAGATCATAGAAGCTCAAGGCGGAAACCCTGAGGTTAATCCTGAGGACATAGCGGTCGGTGACCAAACGTACACTGTTCGCTCAAACAGAGAAGGAATCCTTCTGTGGATAAACAACGTTTCCCTCGTTGAAACAGCTAGGCTGGCAGGAGCACCTAAAGACAAAGGCGCAGGCGTTTACATTTACAAGAAGATAGGTGACCCAGTTAAAAAGAATGAACCGTTATTCACGGTGTATGCTGAAAGAAACGTTAAGCTGCAAAGAGCGTTAGATCACCTTGAGAAGTCTCTTGTCCTTGGCATAGGCGAGAGAATGGAGATGCTTATTCACGAGGTTAGAGAGCGTCCCGTCACCAGGAAGACGTTTATGCTTGAAAGGTAAACCGAAACCAAAAAGGGTATAGGCTCTTGATACGTGCAGTAACATTTGACCTGTGGAACACACTGATTGAAAACAAACATTACACAGAGGTCCGGGTTCGCATCTTAGCTGAAGCACTGAAGAAGAACGGTTTCTCAAAAGACTTTCAGGCGATAAAAGAAGCCTACCTTTCAACTCACACCTATGCTTACAGGGTCTGGCAACATGAAAACCACCGCTTTGTTCCAACAAAGGAAAGACTGGAATACATTCTAAAGAACCTTTCCGCACAGTTGCCTGAAGACCTGAAGGCGAAGATTGTGAAGGAATTCGAGGAAACTGCGCTTTCAGATCCCCCGCGACTGACTGAAGGCGTGAAAGAAACGCTTGAATGTTTAAGCCCCCGGTACAAAATGGGCATCATCAGCGACAGCGGAGTAACCCCAGGCAGGATTCTGAGAACCATCCTTTCGGAACATCACATCTTGAAACATTTCGATGTTACGGTTTTCTCCGATGAGACTGGATACAACAAGCCGCACAGAATAATGTTCGAGACTGCTCTGACAAAATTGCATGTGAAGCCTCATGAGACAATGCATGTTGGAGACCTTTTGCAAACCGACGTTGCAGGCGCAAAGACAATCGGCATGAAGGTCACATGGTTGAACAAAGAAGGAAGAATCTGCGCCGGATGTTACAAGCCTGACTACGAGATCGAAGCAGT
Organism: Candidatus Bathyarchaeota archaeon; assembly: GCA_003601835.1. Lineage (GTDB taxonomy): Archaea > Thermoproteota > Bathyarchaeia > Bathyarchaeales > DTEX01 > PIYB01. The sequence continues at coordinate 46,072 of PIYB01000014.1, forward strand.
CACACAAATAATCGATGTTTTGAACGGAATCCACTAATCGGTCCGCCGCACCCAATCTACAGCATGTGTTCAGCGAGTATCTTTATCCCGATGCATATGAGGATTAAGCCGCCGACAACCTCGATCTTGCGTCCGAGGATTCGTCCGAACTTGTTGCCGATGTAGACTCCTAGAAAGGACAGCGCGAAACTCACGGCTGCGATGAGCATCACAGGGAAAAATATGAGGGTTCTCAGAAACGCTAGGCTTACACCCACAGCGAGAGCATCTATGCTTGTAGCAACAGACTGCATGAACAGAAGGTAACCGTTCAGCGATCTACCTTCCTGTTTACTTTTCTCACCCCAGAGCGCTTCATACATCATTTTGCACCCGATGAATCCTAGAAGCCCAAACGCCACCCAATGGTCAATCCCTGAGATAATGTCCAGTATGCTTATTCCTCCCAGCCACCCCATGATCGCCATGAAGCCTTGAAAAAACCCAAAGGCAACGCCCATCTTCAAGGCGAGGCTGAACTTTGGCTGGGTCGTTGTCAACCCATTGGCGATTGAGACGGAGAAGGAGTCCATTGCCAATCCCAAGGCGATGATTAAGCTCATCACGGCGTCCATCGGGTGACCACTTCCCTCGGCGGTCTGCTCCGCCTAACAACTAATTAGGCACTTATAAGCTTATTTTTTGGTGATGGCGCAATCCGCAGAAGCTGCTAGGAAGCCTGGGGCCCGGGATGGTTTTCCAAGAGACACTCTTTAGGGTTACGAACGAAGAACGACAGCGTAGCTTATGCTCTCAATGCCAGGGACACAGAAAACTCTGCGGTAAACCTGTGTGCCCAATACTTGCTAAGGCTGAAACCTTGATGAAGCTTGAGAAACGGCTTTCTAAGGACAAAATTTTCGGCGCTTCGCCGCCTGCGGTCTTTGTGGGTTCATGGAATTACCCGAGGGTTTTAGCGGGTCCTCTTGTTCCTCCATTGCCTTCTGTTGATTCTTCAGTCATGGACATGCCGGAACTGTGGCTTCGCAAGTCGATGGATGAGATTTTAAGGTACAGGTTTACACTTGTCAGAGGAAAACGGTTCGTCGATGTTAAGTGGGCAAGAGACCCCGACAGGATTCTTTCAACCTTCCAAGAAGTGGTCATGGCTGCCAAACCCACCGATACAGAGATGTGGTTCCACAAGAAGCCTAAACTAAACGTGGTTTTTTCATCCAGAGAACCGCCTTCCGGACCTTCCGCATCCATCAAACGGGCTTTTTTAGCTGAGAACCCAAGCGTGCCGAAGCCCGTGGAAACAGTTGTCTCAGACACTGACCTCAAGGCTGTTGAGGGCATCGTGAAGCTTTTTGACTCAGGCATCAGTCAACGCCAGATTACAAGAATGTTTTCCATAGGGTTACTTGGGACCAAAAGGCTTAAGCGACTGGTGCCAACGGAATGGAGCATCACAGCCGTCGATGACATTCTAGGAAAAAGAATCCACAAAGAAATCCTTGACTATCCATGGATAAACCAGTTCATGGTTTTCGGTCACAAGGCTTTAGGAAACAATGTGCAGATTCTGCTTTTTCCGTCTTCATGGATGTTCGAAGCTCAAGAGGTCTGGCTAACCTCGAAAAGATCCGTTCCCGGAGTTGACTACGAACTTACGTGGGGACGAAAATCCTACGCTGAAAACCTTGCCGGCGCCTACTACGCATCTAGGCTACCCGTACTGGAGTATCTGAGAAGAACCAGAAGGCAAGCAGGAGCAATCGTTTTCATGGAGGTTTATCCCGAATGGATACCCATAGGCGTCTGGAGGTTCAGAGAGCTCTGCCGGGAAGCGTTACGGAAAGAACCTTTAAGGTTTGACACGCTAGGTGAGAGTCTGGAAGCGCTTCGGAAGAGGCTTCGGCTTCCTCTAGAAAGGTGGCTGGAGAGAAGCAAGATACTTCCTTGGCACAAAACACAGAGAAGGCTGACCAGTTTCCTAGCGTAACATGTTTTCATCCTTATATTTGGGAACACCAACAATATTCTAGTCTACTGTAACATGGAGGTTGATGAAAATCCTCGCTAAGATGCCCATAAACTTTGACAAAGTGAAACCGGAAGAACTGGACAAAGAGATACTCAGAATCGGCTTGATAGCTGAACTGGACGCCGTGAACCTTTACGAGCAGCTCGCAGCCACAACCAACGATGAGAAAATCAAAAAAGTTCTATCAGAGATCGCCCGAGAAGAGAAGACTCACGTCGGAGAGTTCCTCACAGTACTGCTGGAAAAAGACTCTGAACAAGTGAAAGAACTGGAGAAAGGCAAGGAAGAAGTCAACGAGCTATAAGCTGAAGTCTTCGCAGAACCCTTGCCGCGCGGACCTGTGCAGACAGCGACCGGGCTAAGCTGCGTCCTCCGGTCGTTAAACCGTCCTAGGTAACCTCTTAAATACGAGTGACCGTGGAGAGCACACGTATGAAACAGAACCGGAAAACACACATATGCCGAGAAGAAGTAGAACACGTCGCTTGGCTAGCACACATAAAGCTCACTGAAGAAGAGAAGAATCTTTTCACGGAACAGTTCAGCCGGATTCTTGACTATTTCAAGAAGATTGACGAGGCTGACACGGATGGTGTGCCCCCGACTTATCACGTTCTCGACTTGGTTAACATCTTCCGCGAAGACAAAAGCGGAAAATCTTTGCCGAAAAAAGAAGTTTTAAAGAACGCTCCCAGACAGGAGGACGGCTTCTTTAAGTCACCTAGAATAGTCTAGAAAATTGACGGACAGGAGGACCCCTTTGCCCAAGCCTTACGAGATATCTGCGGAAGAAGCTGCAGTCAAAATCAGAACCCAAGAACTGACAGCCGAGGAGTACGTAGCCTCAGTTTTTAACAGAATCACACAAATAGAAAAAAGGATCAACGCCTTCATCACCTTGACAAAACAGACAGCACTACAAACGGCAAGACAGATAGATGAAAAAATCCGTAAAGGCGAAAAACTAGGGTGTCTCGCAGGCATCCCGATAGCCGTAAAAGACAACATCTGCACACGTGGGGTTCGCACCACATGCTCGTCACGTATGCTTAAAGATTTTGTCCCGCCTTACGATGCGACGGTAATCGAGAAACTCATCAACCAAGACGCAGTTATCATCGGAAAAACAAACATGGACGAGTTCGCCATGGGAACAACCACGGAAACCAGCTACTTCGGCGCAACACACAACCCTTGGAACCTGAAGAAGGTCCCAGGCGGCTCTTCAGGAGGAAGCGCAGCTGCAGTAACAGCTGAAGAAACCCCGCTAGCCTTAGGTTCCGACACAGGCGGCTCAGTAAGATGCCCAGCTAGCTACTGCTCCACAGTCGGTCTCAAGCCTACTTACGGGCTTGTCAGCCGTTACGGTCTCATATCTTACGCGAACAGCTTGGAACAGATAGGTCCCTTAGCTAGGAACGTTTATGACTGCGCATTGCTGCTTTCCGTCATAAGCGGGCACGACGCTAGAGACAGCACATCCGTGAACATGCCTCCCAGCGACTACACAGCCTTCCTGAAAAACGACGTGAAAGGACTGAAAATAGGCGTACCACAAGAATTTTTAGGCGAAGGAGTTGAGGACGCCGTTAGGAAGGCAGTTTGGGACGCTGTGAACCTGCTTGAAACCCTAGGCGCCGAATACGAGGAGGTCACAGTTCCAACCATGAGACACGCTTTGCCTGCATACTATATCGTTGCCATGTCAGAGGCTAGTTCCAACCTCGCTCGTTACGACGGTCTGCGCTATGGCTTCCGCGTTAAAAAAGACGACGGAGACTGGTCAACAATCTACGCTGAGGATAGAAGAGCCGGGTTCGGAACCGAGGTGAGAAGACGGATAATCCTCGGCACGTACGCTTTGTCCGCCGGCTACTACGATGAGTATTATTTGAAGGCGCTTCGGGTTAGAACGCTCATACGTAGAGACTTCGAGAAAGCCTTGAAAAAATGCGATGTGCTCGTTGGACCCACGATGCCCATTTTACCTTTCAACCTAGGCGAAAAAATCGACGACCCGCTTGCTCTTTACATGTGCGACGTGCTGACGGTTCCCGCAAACCTCACAGGTTATCCAGCAGCATCAATCCCCTGCGGCTTCAAGAACGGATTACCCATTGGACTGCAGATAATAGGCAAACCCTTCGACGAAGGCACAATCCTCCGCGTAGCATACACATTTGAGAGAAACACAGATTTTCACAAACGGAGACCGATCCTCTAGTCTGACGGATAGCTTGCACCGTCGCTTTTTTCTGTGTCCTGCTTCTGAAACGTGGATAAAACTCTTAAAGGAGAAGGAGCTGCTGATATTCCGTTCGGGGTGTCGCAGGTTTTGAACGGAAACAAGTCCAATTCTCCACGGAACTACATCCTGAGAATCACACGTGAAGAATGGTTCAGACAGGTTTTCTCGATCAAAAAATATTTTCCAGGGGTTCCTAGAAGATGGGAACCCGGAGGCGTGATCCTTCTCGTTCGTAAAGCTGAAAAAGGAGACTCCTTCGTCGGTTACGGCGTGCTAGGCGAGTTTGTTAAAAAGGATGATCTGCCGGAGGATAAGAAGCAAGAATGTGAAAAAATGGGCTGGAAAGGCGTCTTAGTCTTCAACAAGCTTTACAGGTTTGAACCACCTCTTCCGATCAAAGAAACTGTTCTCAGCGGCTTGAAAGCCAGAGGAAGATGTCTACATGGCTACCCTCTGACAGAAGACCAAGTTAACTCAATTTTGAGAACGGCGAAAGAGAAAACTGTCCTTCAAGAGGTTTAACAGACGAAACCCCCGCAAAAGTCGATGTAACTGACCGGTTCCAGCCTCGATTCACGGTGCTAAGCATACAGTACGCGAGAACAGCAGTCAGCCTGATGCATCCGGCGGCTTCTCCGCTGCGTGTGGTTTGCTTCGCTCATGTTTATATCTGCGAGTTGACACTTTTAAGGTGAACATACGAACAGAAAAGAGGAGAACAGTTAGCATTGGATTATCCGTTAGAAGATAAAAAAGGAAGAAAAAGGATGCTTGTTGTTGTTCCGTTGATCATCCTACTGGTAGGCTCATTGCTGGTGCTTTCCCAAGGCATAGTGATCGTCCCATCAGGCATGAGAGGCATAGTCCTCACATGGGGCTCCGTGACCAACGTCCTAGGAGAAGGCCTGCATTTCGTAACTCCGCTTGTGCAACAGGTGGTTTTCATGGATGTCACGATACAAAAAGTCGAAACTTCAGAGTCAACAGCCTCTAAAGACTTGCAGGAGGTCACCACAACCATCGCTGTTAACTATCGAGTAATACCTGATCGTGCTGGAGACGTTTACAGAATTCTTCGAAAGGAGTACGAGTACCGTGTGATACGACCTAACATTGAGGAAAGCATCAAGGCGACCACAGCCTTGTTCGAGGCTGAGGAGCTCATCACCAAGAGGGAAACCGTCAAAGCCAAATTCAAAGAGATTCTTTCACAAAGACTGGCTCAGTATCACATCGAGGTTCTAGCGACCTCCATCGTGGATTTCCAGTTTTCCCCAGAGTTTTCCAAGGCAATCGAAGCTAAAGTAACCGCTCAGCAAAGAGCGTTGGAAGCCAAGAACAAGCTTGAACAGATCAGGTATGAGGCTCAACAGAAGGTGATCCAGGCGGAGGCTGAGGCGAATGCGACCATCGCAAGAGCGAAGGCTCAGGCTGAGGCGGTACGCCTAATAAGGGAATCTTTAACCGCGGATTATCTGACTTACATCGCTATCGAGAAATGGAACGGGGTTTTGCCGTACTTCTTCGGTGGAGAAACTTTGCCGTTCATACAGATACCTACAAACAGCACAAGCAACCCGTAAATGAGAGGCTTCCTTGCCCTCTCCCGTTTTTATGTACGAACTTTACGAGTTAAACTGTGGATTCCCGGAGTTTTTTTGTGGATTCAGCTTACCCGTATAGTCTTTCCTGTTCTGGATGATTCGTAAAGGGCGTTCAGTATGGCTACGGATTTTCGTCCTTCTTTTTCGTCTACCATGGGCTGGGTGTCTTTTGTTATGGCTAGAACCATGTCCTCAATGATGTTCTTGGGACGGTTTGGGTCCAGTTTAAACTCGTCCAGCGACGGTTCAGGGTTATTCTTCAGTTTGTAAACATTGATCTTTCCGTCTTTCCACACGATTGTTCCGTTGCTTCCCGTCATCTCGATCAAGGAGCCGAGGCTTGGATAGCTCGCGGTCGTTGTGACAATGGACCCCCACGCTCCGTTCTCATAGGTCAAAAGCGCCACGCTTAGGTCCTCCGTCTCGATCTCATGCGCGAAGGTTCAAGACATACCGTAGACAGTTTTCACAGGTCCCATCTACCACTGAAGCAGGTCAATAAAGTGCACAGCTTGATTTGCAGCTGAGCCGCCTTCGGTGATCGTTCTCTTCCGCCATCCCGGAGGATAACCGCCGTCATAGTATTCCTGGGTTCGATACCATTTCATTCTCATGTCGCCTAGAATCATCTTACCTAAACGTCCGTTGTCGAGGGCTAGCTTCACCTTCTGGTTTACATCAACATATCGTTCCCCAAAATCAACCGCGAATACGACGCCTGCCTTCTTCACAGCCTCGATAGCAGCACACACTTCTCAACCCGATGTTCGCCTTGTAGATTATCTTGGCGAGAATTCAATTATGAGTTTCGATTAGCTACCGGTTTTAGAGGCTAATGACGGCATCCTCCGGAGTAACGCTTCGTAAACAATGTAGCCGCCGAACATGGTTAAAAATCCTTGAAAAACGTTAAACGCTGCTACCAAGGGGCTTATTTTAAGAACAAAATCAAACGACACGTTTGTGTACAACGGGAGAATCACAAGGTTTGCCGCGGTCATGACTAGAACCCGGAAAACGCAGCCGGATACGAAGGAAACAAGCTTCGCGAACGTCGGAAATTTTTTGAGCAGGATTATGCTTAGACTCATTCCTAGGATTGTTGAGAACTCCGCTAGGGCTTTCATTGATGCCCCAACCATGTCCCCGCTTCGAACCAGTATCGCGAGGAAAGCCACAGCTGAAGTTACGGCTCCAGGTCCAAATCCTATCAAAAGCAACGATAACACAATCGGGATGCCCGTGAAATCAAATTTGAGGAAAGGCAGCCAAGGAAACGGTATTTTTAAGCCTGAGAACTTCATCGTGTAATCAAAAATCACAACTAGGGCACCCAGCATCGCAATACGAGCCAGAACAGTGGTGCTTAGCTTCATGTCCGGTTCTGTTAGATTCTACAGGTTCATCTATTTAAGATATCGACCAACAAATGAGTAAGAGAAGAGACAACCATGAGCGCTCTAAACCTGCATCAACATCAAAACATCCATTTCTGTACCCAGAACTGGTCTTAAGACGGTTACACCAAGCTTATGTCTCTGCTACGCTTTCTTTTTCAAGTAGGGAATGAAGAAATCGTTTCTTGTTAAAGGTCAGAGGATAACACTTGGAATGTAAACACGCGAAGCTGCCAAGAACGGTGCAATTGTTTCGTCTTCATTCCCGGTTTTCTTTTTTTTTGGGTTTGCGGACTCAGCGAACATTCTTGCCTGTGAAAAAGGCATCCTATAATCCTAGGTCTTGGGCTGCTGTTTGGATTCCTTTCAAGGCTATCTCGAAGAAGGTTTCTTTCGGCACCCCGATTTCCTCGCACAGAAGTATCCTTTTTCTGTCAGCTCCCCTAGCGAAATCCTTATCCTTAAACTTTTTCTTAACAGTTTTCAGCTTCACATCTTTAGCCTTCTTGGAAGGCATAACCAACGCGCAGGCAACTATCAACCCGGATATGGCGTCAGAAGCTATAAGCCCCTTCTCCAAGAGCGTCTCAGGTTTCACGCCGGTATTCTCGTAGTTGTGAGCCAAAATTGCCCTTAAAACCTCCTGCGGCACCTTTCCGTTCAGAATTTCCTGAGCCAAAACTCCGTGCTTCTCAAAGTTTTTCGCCGTTTTCTCGTAGTCAACATCATGAACCAGCCCAGCTAAACCCCAAATCTCCTCGTCTTCGCCAAGATATTTTGCTAGAGCTTTCATGATAGCTTCCACCGCAACCATGTGGCGGAAGATGTTTCTGTTGCTGACGTTTGCCTTTATCAGCTTAACTGCTTCTTCACGATTCAAGGCGGACCCCTTGCATATCAACCATTTACATTTAGGATAGACTGTTACGCATCTCCGCATATTTATCTTTACTTCGCTATCTTCATCAACCCGCAAGAACCATGAAGAAAAACAAAGCTTAATATGCAACAAATCTTATGGAATGGGCTAGAATCGAACTTTAATGTTCGCTCTGAGAACCAAGCCGCTAAACATATCTTGGAGGAATAAAACACGGGCGCCAACCCCGATCTCGTGAAGAAAATTCTGAAGCTGAAAAAAGAAAAAAACGCGATTATCCTTGCACACAACTATCAACGCCCCGAAATCCAAGATATAGCTGACTACCTCGGCGACAGCCTAGGACTTTCCCTCCACGCATCAGAAACAGATGCAAAAATAATAGTGTTCTGCGGCGTCACCTTCATGGCTGAAACCGCCGCCCTCCTCAACCCGGACAAGACGGTCCTGATTCCTGACCGCAACGCGCTCTGTCCTTTGGCAGGGATGCTACCAGCTGAGCTGGCTAGGATGTACCGCGAGAAACATCCTGAAGCAAACATGGTTCTATATGTCAACACATTAGCTGAGGCGAAAGCCGAATGCGACGCTGTGTGCACCTCCGCGAACTCGGTTGAAACCGTGAACCGGATGAAATCAGACACCGTTCTTTTCGGACCTGACGCAAACCTCGCCAAGTACACCGAGAAGTTCACGGCGAAACATCTTATTCCGGTGCCCCGTTCAGGTTTCTGTCCTGTTCACAAACTGTTCAGTAAGGATGATGTGTTAGAGCTGAAGAAACGTTATCCTGAAGCTGAGGTGCTGGTTCACCCCGAATGTGACCCCGAGGTCTGCGACATAGCTGATCTTGTTGGGAGCACCGCGAAGATGTCTGACTGGGTGAAAAAATCGAACGCTGACAAATTCATAGTAGCAACCGAGATAGGGATGCTTCACCGGTTGAAAAAGGACAGGGAAGACGCTGTTTATATCCCCGCATACAATCAAGCTGTATGCGTCAACATGAAGATGCATACTCTGGAGAAGCTCTATCTTTCGCTTAAGAAAGAAAGGTACGTGGTCAACGTTCGCCCCGACATAGCGACTGCAGCAAGAAAAGCCGTCGATTTCGTGTTGAAATGAAAAGAAACCTCGGAACAGGCTGAAGGTTTCTGCTGAAACTTGGCGAGTTAACAATTTAACAAGAAAAGAAGAAAATAAGAGGAAGCACGAAAAATGAAGGCTAGAAAGGTTCCGCTTGAAGAGTTGATGTCAACCTGCGACGTTGTCACTCTTTGCACTGCGAATGTTCCCCGAAAACCGACGTATGATAAACCGTAGGATGCTTTCGCTCTTAAAGGATGGCTCCGTCTTCATTAACACTTCACGTGGAGCACTGGTGGACGAGGATGCATTAATCGAGGAGCTGCGCACAGGCCGGGTAACAGCGGTTCTCGACGTTTTCCAGCATGAACCGCCGTCGAAGGGCAGCCCATTCTATGATCTTCCAAACTGCATCATCGCGCCACACATTGCCGGAAGCATAAACGAAGAATGCAAAAGACTAGGCCGCCAAGCGTTGAAGGAGCTTAAGCATTACTTGACTGGCGAACCGTTTGAAAACGAGGTTACGCAGGATATGCTTGACAAGATAGCCTAAAAAAGGCGCATTTTCCTGAGAACCCAGAATATGGAGGTTTACCAAAAAGGTTAGGTTTGGTGTTTCTTGACGCTATTTTATGTAGCGGTAATACCGGTAGCCGTGGTCGTGACTTTGGGTTCCTAAGTTAACCAATGCGAACTCGTTTTTAGGCGGGATCACGCTTTCGTTCAGTTGGCGTCTTCCTTCATGAAGGTCTTCGTAGACATCCATCGATATTCTTTGTCTTTCGGCAAGATTCTTCATCAGCTTTATTCCTTTCGCTACTTCCTTGTATTCCGGTTGCACGATGAAGCTGCAAACTATGGCGCTGCTTCCGCTGCCGTATGAGCCTATTCCTAGACGTTTCCCAGTTAAGTCGTCACGCCGGGTCTCGAGATGACTCGCCACACCTAGCCACACAGAAGCCGTGTAAGAGTTTCCGATAATTCTAAGTGCGGTAAGCGAATCAGCAATCTTCTCTTCGTATTCCTTAATGAACTCCTCGGTTTTCGTGAATTTTCTTCTGAAGTTTTTATGGTCGTCCGACACGTAATATTCCACATCTGTCATGCCTTCCCGGCTGGGTTCAGGACCTATCTTCCGCGAAATTGTTTTCCACCGTGGAAGGTTTCTCCAGTCATGCGCCAAGAAATCTGCGAAAGCGTACTGAACCATTTTCGGGAAAGGAGAATGGAAGGACGCTAAGCCTAACTTGTCAACCAGACTATCCTGACCCGACTTGAGCACCCCCGCATTTATCATGTTCTTCTTGTACGCATCCACAGCAATCCTCATGTCCCTCAAGTAACAAGCGATGGAATATTGCCCATCCACCACCGCTGTTTTCCGCTCGACCGGTCTGAAGAAATCTCGGTCATCAACGGTGCCGAAACCGGTGAACTTAGGCTCATAAACCAAAAGCCGAGGATTCTCTTTGAGAAGCAACGCTATTGCAGCTGCGCCTTGAGTTGGCTCGCCAGACGAGTTCAGCTCATACCTTGCAATGTCTGTGGCTACAACTATCGCGCACGGAGCTCTGTTCCAACCTGAAGCAATGTAAGCAAGACGATCTATCATCGCGTAGGTTGCACCGACGCAAGCAAACTTGGTCTCCGGCGCGCCAACATGGTCGAAGCTTCCCTTACCATAAATCTGCTCCAACATGCCTTGAACGTAACACGAAATCGGCTTGGAAGCGTCAGGACCTGTCTCAGTGGCTACATGTATAAAATCAACATCTTTCGGCTGCAGGTCATTCTTCTCCATAAGCTTCAAGGCAGCCATAGCAGCCATCGTTGCTGCATCTTCATGCGCATCAGGTATGGAGAGCTTCTCTATGCCGAGGCCTTTAGTGAGCTTCCCGGGAGGTATCCCTCGAGCGTTAGCCATCTCTTCAGCGTCAAGATAAATTTTCGGAACATATGTTGCGATGTCGTCGATTCCAACAATCTTTTCCAAAAGGCCTCACCAGTCTTTCATTACCTTCAGTTGTTCTAGACGTTTAAGAAACAGTAAATATAACCTTTGCTGGAAATCCCGTTTTCTTTGCCAGTCACCGTACCCTCTCTGGAAAAAATTGTGCATCGCAAACCACGGTTCCTAGAACGGAGGCTTACAAACCCTTTCTCCGTTCAGGAGCCTTAAAAGCGCCTAGCTTGCCTCTGAAAGAACGGTCATCCTACAGGATTCTTCCATTTTTCATTATGACTTCGTTGTTTTCCACTATCTCAATTGTAGCCGACGGGTCTGTAACGAAATCCCAATGCATGCACGACCTCGAGGTGCCCCCGTACCCCAGGTTGCTTCCGAAAGCAACATGAACAGAACCGCCGAGCTTTTCATCCGTCAATATGTAGCCGATGGCTTTGTCAATCGCCGGGTTGCAGCCTATTCCTAGCTCAGCGATGTTGGTTGTGCGAACCTCCTTTTCTTTGCTGTCTATCTCCAGGCACCGTTTGAAGGAATCAATCATCTGGTCCTGGTTAACCCTCGCTTTACACTTTTCGAGAACTAAACGGCCGTCCTCGAAATATAGGGTGACATCCCGGATTATCTTGTTCGTGAACCTGTCGATTGTGACCGGACAGAAAATTGTTCCTTCACCAACAGTTTCGTGAGGTGCAATGAACAGTTCGCCGGCAGGCAGATTGTTGCCTAAGTCTCCGATCTCAATATCATGGTCATCAACAACCCCGTCATCCTCGTTTATCCGACGACCCTTTATCCTACACGTGAATTCTGTTCCTTGCCCGTCAGTGACCCGAAGCTCCTCTGCACCTTTCAACCGTTCAGCCAGCCGCGAGGTTCTCTGTTTAAGAACTGAAGCAGGCACAGTCATGCCTTCAATTATTAGTCTTTCCAGATCGTTGTAGTCGATCCCATAGAAGCTTGCCGCTTCAGGGGTCGGCCACCCGGCGTAAGTCCATTTTTTACCTAGACCCTCGTCCTCGCCATACAGAACCTTTCTTATGGGCACATTAGCCTTCGTTCTCGCAGCGATCTTTTCACGTGGAAAAAGGGTTTGGATGCGTGGATCCTTGAACGGTTCAACCACAATGTACGCATCAGCCTCCTTGACGGCGCCCAGCAGATGCTTCGGCGTGACCTCTAAGGTTTCCACCGGCACCTCTTTATAGATTCGTGCAGAGTAATCGTCGCTTGTTGCAATGATCAACGGCTGCGCACCTTTCTTGTAACACATGATACCAATCTCCTCTAAGAGGCTTTGGGTGTGAGTTCCACCACGGATGATGACAGCTTCACCTTGTTTAAGGTTCATACCTGTAACGATGGCCTCAGCGCACTTCACGATTTTTTCTTTCGAGATCATCTATATGTCACCATGTTCCCTAACCAAAATGGTTTGACGAAGTTCTAAACACGTTGGATATTCCGCTTTGCACCTATTTAATATATATCCAATCTTCGCCTTCGCTTGAACCCCCCGCAAGGAAACGGTCATCCGTAGGCTAACGAAGAACAGCGCAGATTCAACCATAGCTGATGACAAGGCTGAACCCGTTTCAGGGCAACATCCATGCTGAATGGCTTGTTCTTCTCGGAACCCTTTTTATGCAACGAACGGAAAACGATGAATGAGGGGATGACGTAACCGAAAAACCTGACAACAGATGAAGAACTCACGACGGACAGACCCTCAACTATATGGCGTGCCCACCGAAACCGAATAATAAAAAAGAGGAATCCGGCTTATCTTGCGCTTCCGTTCTAAGCTAGGAGTCTCCTTTAGTCTTTGTTTTTCCAACAAACAATCTAGGATGGTTCAACCTCGAAACTGCCGGTTAACCGGATGTCTTGTGACGAGCTTCCGATCATCACCTTGAAGGTTCCAGGTTCAACGATCCATTTTAGGTCACGTCCAACAAACGCTAGGTCCCTCGAAGACACTGTGAACGTCACGGTTTTCTTTTCACCCGGTTCAAACGTAACCCTTTTGAAGCCTTTAAGCTCCTGAACAGGTCTTGTCACACTTGCGACAACATCACGTAGGTAAAGCTGAACAACCTCATCCCCCTTCCTGTCACCCACATTCTTTACGTCCAAGCTTATCTTGATCGCGCCGTCAACCTTCATGCTAGCTGGCTCTATCCGTAGGTTGCTGTACTCGAACTGCGTGTAGCTCAACCCATGCCCGAAAGGAAACAGCGGAGTATACGGCAAATCAAGATACCTCGAAGTGAACCTCTCCGAAGACGGAGGCCTACCTGTGTTCTTATGATTGTAGTAAATCGGCACCTGCCCTACGGTTCGAGGAAACGTCACAGGCAACTTGCCGCCGGGATTATATTCACCGAAGACCACATCAGCAACAGCGTAGCCTGCTTGGATCCCGGGGAACCAAGCTTCCAGTATTGCAGGAACATGTTCCGCTGACCAAGATATGGATAAAGGTCTCCCGTTCATAAGCACCTCAACAACCGGCGTGCCAGTGTCCAAGACGGTTTTCACAAGCTCCTCCTGGACTCCCGGCAGGTCTAGAGACGACCGGGAAGCAGCTTCCCCGCTCATGTCTCTGTTTTCTCCAACGACAACTATTGCCACTTCGGCGGCTTTCGCCTTTTCCGCGGCTTCTTCGAACCCTTCAGTTCCTGTTCCTTCGATTTCGCATCCTTTTGCGTACAAGACTTTGGTGTTCGAGGATACTTTGGCTTTGACGCCTTCGAGAACCGTAACGACGTTTTCAAGGTCTCCTAGACACGCCCATGGACCAAGAGGCGCCTCATGGTCGTCTGCTAAGGGACCTATAACGGCTATGGAATCCAGGTTCGTCTTTAAGGGTAGAAGGTTGCCTTCATTCTTCAAAAGCACAATCGACTTCCGCGCCAATTCAAGCGCAGCATCCAAATGTTCTTTGCAAAGTATGACTTCGCCGGCGCGTTCTGGGCTGATGAAGGGATTATCAAACAAGCCCAGTTTGAATTTAATCCTTAAAATTCGTCTAACCGCTTCGTCCACCGTTTCCTCAGAAACCTTTCCTTCCCTCACCAGCTGATCCAACGTTTTCTGGTAGATATCGCCGCACATGTCCATGTCAACGCCGGCTTCAACTGCTTCCTTTGCTGCTTCCGCTGGTGTCCCAGCGATCCCATGGCTCATAAGTTCGCCGACTGCGTTCCAGTCGCTCACAACGAAGCCTTCGAAACCCCATTCCTCACGGAGAATATTTGTAAGAGTGTACCGGTTAGCAGAAGCAGGAATACCGTTCAGATCGTTAAAGGCGCTCATCACCGTGCCGGCGCCGCCGTCCACTACGGCAGCCTTGAAAGGCGGCAGATACACTTCCCTGAGAACCCTTTCAGAAACATCCACAGTGTTGTAGTCTCTTCCCCCTTCAGCCCCGCCGTAAGCCACGTAATGCTTGGGGCATGCAACCACAGTGTCGAGATGAGATAGGTTGGCTCCTTGAAATCCTTCAACCAAAGCCTTAGCCATAACTGAACCCAAGTAGGGGTCTTCCCCGGCGCCTTCAGCGATGCGGCCCCATCTAGGGTCTCTTGCTATGTCAACCATAGGCGCGAAGGTCCAGTGTGTTCCTTCGGATGCAGCTTCTTTCGCTGCGATGGACGCCGCTTTTTTCACAGCGTCAGGGTCCCATGTGCTAGCAAGTCCAAGCGGAATCGGAAAGATTGTTTTGTATCCATGTATCACGTCTAACCCGAAGATGAGGGGGATGCCTAGACGAGACTGTTCCACGGCGATCTTTTGAACTTTGTTGGTGTTTTCTACGCCTGTAACATTGAGGAATGAGCCTACTCGCCCTTTTCTAAGTAAAGCCTCATGTTTCTCGTTGAAGCCGCTATATTGGCACATCTGTCCGATTTTTTCTTCAATCGTCATCCTCGCAAGCAGGTCATCAACCCTTTTTTCAACGGGTTGGCTAAGGTCTCTATAAACTGGGTTTACGTCTTTTTGACGATGCAAAGGGTT
The DNA here is from genome assembly GCA_003601835.1 of Candidatus Bathyarchaeota archaeon. GTDB lineage: Archaea > Thermoproteota > Bathyarchaeia > Bathyarchaeales > DTEX01 > PIYB01. The sequence continues at coordinate 61,299 of PIYB01000014.1, forward strand.
TTCTCCTCTCCACATGCATTATTGAGCGCGTTTCTTAAATGGTTTCCTCATTGTTGCTTCCTAGAGAAACACAAGGTCCATATACTGTCCGCGTGTTATGTTTATTGTGGAGAAAAGTTCATGAGCAACGATGTTAGGGTAACCACGAAAATCAAGCTTCACTGCGCCAACATGATCGTAGGCTTAGATGGATGGGGGAACGCAGGCAAGGTTTCTACTTTCACCATTAAATATCTGTTAGACAAGTTGGGAGCACAAAGTTTCGGTGAAATCCCAATAGAATTCTTTCACAACTATCTGATTCACCGGCCAATTGTCTCAATAAAAGAAGGCCTCATACACTCGTATATTCCGCCGAAAAACGCTCTTTACTACTGGAAAGACGAAACAGGCGAGTCGTGTCTGATACTGCTTCTCGGTCACGAACCGCATACAAACTGGCCGAGATTCGTAGAAGCTATGCTGTCGGTGG
>PIYB01000015.1 GCA_003601835.1 Candidatus Bathyarchaeota archaeon
AAGACTGAAAAATATAAAGAGCCCGGAGAGCAACCCGGAGAAGACGACGGTTGGCGTGATATATCCGGTTGCCTTAGCACCGATCACCGTTGAAAGGAAATAACCCAGTGCTGGCGTGCTTTCCTTAAGAATCAGTCTCTTCTTAAGGCGTAACAACGGCGTCGAATACGCCAAGAACCATGTAAGCCAGAAAGCGCAGAGAAGGAAAGCTTCAAAATTTACAAAGAATGACAGAACGAGTCCAGTAATACCTGCCAGACAAACAAACTTCTTAGCTTGCTCCTTTGTTGCCCTTCCAGATGGCAGTGGACGGCTGCTCTTTGTTGGGTTGAGCTTATCCATCTCCATATCCGTGATATCATTGTATATGTAAACGCAAAGAGAAATTGTGAAGGCAGTTAGCGCCGCTAAAACTGTTGGAACAATCTGCGGGGAACCCCGAGTCGTAATTAACGCGCCTACAACCGCCAACCACGTGTAGCTAAACGCCTCTAACGTTCGCGATTTAGCAAGAGCAGCATATGACCTCAAACTATTCAATGCGGTCATCTTGTTACTCCCGGGAATTGTTAACGTTTCGCAGATATATGTGTTTTCATTCAATGTTTATGACAAGTATTTCTGATCTATTATCCGTATTCTACACCCGTAGTTTACAAATCATTTACAGCTATTGAAACCGTTATAATCCTAGAAAAACCGCGAAAAACACCAAAAAAGGGCACTATCAGATCCTAGTCGTCCACAAATCTTTGCATGAGATTCTTTGAAAAGTGGACTATCCAAAAAAGAATGGTTCACCTATATTACAAGCCCTGAAAAGAGTCCTAGGATTACGAGGGTGTTGTTTACTGCGCCTATGTATGATGCTAGTGCTAATGCGTTTATGCTTAAGGTCCAAGGTTTTTCTTTTGGCAGAGCTAAGGTTAACACGGCGATGGCGCCCCAGAAGATAAGAAGCGCCCATACCGGACTGTATTGTGGGTGAGTCTCGTATAGGCCAGTGCACATGGTTAGAGCTATGGTTGTTGTGACGTAGTCTGATACGACGCCGCCGAGAGCCAAAAGGAACGGCAGCATCCAAAGCTTCAGGGGCATTTCATCTGTCTCTTTTTAATCCGGTTTACTGGTATGTATTTCAGATACGTATTTTGTCTTCTAAAAGGTTTTTGGTTGCCGCCTTGAGTTAGGCTACGCCGAACTTTTTCAAGCCGTAGAACTGTTGAAGATACTCTTTCCCTTTCTCAGTGGTCTTTATTAGACCGCCGTTGTTTTGGGAACGTACGACCAACCCTGCTTTTTCAAGTTTCGCCAGGTATTCTCCCAGCATCTTGAAGTTCAGGTTAGCGCCGTAGACTATTCGGGTTTTTTTGGCGCCTTTTTTGGCTATTCTCAATATCTCGGCAACTATCTCTATGTTGCTTCTTCTTTGAGACATGCTAATTTTTCTAAACATTGTTTCTAACCTCGCTTTCCGATTCTGGTTCATAATGTTAAATAAGCCTATTTTAAGGTTTTCTAACGAAAATGGATACATTTCTCCGTTTTTTGGAGAAAATATGATGTTTTATCAGAGTTCAGGGAATTATTCCGCTGTTTTTCTTTTTTTCACAACCCACACAAGTTTTTAACCAATAAATGAAAACAACTAAATGTTTTTCCCTAGAACGGAAAAACATGCTCAGCCAAAGAATCTGCCGCCTCCGGTTCCGCTGAAAAACAAAGAAAAAAAGGTTTCGTCCAAGGCTGGTCTAAGAAACATCTTCGCCGTTTTCAGCTCTACTCTGAGAAAAGGAATCCACATAGCCGGTTCACCAGCAAGTTTCTCATGGGTGCTCATGACTTCATCTGTAAATGTCTCATAGCTGACCTTCCTTTCTTCATTTCCGCAACCGTATCCTTTTTGGAGGATAAACCTCTTGTTTGCCAGCGCCATCTTCTAAAACCTGAAACGGAACCCGTTTTCATGGTGCCAAAATCCTCCGCCGTAACATATAACCCGCCATCCACTGTTCAGCTTCCCAATGCATTCTCATCTCTGACAAAAATGATGGGTGTTTCACGGCAGTTCTTAGGCTCAATTTTTTTGTGGAATAAAGGCAATCCTGCAGCACCCACATAAAATTTGTAGTATCCCCCCCATGATGCCTAGACTTATCGAAAGGCTCCTTCCGTGTGTGCCCGGGAAAAAATTTTTTCTTTATAAATGTTCTTTGGATTTCTTTCGTTTCGTTTATAAAGAAAAGAAAGACTCTAACGAATGATTTCGATTTCTGTGGGTTCCTTGTTTTCTTCTTGTGGTTTAGGTTTTTCCGGGCTAGGTCTTAATATCGTTAATTGCCATAAGTTTTCAGTTGGAGAGTGACTGCGTGTTGACGAGTTTTGCTGGGCGTGAACGGGTTCTCGGCTTGTTTGATGGTTTGCGGTTGACCGATGTTTGTGATGCAATGGACGCTGTGGGTCTTCAAGATGTTGGAACAATGGACAGAGATATCCAGCCTCTTTGGAGGGACACCGAAGGGTTTAAACATAGAATCTACGGGTGCGCCTTAACTGTGAGGTTTATGCCCACCGATAAACGTGCGCCAACCTTTTCAAGCCTCGAAGACTACTTCAAGTGGAAAAGCGACTGGTACCAAAAACTTGCGAATGACCATCTGATGGAGAACATTAAACCAGGTGACATTATCGTCATAGATGCTGCTGGAACCGGCGATGTGGGATTCATTGGGTCAAACAACAGTCTCGCCTGGGTCAAGGCGGGAGCAAACATCGTCGTCACCAACGCCGGATGCAGGGACACAGATGAAATAATCAAGCAGCAGATCCCGGTCTATTGCAGGTTTATCTCTCGGGGAATCCGCCCTGGAAGACTTGTTTGAATCCATCAACAAACCGATTAACTGCGGCGGAGTTCTTGTACATCCCGGAGACGTGGTGGTCGCGGACGGCGACGGGGTTATCGTTGTTCCTTGGGGAAAAGCTGAAGAAATCGCGAAGATTGCGAGGAGAATACAGGAAGAAGACAAGAAAAGCAGGAGAAGACTCTATGAAGACCTCGGTATGCCGCTGGACTTCACCGTTGAGGAAAAGAAAAAACCCGAATGATTTCCCAGAGCCAAGCAGCGTTTCTCCTGTTTCAATCCGTTAACGTTAATATCAGAGTATTCTGTTACTGTATTAAATCAAGTTTCTCGGAGAACTTGCGGTTTGAGCATCGTCAAATATTTGGAGAACACAGCAAACACCCTTAGGCTGCACAGCATCAAAGCAACCACCGAAGCAGGCTCCGGTCACCCAACAAGCTGCCTATCAGCAGCAGAGATCGTTGCAACCCTGTTCTTTAACGAAATGCAGATCGACCCGGAGAACCTTGACTATTTAGACAACGACGAGTTTGTGCTGTCAAAAGGCCACGCAGCGCCGGTTCTTTACGCCGCATTGGCTGAAGTAGGCGCCTTACCCAGGGAGGAGCTCATGACTCTGAGACAGTTCACATCGCGGCTGGAAGGCCACCCGGTTCCAAGAGTGAAAGGCATAAGGGTGGGAACGGGTTCTCTTGGGCAAGGCTTAGCCATCGGAGTCGGCATGGCCTACGCTAAGAACCTGCTCGGCGTCAACCGAAGAGTATACGTGCTTCTCGGCGACGGGGAGATGGCGGAGGGCTCCGTTTGGGAATCAATCAACTTCGCAGGTAAACTTGGCTTACCGAATCTGACAGCCATATTGGACATGAACAGGCTGGGGCAGAGTGGGCCAACAATGTACGAATGGGACGCTGAAGCATATGCGGAAAGAATCTCTTCATTCGGCTGGTACGTTCAAGTCTGCGATGGACATGATGTTGAGGAGCTGTTGGAAGCCTTCAACAAGGCAAAGAAGTCGGAGAAGCCTTCGTTTATAATCGCAAAAACCGTGAAGGGCAAGGGCGTCAGTTTCCTCGAAAACGTTAATGGAAGACACGGGAAACCTTTAAGCCGAGACGAAGAACAGAAAGCAGAGAAAGAGCTTCTTCCAAAAATCAGGCATGTTGAATTCAAACCGGAAAACTTCATAAAAGCAACGAAGCCTCCGAGAAGGCTTGAAACAGATTACAGCCTGAAGACGAGTTATGAACTTGGAGAAAAGGTGGCGACAAGGGTAGCATACGGAAATGCGTTGGTGAAACTAGGCGAGGTCAACGAGAACATGGTTGTCCTCGACGGCGACGTTCAAAACTCGACCTACACAATCTATTTCTTCCAAAAGTTCCCTGAACGCAGCCTGCAATGCTATATAGCGGAGCAGAACATGGTCGGCGTAGCCGTCGGTCTTCAAACCCAAGGGTTCGACGTTTTCCTGTCAAGCTTCGCCTGTTTCCTTTCCAGAGCCTGCGACCAGATCAGAATGGCGTCGTACTCCCGGGCGAACTTGAAAATCACCGGGTCACATGCGGGAGTCTCAATAGGGGAAGACGGTCCTTCACAGATGGGTTTAGAAGATCTGTCAATGTTCCGTCCCATACTGAACAGCCTAGTCCTATATCCGTGTGACGCTGTGAGCAGCGAGAAGCTCACCTGTCTCATGGCCAACTATGATGGAATATCGTACCTCAGAACCACCAGGCCTAAGACACCCGTCATATACGGCAACGAAGAAGAGTTTCACATCGGCGGCTCCAAGGTTCTCAGGCAAAGCAGATCGGACGAAGCTACGATCGTGGCTGCAGGCATCACTGTGCATGAGGCTTTGAAAGCTTACGAAAAACTCAAAGAGGAAGGGATACCTGTACGGGTTATTGACTGCTACTCAATCAAGCCCTTGGACCGGGAAACCCTGAAAAAAGCCGAGGAAGAAACGGGACACATCATAACGGTTGAGGACCACTATGCTGAAGGCGGACTCGGGGAAGCCGTTGCGTCCTTAGGGTTAAGACCGCACATCTTGGCTGTAACAAAGATGCCCCATTCAGGCCCAGCTGACCAGCTGCTGGCTGAGCAGGGAATCGATGCGGAAGGAATAGTTAGAACCGTAAAAACATTCATAAAATGAAGATGCAGCCGCGGTTTCCGTTGAAAACCGGGTTCAACCCAACATTTCTCTTTCAAGCATCTATGTCGATGTCAAAAGGTTAAAGTAGCGGTCGAACGATAACTTTTTGCGTATCCTTTCCGCAGGGATGCCACGGTGTTAACTGTAAACGTAAGATACTTTGGGAAAATACGCGAGATACTGGATGTTAAAACCGAAGAATACACGGTTGAGGATGGAACGAAGCTTTCGGATCTGCTTCTTAAACATGTTACCCAAAGACACAGAGAAGCCTCTGAAAAATGGGTTAGAACGGTTTTCAGAACGGTGAAGGGCGAGTTGCTGCTTAACAGGGATGGAACCCCGGTTCTCAACAACCATCTTGTTTTGATAAACGGAAAGTCCCCCAGCCTGAACTACGGTTTGAAAGACGGGGACGAGATTGCAGTTCTGCCGCCTTTCGGCGGGGGATAACCCGGTACAATACGTCTACATGAAAAGGGGTAATCATGAAAACAAAGGTCTCTGAAACGCTTGATCAGCTCGACTCACTTGTCAACGAGTTGAAAGCATCCTCCGACGAGATAGGTGCAATCGCCATTTTCGTGGGAACTGTCAGGGGAAAACGGGGAAACGAAAAAGTTATCCGGCTTGAATATGAAGCCCACGAAACGTTGGCGCCCAAAGCTATGAAAAACATAATTGAAGACGCCAAAGCCAAGTATGGATTATCAGATGTCATCGTGGAGCATAGAACGGGTGTCGTAAACGTCGGGGAAGACGTTATGTACGTGCTGGTAGCCTCGAAACACCGGGAAGAAGCCTTCAAAGCAGTGGTTGAGATTGTTAACAAGGTTAAACACGAGGTCCCCATATGGAAAAAAGAGATAACGGAGAAAGGCTCCTACTGGATCGAGAACCATTGAAAAACAAACCGCAAAAAACGTTACATTAACCGAACAAGAGAGCAACCAAACGTTTCTCCCCGTTTTACACATGGTTAAAACGAATTCTTTAAGATATCTGTCAAACTTTCCTTCCCAATCACAGTAGCCTACGACACCAAATATGAAGATAATACCGTTCGAACGCTCATCATCAACAAGACATATTCCCTCAACAGTGGAAAACATGAACCCCCAGCAGTTTTTCCATCTGTCCCTCAGAAAAACCAGAAAAACAACGAATCTCCAAGTCACACTCTGTTTTTATTTAAAAACTCCCTGAATAATACCTTGGCGCCGGGTGTGGGATTTGAACCCACGAGGCCACATGGGCCACAGACTTAGCAGGCCTGCCCCCTACCAGGCTAGGGTAACCCGGCGAAGCAGTCTCGTAATCCCTTTAATGTGTCGTTCATTATGCAGTTATGAAAATGCAGGCTTTGGTAATTATGTTTTTTGTTTAACTGCTCCGAAACGAGCTGAAGGGTTCAGGTCATAATGGAAACGAGAAGAAACTTCAAAGTTTTCAGTTTTGAAGCTAGTCAGTGTTAGCGAAGGCAATCATGAAAGAACCTCGGGGGCATGTACGTCCTGCGGCTGGGAAACTTACTCCAGCTTAGGAATGTAAGCTTTCTCTGCCTCGTAAAGCTCTGCGAACATCTTTCTTATTTCTTCCAGCGAACACACAGCGGAGGTCAATGGATCAAGCATTAACGCCTGTTCCGCCATCTCGTAGCTTCTGTTCATTATAGCTCTCACGGTCATATCGTATACCGCCATGTTCGACCGGTTAAGCGCAGCGAGCTGAGGGGGAAGCTCACCGAAATAGGTGGGGTGAATCCCGTTGCGATCGATCAAACAAGCAACCTCCACAACCTCGTTTTGAGGAAGATTAGGTATCAACCCCGTGTTGAGCACATTCCCGTGGATAACGTTACACCGGTTAAACACGATACCCTCAATGATCTGAGACGCATACTCAACGCTTTTCCTGAGATCCGGCTCCTCTTCACCGGCAATTATCCTCTTCCGTTTTTCATCCAAGTTTTTCCTCCATTTCGGCCAGTTTTTCGCGTAGAACCCTCTCCCACCAAGATATCCTTCTCTACAGTATTTGTCAATCAGCTCCGGCCTCTTGCGGAAGTATGGAACGTACTCCGACATGTGACCGCTCGACTCAGTGACAAAATAGCCGAAATGGAACAGAATCTCAAACTTCACAGGGTCCCTTTCGTATAACTCCTTGTTTTCCCGCGCCTTCTTCTTAAGAACCGGATACATGTCCTTGCCCTTATGCGTGAGCTCTGTGAACCAAGCCATGTGATTGATGCCCGCGCACCGCCATTGTAACTCTTCATATGGCACCTCTAGGTATTCCGCTAGATTCTTGGAGGTACCCTGAACGGAATGACAAAGCCCCACCGCCTTCATTTTTGACGCTCGGAAGGTGGCAAGCATCATAATCGACATAGGATTCGTGTAGTTCAAAACATAAGCATCAGGACAAAGCTCCTCCGCGTCTTTCAATATTTCCAACCAAGGCGGAACCGTTCTTAAGGCCTTCATTATTCCCCCCGGCCCAATCGTGTCGCCGATGCATTGGTCAACCCCATATTTCAAGGGAATCTCATAGTCAAAACGAACGGTGTTTACCCCGTTAACCTCAATTGTGTTAATCAGAAAATCCGAGTCGCTCATCACTTCCCTGCGGTCAGTCGAAGCCACAATCTTCCATTTCGTCTTCAACTTATCGTTCACAATCTCGGTTGCCTTTTTAGAAAGCCTCAAACGTTCAGGATCGATGTCAACAAGACACAGCTCCCCTTCCTCAAGACCCGGAATCTGAAAAATGTCTTTGCTCAAAACAGGGGCAAAAGCGCTCCCAGCCCCCAGATAAGTGATTTTGATCATGTTTCAGATCCTCCTTTTGCGGAATATGTTCCAGAACCGTATATTACGTTTTCCCATACACAACTAAAAACTATTTCTTGACCGTCGTTACTTCCATTATTCGCAGAAAGACGGTAGCTTCCGCTTTCTCCTTGTAACTAGAAGGGTGACAAGTCTAGACTTGACGTGAATAACACGTTTTCCTCAAGGTTCCCAAGCAAAGGATAATTTTCCCTCGCTACGTCAAACCATTCACGCCTCAGTTCGCTGAGAGCCATTATCTCCCGCTTGGCGTTCCGCGGATTTATGAACTTGAAGGTGCGTCCCCATAAAAGGGGCAACAGGTCAATGATGTCAAGATGTTCAAGTATGCCGTTGACGAGCACACTTTCAAAGGTTAATGAACGCCTAGAAGCATCTTCAGCAGATCCGATTGGGTTCCTTCTGTAAATCCTAGTTCTCACAACATTCTCATAGGAGCAGAGCAAGTCTTCAAGAGTTACACGCTGCACATCAGAGCTCAACACGGCGGCAAACAAGCCGTAAACTGCCGCCTGTCCCTTATCGTTATACATTGAATCTCATTAAGGTTACGGTGGTTCCATGGCAAATTGTTGTCCAGCTACATGAGGCTTTACTAAAGGCTGATAAAGATGGCTTCATTATTTAGGTGCATGCGAAAAATTAAGACTGTGGTATTCGATGTAAGCGGCGTGCTTATCGATGACATTCATGCTGTTTGGAAAGCTGACGCCGAAGCGTATCAAACCCTCGGACTTGGAACTATAGAAAGCATCCAAAAATTCAGAGAAACATTCATGATGCCTGTTGCTGAATATCACCGAGCAATGGGAGTCCCCGACGAACTGGTGCCCAAGCTAGAGGAAGAGTATCGCCGAGCCTACGCCAAGCACAACAAGACAATCAGAATCTTTCCCGAAGTGAAAAAGGTGCTGACTGAACTTGAAAAGCAAGGAATGATTTTAGCTATCGCCTCGAATGTTCCAAGCAATTTCCTGAAAGAACACCTAGAAAGGTTCGGTATTGACAAATACTTCGCCACGGTTACGGGTCAAGATGATTGTGTGGAACAGAAACCCTCGCCTCAACCGATTCTGGTAACTTTGAAGAAGGTTGGAACAAGACCCGAGTATGCTGCTTACATTGGCGACATGGAAGAGGACATCATCGCCGGTAAACGGGCAGGTGTTCGCACGATAGCCGTAAGTCGAGATGAAGGCTATAATCCTCGATGGCGGCTTGAAAGACAGAGTCCAGACTACATTATCTCTAACCTAAACGAGCTGTTACTAATCATAAACAAGATAAACAGAACCGCACAGAATGTTTGACACTTCTTTCTAGGAACGGGCGTCATCAGTTGCCTGAAAAGGCTCAGACGCGGAAAGTATGTCTTTAAGCAAAGAAACTGTTTCTCGGTTGTCTCTGCAAGACACAAGATAAACTCTCCAGTGGTCCGGTTTCTCTCTCAGCAAAGGCTGGTCCACCGTCAATCCTAAACACCACTTGTCAATCTTTGCTTCCGTACAAAGATGTTGCTCAATCATCGGAAGGTTTGAAGGCTCCGAAAGCTTCCGGGCTTCTCCTTTGAGCTGAGCAAATTTCTCGTCAAAGAGAATTTTGTATTTCTTCCTTCGTAGATTATCCGCCCATTCAGGTAGCCTCTGAGCCATTAAGTTGAATGCTTCTTTGTTTGTCAGTCTGAAAAATTCAGGAGTCAATATTTCCTTCAATATTCTAAGCGCTCTTCCCAGCATCGTCCAGCATATCATGTTATCTTTATCGTTCCAGACATAAGAGTAGATCTTTTCAAAGTCCGAGGCCCATCTTCGCTGAAGATTTTCAGGGATGTTACCTTTCTCATGATCCAAGGACATAGTGGCAGCAATCTCCGGAGGGTTGTACGATGGATCACCTAAAGGCTTGCCAGGAATTGTCGACAAAAACCGGTAAACGTTATCTGCATTGTCAAGATCTGGAAAACCATAAAGAAGCCTTGATAGGTAATGTTTTCCTTCAAGAACGGAAGAAACTTCCGCGAGGTCCACTTTGTACTTACCTAAAACCAGGTGGTCCTTAACTGGACTATGGTCAAAGGCGAACTGTACGGCTTCTTCATGTGTGAACCCCAGCATCTCCTTCATAAGACTATCCGAGATGTGTGGAAACGGTCCGTTTCCAACGTCGTGCAACGTCGCGGCTGCTGTGAGCAAAAGTCGGTCATGTTCTGTTCCGCCAGAAACCATGAGAGAAAGCCTTCCGACTGCCATCGAATGTTGATACCTAGAAGATGTGGCAACGCGGACGCCGAGCCATCGGGGTACAGCTGACAAACTTATCCGCTTTAGCCTTTGCATTACCCATGTTCTAGACAGGTCTTCTAGAAGCCGTTTTCTCAGGTTCTTCTTGCGCAACGGTTATCACTTTTTCTTTTTTCTGAGGACATATCTGTATACGGCAGTATAGTTTATGTTCCAAAATAAAATGTTTGAGTCCTTACGAAACCAAACAAACTTAAAATGGAGTGGAAGTTCCAGAGGAAAACGTTTAATGTTTATATGGTGTTTGTTTCTTTTCCCGCTGTTTGTTTCAAGAACTCAATCATTGCTTTTTCATCATGAAAGAGTTTGGTTGCGTACCATTCAAAGAACGGACTTGGCTCGAATGGGTAGAAGACATATATGAACTTTGCTAAGCCTTTCGCTTGAACCATCTCGCATAATACTCCGGCTGAGATCTGTTCTCTCGGGTGATAGGCGACAACATAGTGAGCGCTTTCGATGATTTTGTAGTCCATGTCAATGATTTGGGCTCTCAAGTTGTTAATTGCTGCTTCAATGTCCCAAGAGTCAACCTTGTACGTCTTAGGTCCGTCAGAATACTCGATTGTGACATCAATTTTTTCAGGAATTTTTTTACCTTCGGATCTAGCCTTATTTCGCACGGTTCTCCAAGTCTCAACCAGTTCCCAATCCTTAATCATGTAGGGGTCAAAGATTGTGTAATAGGGCTGAAGCGTTTTTGCAAACCGCCTAACTTTTTTGAAAAATTCGGTTCCCTCGCCAGTTATCGGATGGCTTAGATACACTTTCTTCTTATGCCTGTTGAATATTAAGTCCTGCAACAAGTCTAAACCGTGCTCTTTGGCGACTATGTAATATTCCTTATGTGGAATGAACATCCGGGATAAATTGTAGACCCCCATGATTTCTTCTCGTCTCCACTGAGAAAGCTCGATGAGCGTAAAATTATGCTCCATCCACTGTGGATCACGTTTCAATCTTTCTCTGACTCTGACTAGATCATCAATAACGACAATGAACACGTCAGGATTCAGAGATTTAACCTCATTTTCCTCCAGTCCAATGTAGGATTTCCCTTTCCATTCGAAATGAAAAGGGGTGCTTATGACATGGATACCATCCTTTTCTCCGATTTCTGCAATTATGTTGCGGACCGCTTCAGCGCGAAATTCCTCTAGACGACCAGGCTTACTGTCATAGAAGTCCAGGACATTCAGTTTGCTCAGCGTATATCCTTGTTTTTCAGCTTCTTTTACGATGTACTCGAACAAGTGGTAATAAGAGAAATCATATTTTTCTTTAAGTCCTTGAAGATATTCGTCCCTTCCAGCGCCGGGTTGTCCTGTGCAGATAACAACGTTCTTGCTCAATTTCTGCACCTTTTCATCTTCATTTAAGTTTAAACTGGCTCATAAGGTTTCTGAACATTTTTTGCAAGCCTTAACAATACACGATGTTCTCCCAAAAACTCGGAATGATGTAAAAAAAAGGAGGAGGTTAAGCGCTTACTTATGCTTCATGAAGTAGACGATAACTGCGCCTATTACTAGTCCGACAACAAGTAATGCCCCAGCGGCTCCCTGCCACATGCTTACCGTGCCTTGTAGACCAGCGACTTCCGTCTCTAGATCTGATATCTGCTCTTGTAAAGTCGTTACTTGCCCTTGCAGCGTATTTACTTGACTTTGCATGGAAACTATCTGATTATGCTGTTCCAACATTTTCGGAGCATAATAAAGCACATAACTAATTATGTTCTTGAAGAGCCTTGCTCCTTGCTGCGGGTTGTCTACCATGTATCTCTGATAATACTTGGGGCCGCGGAGTTCAGGCATGTACATGCCCATGTAATGGTCAAAGGGCGCGTCTGCGGTTGCGATAATTATGTTCTTCTTGGTGTAGTCCACTTCTATGACCATCATCGGGAAGGTGCCAACATCACCTATCTCGTGCAGTTCAGCTGCTGGTTCATTGAATTCTGCTACTGTTCCCGACTCGCTTGAGGTCATTACTATGAAAACGTTGTCAGGTTTTTCTTCCTCCAGTTTATGGTAGGCTCCACCGTAGTAGCCTATTATTAAGCCGGGTCCATGGAAGAGGGCTTTTGTGACGCCTGCCACGAGAAAGTTGACTTCTGGGTCACAGTTTTCTGAGACTCCTAGCACCCGATAATCGAAGCCGGCGTTTGACACTGGGTCAACTGTTTCGCAATCTTCAAACCGTAAAACGCTTCCAATGGCTTCTAGGACGCTATTGCTGCTTGGAATTCTAAACCTGTCGGTGCCGAAATCGCTGTCTCCCGCCACCCATATTGCTTTTCCGCCGGCACTAAACCAGCTGGTTATCGCCGCCAGTTCTGTATCCGTGTAATTTAGCTGTGCGTCCACCTGAACCAGTATCAACATTGTTGCCCCAGCGAGATCAGTAGCCGTCAGTTCTCCTGTGACCAACACCCAATCAACCTCGGTTATGTTGTTCATTATAGCCTCAAGCGAATAACCCGGTTCAAGCGCTCCCTTTGCATGCACAACAATAATTGGTTTAGAGGCAGCACGAGACGGAAGAGTGGAAATGCTTAGTGCCATTAGACAGACCAAAAGCATGGCTGAAAGTAAATTCTTCTTCAAAGATTGTCCTCCTTTCCTACTTTCTAGTCTATAATACGTAGGTATATATTATAAGCTTTAATAACATAGAATTTCGTTGTAGAAGTTGAGCGTGCCAGGAGGAGAACACGTTGGATAAGCGAATATTCGTTGTTGTCACCTTGATAGTAATCATCGGAATATCAGTCGCAGCATACAGCCTATTTATGCCAAAGCCCAAGGAAACGGCAACTATCACAGGTAAGGTTACAGACTCCGAGACCGGGGATCCCATAGAAGGAGCAACCGTAACGCTTGATGGAAAAAGCGTTACTACAGCATCTGACGGCACATACTCATTTACGGTTGATGTGGGTTCCTACACTCTCTCAGTAAGCAAAACCGGTTATGAAAAAAGTACACAGACGTTGGAAGCAACCGAAGCGAAAACTTATACTTTAAACATTCCGTTAACGTCGTCCGTGACGCCTGCACCGCCTCCTTCTTCTGGGATTGTTCTAAAGATAATAACGAGACATGGCGCAGACATTGTTTTTAAAGCTGAACAGCTCTTTTTAGAAAGCGAATACGCTAAGAAATACAATATTGTGGACATAAAATGGTTGCCTGCAGGACCAACCCTCTGGGTGGACCTCATAAATAGATCTGGAGACATCGATGTCGGCTGGGGTGGCGGGCCTGTTCTTTTCGACACAGTCTACGAGGCAGGTCTTCTAGCGCCTTTAACCAGCGATGACGTTAAAGAAGCTCTAAAAGAAATTCCCGACGAAATAGCTAATGTACCGATGAAGAGATACAGTGAAGGAAAAATCTATTGGGTTGGCAGCGCAATCGCCTCTTTCGGATTTACGATCAACAAAAACTATCTTGCAGCCGCAGGCTTACCGGAGCCAAAAAGGTGGACTGACCTTGCAAATGAAACCTACGCTTTAACTCTTCCGTCTCCAAGCGTCGGCACCGCTGATGCAACCAAATCTACGTCGAACACTAGAATGTTTGAAATAATTTTGCAGCGTTATGGTTGGGAGAAAGGATGGAAGATACTGACTTTGATGGGGGCGAACGCTAGGATTTTTGATCAATCAGGCAGCGTAAGAGATGCTGTGATGCTTGGAGAAATAGGTGTGGGAACCACGATTGATTTCTACGGTTATACTGCTCAGCTGGAAAACCCAGGAATATGCAAATATGTTCTGCCGGAGGACGGAACAATAGTGAACGGAGATCCCATCGCCTTGTTAACAACGTCTAAGCATCCGGAGGCTGCACAAGCCTTCATCGCGTGGGCTATTTCCGCGGAAGGGCAGAAGCCTTGGCTTGACCCCAAGATAAACCGGTTGCCAATAAACCCACGAGTGTTCGACACGCCTGAGGGCAAAGAAAGAACGGATCTTGAATCAATCTATAACAGAACCCTTAAAGCTTCAGTCATATCTTTCAGTGATGAAATCGCCATTTCCTACGAATATTCCATGATGTGGTTCTATCATGCGACAATAGTCCGGTCTCAGTTAAAGCTGGCCAACACTTGGATGGAACTCGCAAAGGCCAAAGCTGAGGGAACAATAACCCAAGAACAATTCTCAGAGCTAGTTGACAAACTAAGCAACCCGCATCTACTGAAGTTTATTGACCCCGAGACAGGTAACGAGACATCTTTCACAGAAGAATATGCGAAGAGCATAAACCAGTTAATCAAGGACCCAACATTCAGAACTGAAATGGTATCCAAATGGATAAAAGCCGCTGAGGACCGCTATGATGCTGTTCTTCAGGAGCTGCAGGACCTCCTAAAATAGCTTCAGTGAGTAAGGTTCAAAGTGAGACAAGACGGGTTCAAAATGGACTTCGGAAAGACATGGAAGAAGCTAAAAAGAGAAATGGATCTAATGACTGCCTCTCAAACATTGATAGCTTTTTCCATCCTTCTCCTTTTTTTGATCGCTCCGCTCGCCTTGATGGTAGGTCAAGCCTTCATTTACAGAGGCAACATATCCCTCAACTGGTTTATCAGCATGTTTGGAGATCCAGAATTCATCTCTTTAACGCCGAGAGGGGGAAGGCTTTTCGAGGTTCACAGGGGAACAATGTACATCTGGGGACTTGACTATGGAATCTTGCTTAACACCTTAATAGTCGCCATGACAGTGACTTTCTCTTGCTCCATAATAGGCGTTACGATAGCTGTCATCATGGCACGTTACAGCTTCAAAGGAAAAGAGATCTTCCGAGTGTTACTGTTGGTCCCTCTTCTCGCCACACCGTTTGTGAACGCATATGTGATAGGGAAACTTTTCCAACCGATTGGAGGACTGGTTAACTTTCTCTTCTATAATCTGCTTCACATAATGCCTTGGAGAATAGACATAGACGGACTTTTCGGAATCGCCCTCGCTCAAATATTATCGTACTATCCAATAGTGTATCTAAACGTCTTCGCGTCTTTGATGAATATAGATCCCTCATTAGAAGAGCAGGCTGAAAACCTGGGGTCTAAAGGGTTCCGGCTGTTTAGAACGATCACCTTTCCCCTTTCGCTTCCAGGCTTAGCAGCGGGAGCAATCATTGTGTTCATCTTCAGCATGGAAGACTTGGGAGCTCCAATAGGTTTCATAGGGGCACGTGCAAATCCGTTGTCAAGAAAAGTTGTTTCGTACAAGATTTACAGCTCATTCGCTGGAGCTTTGGCAGGCGGAATATCGCCTAGAACTTATGCTTTGGCAGTGACGATTCTTGTTATCTCTGTGATTGGTTTCACGGTTGTCAAGCGATATGTTAGTCTCAAATCATATGCGATGTTAAGCAGAGGCGGCAGGTGGAGTCCCCGTGTAAGAACTCCTTCTTGGAAGGCGCAAGGCATAATCTATCTCCTCTTAATGGTTCTGTTAGTTACCGCTTCTATGCCTCAGATAGGGACTCTTCTGTTAGCAACAACGAACTGGGCTACGAGCGGGACTTTACCGACAAAGCTCACGGGAGAACATCTTCAAGCTTTAGCCACAAACCCTGATGTGGCTAGGGCTATAGTTAATAGTCTTATGTATTCAAGCGTGGCTGTCACGGTGATGATTCTCGTTGGAGCCAGCATCGCGTATGTTGTGGCAAGAAGAGATGTTCCCGGAAGATCAGTGCTTGATGTTATGGCAACAATCCCTGTGGCTGTGCCAGGCATAGCGTTAGCGGTTGGATATTTTCTTTTCTTCACAGACTACTTCAGAGGAACCTTGCTTGACCCCATAATTGACCCAGCTCTTCTGTTGATCTTTGCTTATTCAGTAAGGCGGCTTCCATTCACCAGCCGTGCGATATTCGCAGGGCTTCAACAGATAGATGTAAGCTTAGAGGAAGCCTCATTAAATCTTGGCGCCCGAAGATCCACAACCTTCCTAAGAATCGTTCTTCCTTTAATAGCGTCAAACATTATTGGAGGAGGAATCCTATCCTTCGTTTATTCAATGTCTGAGGTCAGCACCAGCGCAACCCTAGGCGCGTTACGTGAGGACCGTATGCCAATAACGTTTTTCATAAGCCAAATAGTTTACGGCGTAGCCGCCGTCGGAGCTGTGAGCGTAGGAGCTGCATTATGTGTCCTTTTGATGAGTATTCAGATTCTAGCCATGGTTCTTTCGAATCTAATACTAAAACAGAGAGTCGCCTTCTTAGGAGTGTAAACCATGGTAAAAGTAGTCCTGAAAGGAATAACGAAACGGTTTGGCAACGTCGTTGCAGCTGGCAACATAAACCTTGAAATACAAGACGGCGAATTTTTCACTCTCCTTGGTCCCAGCGGGTGCGGAAAAACCACAACCATGAGGATAATCGCAGGTCTTGAACAACCCGATGAAGGACATGTTTTCTTTAACGATGAAGATGTGACTGATCTCCCCACGTACAAGCGTAACACAGGCATGGTCTTCCAAAACTATGCTCTCTGGCCTCATATGTCCGTCTTCGATAACATAGCCTACGGGCTGAAGGTCAGGAAGGTTCCTAAAAAAGAGATCGAAGAAAGGGTTCAGAAGGTTTTGGAACTCGTGAATCTAAGCGGGTTAGAAACAAGGTTTCCCACACAGTTAAGCGGCGGACAACAACAGAGAGTCGCATTGGCAAGAGCACTCGTCATTGAACCCAATGTTCTTCTTCTGGATGAGCCTTTGAGCAACCTAGACGCGAATCTCAGAGTTAAGATGCGGGAGGAGATTAAGGAGCTACAGAAACGGTTGAGGATAACCACGATCTATGTGACTCACGACCAAGAAGAAGCAATGGTAATTTCTGACAGAATTGCTATTCAGAAAAACGGTCGAATCCAGCAGGTGGGAACCCCAATAGATATTTACAACAAACCTAAAAGCTTGTTTGTAGCAACCTTCATAGGGGGAGGGTCGTTGATTGAAGGGATAGCTGAGAAAGTGGAAGACCTCATTCGTGTAAGAACCGGCAACATCATAATTGAAGGAGTATCTTCAACCGACGGAAAAAAGATAAGAAAAGGCGACAGAATTGCCTGTGTGCTTCGACCAGAAAGCCTCAGCCTCGAAAAACCGGAGGAACCATCAAACCGATTAGAAGGAGTTGTGGAATGGGCATCTTTTGTAGGTCCAATGACTGAGATCAGAATGAATCTGGAGAACAATCGGTTGCTTATCAACGCTCCTTCTGACATTCAGGTTCCCATAGGCAAACGGATTGCAGTCTACATTCGCAAATCGGATACGATTATTTTGCCTGTGGAGGAGGAGAAACTGTGACAAAACGTTTTATAGAAAAACTGTTCTGTCTGGAACTGATTCTGCTGCCAGTTCTATCCGTCTTTTTTGTTCCGCCCCTAGTCGTTGTTGAAGGCGCCCAAGAACTCCAAGTTTACAGTTCACCAGTCGTGTATCCTCTTCCCAGCGTTCCTGAACCTATACTTGCCAATGAAACGCTTAAAGTTCAGGTTGCAGCCGGTTCTAGTGCGGGAGGCTGGGCGGCTAGGATTACGTCCAAGTATGCTTCATTTCTACTTGTCAATTTGAACAGCAGCAACGTTGGAAACGGCAAATGGATTCTTTTCTTTAAGCCTAATGGAACGCTCTCTCCTGGACTTTACTCGTTGAACATAGCATACAGCGACGGCGGAAAGGTCGTCAATTATACCCAACCAAGATCCGTTTGGGTTCTGGAAGACTGGCCTGACAAACTTACGATCGGACATGTCACGGACACGCATTTCCCGTACGGAGCAGAGGTTGCCGCCACCTACGTGTATGAAGCAAACCTGATTCATCCGGACATGATTATTCATACAGGAGACTTGGTGGATATCGAAACGCTTTCCTCAGCTTGGATCTATTTTCAAAAGATCTTTAACCGGCTGCTTATACCCTGCTACATTCTTCCAGGCAATCATGACCATTCCGGTAAAAGCGGGGCATACTATAAGAAATATTGTGGACCATTGAACTACTCGGTTGTTATTGGAGATTTCCTTTTCATAGCATTAAACAATGGAGACGGGGGAGTTGTAAAGATGGAGCAGCTTGAATGGGCGGAGAAGATTCTTCAGAAGAACTCGGATAAGATCAAGATCATAGGGTTTCACTATCCCTTCTTCAGCCGGGTTCCAGGGAGAAACATCAACGGTAGCTGGGAGCACATAGAATCTTTGGAACCTTACATGTACTATACTTGGAGAGATAGTCTAAACGAGTCTCGTATGCTTCTCAGATTGATAGAGGAATACGACGTCAGACTCATCTTAGCTGGGCATGTACATCAGGACGTTAATTACGTTTACAACGGTAAACATTACTTCATAACTACGGTGGCTTGCGGAGGAAGCATACGTGAAGGCCACTACTACGGTTCGAGGCTTATAGAAATTGACAGAAAAGGAAACCTCAAATTCGACGCATACACCCAATCAAGGTTTTTTGAAACGCCTAACAGCATGCCGGTTGGCAACATCAAGTATTACTATCGAACAGTTAATGACGGAAGCAAGGCAGCAGTGTCAGCAACCGTAATTAATCAGTTAAAGCAGAACATAACGGGCGCCCGGTTAGAATTCATCGTAAGCAAAGAATACCCAGCCGAAGATTATCAGTTCTATCCAACGGCTCCCGCCAGATATGAGACCGTGACAACGGAAAACGGACATCACTTCATTGCATATGTTGATGTTCCATCGGAAAGCTCCGTGTATCTTACGTTGGCTGCTGTTAAAGACGAAACCAACCCAACAGTCAAAATTGAACTCCCTGACGAAATAGAAGAACAAAAACCTGTCACGGTAATCATAGAAGCGTCGGACGATGGATGGGGTGTTAAAAATCTTGAAGCTTCATGCCTAGTCGACGGAAAAACTCTTCAGTCCTGGACGTTCCCTGAGATACCCCTGCAAGTGAACAAAGAAAAAGCCATCCTTGAATATCCCGTTGAAAGACATAAGATTACAATTCCTAGGCAACCTGCTGGTACAGAAGTAACCATTGAGGCCACCGCGATTGATTTCGCCGGGAACGCTCAAACATATAAGGTTGATTTTACGGTGGGTGCTCCACCTGTTCCCACGTACACACTTCGCATCTATTCATCCCCCTTCTCCGGTTTGTCTTTCACTCTCGAATCTCAGAGCCACAGCACACCGTATTCCACATCTCTGGAGACAGGAAACTACACGGTTAATGTACCAGAGAAAGTGACGGTTGACGGTAAGCCTTACAAGTTTGTGCAGTGGGAAGACGGGGTTACAAGCACCAGCAGAACAATATCGTTAACATCTGATACAACACTAACGGTGCAGTACAAGGAAGCTCCACCTCCAGAGCAAAGTTTACCTTTAGAGTTCGTTGCCGCCGCGGCTGCTATTGCAATCACCGTTATTGCCGTGGTTATTGTAAGGAGGAAATGATGAAACATGAAATTCCAAACCTTGCACAACATGAAAAAAAGCGTTTATCTGTTGAGCCTTTTATTGATGAGCTTCACCTTAACATCTTCCATTTTGACACCGCAAGTTCTGCCTGTTTCAGGCGCAGAACTGACGTTTTACGCTGATGTTGTCAAGTATCCGCTTCCCGGCTTACCAGAAGCTGTTTTGGATGGAAGCGAATTCACAGTACAGGTGAAGATGCCCTCTGACGTAGTCTGGGGAAATGCAACTGTTTTCAACGATTTAGCGGGAGTAACAGCGATTTTGCTTGACGCTCAATACGATGCAAAAAACGGTTTGTGGAATCTCAGATTTGATCTTCCCTCAGGCATCAGAGAAGGCGCCTACAGTCTAACCCTAGAGTATACAACAAGCGGGGCTACGCAAGCCAAAACAGTTACCCAGTTGAGATGTCTATGGATCCTGCCTCAATGGCCTGAGAAACTCAAGGTTTTAGCCTGCGGCGATGTTAAACCGGGAGCTGGTGGCCTCCCGTACTGGATAGAGATGGCTCCGGAAGCGAATTTGATAGATCCTGATGTCGTCATTTTTCTTGGAGACCTCGTTAATGTGCCGTCAGTGGTCAGTGAATGGTCGAGTTTTAAGGGTCCTTTCGAAGCCTTTCTTGATCCTTTATACATGACTGCTGGAAACCACGAATATCAGGCTCCCGGCGACGCGAAGATTTATGAGAGAATCATGGCGCCTGTCAACTATTCGACCACCATAGGCGACTTTCTACTCTTATGTTTGGACACGGATTTGAACGGCTGGGTCAGCATGGAACGGCTTCAATGGGCTGAGCAGGTTCTTAAAGCTAATTCTAACAAGACAAAAATCATGTTTTTCCACTATGCGTTCTTTAACGAGGAAGAGATTAAACCGAAAGGGAACGCTTGGTTCAACATATCTTCTTGGGAAAACGTAACAGCTTTCTTGAACGAAGGAATGATCTTTCCAACGTGGGCAGCGCATCCTGAAGAAACGAAGGAGCTTTTCAGGCTGATAATTGAGTATGATGTGCGGCTGATCATGTACGAACATATCCACACCGACTTAAACGTCATAGTTGAGAACACGGCTACAGGCAAGAAACACTATTTTATCTGTCCTGCGGCTCTTGCATTTGATGTGCCGAACTACGATAGGAGAGGCTTCAAGCTTGTGGACATCTACGCCAATGGAACAGTGGATGAGTCAACCCTTTACTATAACGGAACGGCAATGTTCAGCTATCCTAACTCCATCCCCATAGACACAGGTTGCACGGTTAATTATCAGCCAATCAAGCCGTACAAAATTGGCTATCTGGAATACTATTATGCGCCGGCTAACGACGGTCAACACAACGCCGTAAGCTTCACAGTTAAAAACGAGTTGAACCAAGATTTCAAAGACCCTAGAATAATCTTTAAGCTACCAGCCGATGTGCCATTAGAAAACTATCGATGGCACCCATACAAGCCAGACTACGAAGCCGTAACAAGAAACGGAATACATTACGTGATTCTCAAAGGAGTCACAATTCATGCGCATTCGACACTGTTCTTCACCGTTGAGTCAACGGATGACACGGACAATCCAACCGTAAGCCTGCTAAACGTTCCCGGAAAAGTAGATCCAGATTCTTGGATACAGTTCAATGTGAAAGCCTCAGATTACGGATGGGGAGTAAAGGAGGTTTCCTTGACATACTCGATAGACGGCGAAACTTGGAGTAAAGCGGAATTAATGGATTTGCAGACTGCTAAAAACGGCGCAGTTACGTACAAGGCTTGGATTCGGGCACCTAATCAGGATACAACGTTGATTATCAAAGCCGAAGCCCGAGATTTTGCTGGGCATGAAAGTGTCGAGGCTGTGCAGAGCATAACTGTGGGAACACCACCGCCTCCTAAATACTCTTTGAACATAAACTCGTCACCAATAACTGGCGTAACATTCACACTTGAAGGTGAAAGCCATGCAACACCCTACTCGGTAACTCTGGAAACCGGTAACTACACGATCAGCGTTTCAGACAAAATAAATGTGGATAAGAAAACCTACGAGTTCGTGCAATGGGGAGACGGTGTCACCAGCACTACGAGAACCATTAAACTTGAAAAGGATACAACCTTAACCTTGGAGTACAAAGAGGTTCCTCCGCCGGAAACGGGGGTTCCTCTACTGCAGATCGCCGCCGTTGCAGCAATCGTCATAGCTGTTGTGGTGGCAATTGCCGTTCTCAAGATGAAGAAAACTAGCTAAGGCATGCATATTAATCATGCGGAGTTTCTTTCTCCGTTGTACGATGTGAAACAGTGTTTACAGGTCTGCTAACCAAAACCGAATCTGGGGCTTACACATCGCCAGATTCCTTGATTTTTAAGTCTTCATAGGGCGCTGCTACACGTCTATAGAATTCCTGTTTGATGCATTCTAAAACCCCGATTGCTTTGTTGATGTGGTAGTATCGCAGCGGGTAGACTTCTTTGAGTATCTTGGTTACTACGTAGTTGAGCTCCCCGTCCACTTCTTCGGGGGGTAACGATTTGAGGATGCTGATTAGGTCTTCTAATACTTTCGTGTATTTCTTTCTTCTTTCAGGTTTGATGTAAGGCATCTTCCTAATTCTCCTATCTTCTAGAATTTGAACGGTTCTCTATAAATGAATAAGGGTTGTCTTCATATTTTCGTTTGTCTTTTTAGCTGAACAACAAGTACGCCGAAAAACACCATCGTCATTCCCAGAATTTTGTTCATTGTTAACTGTTCGTTCAAA
>PIYB01000016.1 GCA_003601835.1 Candidatus Bathyarchaeota archaeon
AACCCGCATTAATAAAAACAAGGAAAAATACCCCTCTGTTAGAATCGTACTAAAGTAGAATTGAAATCTATAATGATGAAATGTAGGGCAAAAAATCTAAGGTGAATCGTCCTGTTTATGGAGGCTGTTTTGTTTTAGGATATTCTGCTTTTGTATCGCCATTTGTCCAGCATTTTTTCTTTTTTCGTTGCTTTTTTGTATTCCTTGTAGTGGTCTTTGCATAGGTAGACTCTGCGTGTTCCTTGAACCTTTAAACCTGTTTTGGTCACCTTGTTGATAGGTAGAGAACGTGTTGCTTCTTTTTCGCATCCTATGACGCTGCACTTTACTCCTTTAGACACCTTGCCCATCTAAGCCACCTTCAATCCAGAGTAACATGGAAAACCGTTTATACATTAGTTTATCTTCCGCCTTAAAGAGGTTTAAGGCTGCTTCCGCTATCGTCTTATATGGATTTCGCAGATAATTCTAGACAGAACAGTCTGGAGGTGAAAATGGCTCTTTGAATCTGCTGGAGGTTTACCTGTTGAACCTAGCGGTAACCGCTGCAATGTTTCTGGTGTTGATTTTCCGCGCTTGGATCGAGTTCAAAAACTTTAAAGCTATCTGGAAAGAGATGGAATGGCGAAGAACCCGGCAAACCGCCAAGGAAGTTCTAAAGGCAGAAAAAGAAACGTTCTTGAAAATGGAGGACGGAAAAGAACTGTACGACATTCTCTGCCACATGTTCGAAGTT
Organism: Candidatus Bathyarchaeota archaeon; assembly: GCA_003601835.1. GTDB lineage: Archaea > Thermoproteota > Bathyarchaeia > Bathyarchaeales > DTEX01 > PIYB01. The sequence continues at coordinate 737 of PIYB01000016.1, forward strand.
GACGAAGACTAGCCGGAAACCCGTCTGCTTTCCCACGGTGAAAAAGCTAAAACAGACGATGCGAAACCTGATTTAGACTAGGTTTCTACAAACGTCTGACAACATGTACATCCGCGTAGACCTGTTCCGCTCTTTCGTAGACGTCTTTCTTTAAGCCGAAGCCGCTTGGACCCGGTTCTTCAACCACGAAGGAAGCGGAAGCAGAGCCGACGCAAGCAGACCAGACAGCGTCTTTTCCACGAACGTGTTCTGCTAAAAAGCCGCCTATGAAAGCGTCTCCAGCTCCCGTTGTGTCGACGACCACGTTAGGCTTCGAAACGGGAATATGATACGTCCTGCCGTTCACACGGAGCACAGCTCCCTTTCTTCCCCGCGTAACGATCACCGTCTTAACGCCTTGTTGACAGATTTTTCTAACAGCCTTTTCCAAGTCTGGTTCCCCAGTCATCGCTTTCATCTCGTCCTCTGAAGCCTTAACCACATCAACGTGCTGCAAAACTTCAGGGTTCCTCATTTTGCCCAGATGCACCGTTCCATCCTGTTTGAAGAACCGGATGAAACCTTGAGGATCCAGCGAAACCAGTTCCGCTTGACGTCTCAGCTTAAGAACGGCTTCGTAAACGATCTCGTTTGCAATGGGCGCTATGTGGGCTGCCTTTGTTTTGAAGGAGCACGGTATGTCTTCGCCTTTTATGAGGGGTCCCCTGTTTTTCAACACAAGCCGGCGTTTGCCGTTTTCTCCGTATCTCAGAGCATAGCTTGTTGTTGAGGCGTTCGTAACCTGTTTAACCATGGAGATGTCGACGCCTTGTTTTTCCAGCCATCTAAGATATTCAGGTGGAAGATCGTTTCCAACCTTCGAGATGATGGAAACGTCGGCGTTTAGCTTCTTCGCTGCGAGAGAAACATACGTAGGTGGACCGCCTAACGTTGGCTTTGCCGAGGTTCTTGCCGGCGACGTTATGAAGTCGATTGAAAGATGACCCACTGTTACGATGTCAAACAATTCCATTCGGCTGTCCTCTCCCGAATGTCAAACAAGCACCCTGTCAGTCTTCATCTTTCTAACTATGTGACGTGAAGTTTAAATAGATGAAAAGCCGTTGACCCCTCCATCTCTCGTGAAGGATTGTTGCTTGAGCACCTTTTTTCTTCATTGCCAATCATCATTCATGTTCCATGTTTTCCGTCGAGAAAAAAAATCTTGCATCGAAAAACGTAAGATATAAGAATAAATGCTTTCTCTATCTAGGTAGCCCTTAAAACTAAGAAAAGACCGTGAACATCATGCCGATCAAACGTAAAAGCAGAGGACGCTCAAAAGGTCGGAAAGGAAAAAGTAGCCTTGTCCAGTGCAGTTCTTGTGGAGAGCTTGTTCCCAGAGACAAAGCTAAAAAAGTTACCCATCGAATCTCACTTGTCGACTCAACCTTGTCCAAAGAACTCAGGCAGAAAGGCGCCTATTTGCCAAGCCGGGTTACAACCCGGTATTACTGTGTTTCATGTGCTGTGCATCGAGGAGTCGTTAAAGTCCGGTCAAAAGAATCTAGGAAACGCAGACGTAGACGATAAAGTCGAATTGTCCTTGCTCGTGATTTAGGCTTCTATCCCTCAGGTTGGAATCCAGCTTTTTTGAAGAAATAGATTACCCGCTGCAGCACAGTAAGGTTCGTCGCAAAGGCTAGAAACACCACGCCCCAGTTTAAGGCTTCTAACCAAACAAGGCTTACGAGAGAGGCGAATGCCAAGATGAGAAGTCTTTCCGCCCGTTCCACTACGCCCACCGTTTCCATGGGAACATCTGCTGCTTCCGACCGGGCGCGAGCGTAACTCGTTAGCAACGAACCGATCATCGCCAGAAGCCCCCAAACCGGACTGCACAATCCGCCTAGGATCAGTCCGCAGTAGACCGATGCGTCCACGTATCTGTCAAGCAAAGAATCTAGGAAGCCTCCCGCGGCTGAGGTTTTGTTGCTTAGTCTCGCCAGTGCGCCGTCCAATGCGTCGCAGAACCCTGAGGCTAGAAGAAGGATAACTGCGGAAGCCAGGTAAGACTGGTAGAGAGACGGGTTTCCCGCTGAGGCTCCTGCCTGCCAGTAGGCTAAGCCTGAACCTGCGCCTAGGGCTACGCCGATGATGCTTATTCGGTTCGGTGTTAAACCGATTTTTTGCGCTATTTTCGCCTCGGTTTTCATCCATGACTGGACTTGTTTCTTAAGTTTGGTCAGCAACTTGTTTCTTCCCGGTGTCGGCTGTTTATGGCTTATCTCTGTGTTGAAACTTAAATGTAACCGTTCTGTACGGGTTGTTTGGGATTCTGTTTGGATAGTCTTTAGATGATCTTGGCTATGTTCCGGTTTCTGGGAACATGGAAGAAGTTGGCTACGTTCATGCATTTGCTTCTGAGAAGGAGAAAATGTGGAGCCTTCAGCTCCAGCTCTGTTAGGGTTTCCGCGTAAGCCATCCCTTTGGCTACGACGAAATCGGCGGATTCGTACAAGTCAAGGAACTCTCGGCTGCATTCGGAGGGAATTAACCCCATGGTGTCCGTTCCAATCGTTGTCACGAGATCCGCAGCTTTGTCCATCTTGAAGAACAAGGCGTCTTCCATCGTAGCGTCGTTGTAGGCGGGTTTACCCTTGACCGCAACAATAACCTGTCCGTGAACAGCGAGGTTTTTCAGTTCCTTCACCAAAAGAGTGTCGAAAGCGATCTCGCCGGCGTTGTCAGTTAAATAGATTATACGCTTAGCTTTTTGCGCCATCCTGTAAGCCTCGGGAATGTCGTCTATAACGAGTTCCTTCTCAGCATCAAGTAGAAGCTCACGAAGCCGGCTGAACTCCAGTTTATGTCCAGGTATGTTGAACTCCATGATGTTGCCTACGATGGCGGCTAGACACGCTTTTCGAAACCGTAACGCAGCATCCGACTCCCCGTTAACTATCTTCTCCGCGAACGGGAGAACCTTCAACGCTTCAATGTTACTAATACGTTTCTTCTCTGCAAAGGGATCAGGGTTGCCGGTGACCTCTTTGATAAGCCTCTCCCTCATCGTTCCGAGAACGGCTGGAACCGCCGTCGGCTTAAAGTTTTCACCGAAGAGACGGAACAAGGCGCATAATGCTTCAAGCCTGATTTTCGGGTCATCTGTGGCTTCAAGAATCTCCAAGTAGCCTCTTTGGAAGATGCAAAGCGCGCAGTCTACGCTTATCTTCAAAGTTAAGCCTCAACGCTCAGTTAGAAACCTAAAGTCTTAACGTTTGTTGGTTGCCTCTGCAAACTCAAGCATAACCTTGTATGGGTCTTTAGCTTTGACTATGCCGCTGGCAACCAGCACCCCTTGGGTTCCCAGCTTCAAGGCGGCGGCAACATCTTCTCCGCTTGTTATGCCTGCACCGCACAGAACTATAACGTTTCGGTTGATCCTTTTCACTGAGTCAACAGTGTTCGTCACGACTTCCGGTTGCGCCTTGGATACGGGAATTCCGGTGCCAATCAGTTCCGGAGGCTCCACAGCGATCATGTTCGGTGCTAACGCAGCTGCAGATGCGCTTACCGATGTGTTGTTTGTGCATACGACGGATACCAGCCCCACTTCGCGTGCACGTGTAACCGCAGCATCTATGTCAGCCAGTCTGAGACGGCGTTCTGAATGGTTGATTAATGTGCCGACTGCTCCTGCTTCCTTCACAGCTTCAGGGAGCACGTGCCCCGTGTGACTTCCAGGCGTAATTGGGTCAATGTGCTGGGCGAAAACCGGAATGTCCACTGAATTGGCGACTGCGTAAACATCGACGGATTGGGGGGCAACTGCGAAGCAGACCCCGGTTTCGGAGCTCACTTTCGCCGCTGATTTAGCTAGGTCAACTGCCTTTTTACCGGTGCCTTCGGCATACGTCTTGAAGTTTACGATAACTATGGGGGTTCTTATTTCGTTCAATCTAACCACACTCTTTAGACGACGCATCACCATATATGTTGAAGCCTAATAATGTCGTTCTTGCTTTTTTGTTTTACTAGAAAAATCAACCCGACCATTATTTGACGTAGTAATATTGACCTGTTTTTTTCTGAAGTTTGTCTAGCTGTGAATCTTCTTTGTTCACTCTTGGTCTTTTCGTTGCAGGGTCTCTCCTGAAGGTTATGCTCATGTCTTTGAGGAAACGGTTCATGCCGTCCCGTAGGCTTACCGGCGCCTCTGCGGTGCCTTTGGTTCCAGGGTTACCGGTGAAAACCATTAGGCGGTCAGCGATGAAGTCTTGGGCGACCACGTCGTGTTCAACAACGAACGCTGCGACGCTTCTTGTTTCCACGATGCGTTTTATGGTTCTCGCTACAGTCAGCCGCTCCTCTATGTCCAGATAGGCGCTTGGCTCGTCCAAAAGGTATATATCTGCCTTCCGCGAGAGGCAGGCAGCTATGGCAACTCTCTGCAGCTCTCCGCCGCTCAGCTCTTTCACTTTTCGGTCCATAAGTGGAGACATGTTGAGAGGGATGAGAATCTCGCTTCGATGCCAGCTTGACGAGAAATCTTTTCCCGCCACGCTTCTGAGGAGGTCTTCAACCCGCCCTTCGAAATCCGAGGATATGTACTGAGGCTTGTAGCTAACGGTTAAAGACTCTTCGAGAGGCGGTTTTCCCGAATCCGGCTTCTCAATTCCAGCAAGAAGCCTAACGAAGGTGGTCTTCCCAATTCCGTTCGGTCCAAGAATTCCGATAACCTCTCCTTGCTTAACCTCTCCAGCCTGAACTTCAAGCTTGAACCCTTCATACGTCTTCTTCATCTCGCCCCATTTCAGCAACGGCGCAGCCGCTGACAACGCAGGTGAAGGCGGTTTAACGTGGAATCTGATGGGTTCCTTCCTGAAACGAAGATTCTCATCCGGTATGAACCCTTCAAGGTAAATGTTGATCCCGGTTCTAACCCCGTGAACGTGGGAAACTACGCCGTAAACCCCGGGGTCACCGTAGAACACGCAGACATAATCTGAAAGGTAATCCAAAACTGCGAGATCATGCTCTGCCACCACGATTGTTTTGCCTTCCTGTTTAAGGCTTCTTATGGTTCGAGCAGCCTTAATACGTTGCTTCACGTCGAGATAGCTGGACGGCTCATCAAAAAGATACACATCTACATCCCGACATATCGCAGCGGCCAAAGCCACTCTTTGGAGCTCGCCTCCGCTGAGGACGTTTACTGGACGGTTCCAAACGGTGTCAAGCTCAAGCATTCTAGCGACTTCTTTGAGTCGGCCTCTTTCGTCAACCTTTTGAAGCAGCTCCCCGACCTTGCCTTCAGCAACCTCTGGAATTTTGTCGACGTATTGAGGTTTATGAACTGTTTTCAGTTCTCCTCGGCTCATCTTTTGGAAGTACGTCTGCAGGGTAGAACCTCGGAGACGCCTTATGATCTCAGTCCAGTCAGGGGGAGAATCATAGTTTCCAAAATTCGGCTTGATCTCGCCTGAAAGAATCCTGAGAACCGTTGATTTTCCGATGCCGTTTCTCCCGATTAAACCTAGCACGTCGCCGGGGGAAGGAACTGGAAGCCGGAAAAGCTTGAAGGTGTTCGGTCCAAAACGGTGACTGCAGTTTTCTTGAAGTTCATCCGGCAAGTTAACAATAGAGATAGCTTTGAACGGGCATTTCTTGACGCATATGCCGCATCCGGTGCAGAGAATCTCAGATATGACGGGTTTCTCGTCTTCGAATTCTATGGCTTGAACGTTGCTTCTCACCTGGGGGCAGAACCGATAGCATTCTCTACTGCAACGTTTAGACCTGCATCGGGTTTTGTCGACTACGGCTATCCTGATTTCGGTCAACCCCTAACGGCGTTTTGTGAAAAATAGTAGAGCGCGCTAATAAATTTGTCCGAGTCTCAACTGATGCCGATTAAAGAACAGATATATATGGCGAACCGTAATGTTTTTCCGGGATGATGTGTGGCGACGGCGTGGAGCCTTCGGCTGTGACACCCTAGTTCACTGACCGTCAACCGTTTTCTCCTTTTCCGCCGAAAAGAATCGGTTTTATAAGACAAATCGGTTTCTCATTATGCTCAAAAGGCGGCTTGCCTGAGATGTGTTGAACCTTTGAAGCCTAAAGTCATAATCTCAACGGGCATGAGAAACAGGATTCTAAGGCGTTTCGAGGATTTGCTTAACGATGTTGCAGAGGTCAAATTCATACCTTCATGGAAAACAGAACAGTTTTTTGAGGAATTAAAGGACGCTGTGGCTCTAGTTGTGTTCCACGAGTACGTTGACAAAAACCTGCTGGAGCATGCGCCGAAACTGAAGATAGTCTCCCGCTTCGGAGTTGGGTACGACCGTGTAGACGTTGAGGCTTGCACAGAAAGAGGAATATATGTGACTAACACTCCCGGTGTTCTCTCCCGCGCCGTAGCTGAGCTAACTATGGCTTTGATGCTTGCTCTCTCCAGAAAACTCTGCGTTGCGGACCAGTATGTTAGAACGGAGTGGGGTAAACCTAACAGGGAACTGCTTCCGCTGAGAGAGGACCTTGCGGATAAAACATTAGGGATAATCGGGTTAGGACGCATCGGATACGAGGTCGCCCGCAGAGCGAAAGCCTTCGACATGAACCTGGTTTACTACGACAAGGTGCGAAACGAAAAGGCTGAGAAGGAACTTGATGCACGTTTTATGCCGTTGGATGACCTGTTAAGCCGTTCGGATTTCGTCACAATACATGTACCGTTGACACCTGAAACCGCCAAGCTGATAGGCGCAAAAGAACTGAGGTGCATGAAGAAAGCCGCTTACATCATAAACACTTCTCGAGGTCCCGTTATAGACGAGCAAGCGTTGTGCCGAGCTCTGAAGGAAGGTTGGATTGCAGGTGTAGGATTGGATGTCTACACTGTGGAACCGTTACCGTTGGACAGCCCGCTGGTTAAGATGGGAAACGTGGTTCTGACCCCTCACATGGGAACCCACACAGTTGAGACTAGACATCGAATGGTTTCAACCATTGTTGAAGACATCAGAAAAGTCCTGAAAGGAAAAGCTCCGTCCAGAATTGTGCCTGAACAAAAAGGAAGGCTGCCTTCATAACTCTTCTTTTGTCGCATTACATGTTTTTAGAGAGGCTCAACCAAAAGCTTAGTAGCTGCCGGCTTTCGCTTAAGGGCTAAACCTTCATTTGTTGAACCAAAAACGTGCAAGGCGATGATGTCTTTAGGGGAGGCTGCGAAAGGTTCGCTTAAATTGCGAAAGGTATAGCAGTCAGATGACGCTAGATTATGATGATATGTGGGTGAGCATCATGGCTAATAGAGATTTTAACCTTATTGTTTCAACGTACAGAAGATGCGAAAACGATGCGTGTTCAGAAATCTGGTTTCTGCTTGGGTTGATCGGTGACAAAGAATCCGTGGTGGAAAGAACGGATGTTTCAGGTTTAATCGTGGCAAAGACCTCGCTTGATCCTTTCAAGGTTGTTCATGAACTGAGGCGGCTGCTGAAAGAGAAACCGGAAGAGTTCCAGTACACGCTTCGAGTTATTCCTGTTGAAACTATCGTTCGAACAGACCTTGAAGAGATAAGGAAGGCATGCACCGAGATTTCTTCAAAGATAGCTGAAGACGAAACGTTCAGGGTTACCGTTGAAAAAAGGCACACAAAGCTGCCAACCAAAGAAATAGTTGAGGCAGCAGCAGAGAACATAAACCGGCGGGTGAACCTTGAAAATCCTGACAAAATCCTTCTCATCGAGGTTCTAGGAGGCTTAACCGGCATATCAGTTGTGAAGCCTGAAGAAATATTGTCCGTTATGAAAGAAAAATAGGTTAGGCTTCTGTTGCTAAGAGAGCGGCACGTTCGATTAACAGGCTGGTTAACGCATCCTTCTCAGAATTCCTAAGCGTTGCTTCGATCTCTGGGTCTTTTATGTCGAATGCTCTCCTTATCTTGCGGATCTTTTGATCCGTCAGCTCAACAACCTTTTCGCATTGTTCCCCTCGCAGCAGCTGTGCAACCTTTTTCAGCGCATCGAATGCTTTCTGCCTTGTGTCCGCGATTATGAGAACCGCTATTTGCCGCGAATCCGGTTTTATGCCTAACAGTTCGATAGCTTTGCTGATTTGATGTTGCCCCGATGCGTAAAGAAGCACCTCGACGGCGAGGTCCTTGGATATGCCGTAACCTTCATCGAAGGCTTTCACGGCGTTCACTGCTGCGAAGTAGAGGTGGTCGAAACCTGCGATTAGGGTTGAGTCGAAGAATTGAAGGTGACAGCCTTCTGTGTTTTCCTTAGCCAGTTTGAGGAAGCTGTCAATGTTTTTGATGTTCACGTTCTTGAATCCTTCGATGAGCAGGGTTTTACCGTTAATCTCCGCTTCTTTCATAACCGTTTTTCCTTCAAAACCTCGTTGATGAACCGGTCGACCAACCTTTGATCCATTCCGCCTTCAATAAGTCTTTTCCTCGCATTTTCTATCGGGATACCTTCCTTTCTACAGTTTCTGACCAAACATCTAACGGTTTCTTTTCGTTCCCATGGAAACACAACCCATTTTCGGGTTTTTCTCTCGTAATAGTCAGGCATCATGATGCTCCATGGCTTGTAGTAGATCGCAGCCGTCTTAACCTCCTTCGCTCCCAGACTCGTTATGTGCTCCTTCACAAGCTGAAGGCTTTTCCCCGTGTCCACAACATCATCAAGCAACAAAACGGTTCTGTCGTTAACGGGCATAGAAACCGGCTGGGTTAAAACAGGTTCATTTTCAACCTCGGAGATTCCTACATAAAACTCAACCCTCACACTTGCAAGCTCAGGGTTCCCAAGCAGGTCAGACATAACTCTAGCCGGCGGCAAGCCTCCCCGTGATACTCCTACAAGTATGTCCGGATGGAAGCCGTCTTTACGGATCTTATCCGCAATGTTCAGAAGCATTCCGTAGATTTCATCCCAAGATGGAATCTCGAACGTAATGTTTAGGCTCAATGCGGTTTCCTCAGAACCGGATGTAACTCTGGCTTTTCCATGTCTTAAATCTTTGCTTCAGCAGTTTCCGCCGTGAAATTGTTCACCAACAGGTTTTGAACCATGCACCTACGCTGGCTGGATTTTTTACGGTTCTTCCACGTTTACTTTTGATTTGTTAACAAAGATGCGTCAAGAATCTGTGGTCGAGAAAATAAAATAATGAATCTGGATAGATGACTTGTGTTCTTTCGTTGTCTAAGCCATCTGTTGTAGAGCCTTGAGCCTTTTGACCATGTTTGGATGCGTAGAGAAGAGCTCAGCGAACTGTTCGGCTGCAGTCACTTTTCGTCGAAGATATTTTGACACAAGCTCACGATCGTTTCTCCAGATGTCCGTCCGATATATTTCTCTAATGTCTCTTCCGGCACTGTCAGGGTCGGATATGAAAAGAGTCTTCAAGGAGCTCATGTGATACGTGTCTCGGAACTTTCTCCGCATCGTCGCCGTAACCTCAGCTATTTTAACCAGTCCTTCAGAAAGCTTCCGTGCGCCGTCCTCAACAATGGACGCGCTGTGCGCATCCGCATAGTATTCTCTCAGCCGGCTTAGATAAAGCGTGAACAGTGTCAGAACCCAGTAGAGGATTATGCTGATGAACCCGATTAACGCCAGATAAACGCTTGAGCCCCTTTCGTCTCTTCTGCTGAAGGCACCGGACCACATAAGTGAATAGCCGATGTAATAGAACAAAGCCGGCAGGATGGAGACGAACATCATGATCTGCACGTCCCTGTGCTTCAGATGTCCAATCTCGTGACCAATTACGGCTTCAACCTCTTCCCTGTCCAGACTGTTCAACAGCCCAGTTGTTACGGCGATGCGGTTTCCGGTGAGGGGTGAGCCATAGGCAAAGGCGTTCGGCAACGGAATTCTAGCGATCATCAGCTGAGGCGTCTTCACCCGGCTTTTCCTGCTTAACCTTTCCACCATGCTGTAGAGCTCCGGTTCTTCCGACGGAGAAACCTTTTTGACGCGGTACATTGCGTCGATCAAGTATGGAGCCGCAAGCCATTGAACAACGTTGAAGAAAACGATGAACAAGGCGATGGTGTAGATGTTTAAAGCATCCATGAGCGAGAGGAGAACGGTGAAGAACAGTGTTGTAAGCCCTATGATGGCTGCTAGGGTAGCCACCATTGAAGCTTTCAATTTAAGCGTGCTCATCATGTCACCCCAGTTATTAGGGAAACTGCTTGGTTATATTTTTTACTCCGTTACATTAGATGCCCGTGAAAAACATTGCCGAGCTAATGCCTTAAGGGTTTTAAGACCCTGTCTTGACGATTCTGAAAAGTTTTTCTTTCCTTTCAACATGAAAGTTGACGCCTAGAATCGTTGAGGCAAGCCAAAGGTTTGATTCCATGTGCTCAGTCACGGTTCGCGTCAGAAAACTTGATTCTCCCTCGGCGAGGGCTACGTATGGGATGAGCATGTCAGCAAGGTGAACGTCAACCGTGGCTTCAGAGTCAACCTCCTTCAACAGGTTTCTCGTAGCTTCACGAGCCACAGCTTCGCTTGTCTTACCGATCTCGCCTATTGCATCGCCACCGAGGATTACTCCCGAGTTGGTTTTAACCCAAAGAACGATGGAGCTTCCTTTCTGCGTGGGATTAGAGAAGTCGTTAACAACCCGAATCTTAGGTCTATATCCTCGGGTCGCCAGAATCTTCTCAGCCTCTTTAGCTTGGCGTTCAGCAACCTTCCTGTCCGCCAGAAACGTGCACACTGAGACGCCGGCAACCTCAGTGACCTCGCCGAAGTCTTCCAACCTGATCGGGGATAGTACCTTGCAAGGCTGAACCTTGAGCGTAACGGCGCCCATACCTTTCGGGTAGTATCCGTATTTGTGGACTTCCACTGAGGCTTTTAGACCCATAGATTCCAGCACGGGTAACAACACGTGTCTTATGTAGTTTATTGTCGGTGAATGTCGAACGTCGGTTCCTCCCTTCTCCACGTGAAGCGTGACAGGGCGATCCGCGAAGGCGCACATCGGTAGAACCGTCATTATCAACATTGGGATGCTTCCAGCGGTTCCTATCTCGGCGCGAATTTCTGCGCCTCTGACCTTACCCGGGTTGAACCATAATTCCTGGGAACCTAGAACCGCGCCTTCAACCTTTGCGTCGCAGAGTTTTGCCGCTGTAAGCACGGCTTCCAGATGCTGAGGTCTCAATCCGGGTTGGCGGCGTTTTTTCCGTATGTTGTACACATGTAAAGGTTCACCGAGTATTCCAGCCAAGGCTACGGACAACCGTAGAATGGTGCCGCTTCCGCTTTTCTGGCTTCCATCCACCTCAATCATTAACAGGGTTCCCCTGAACGCCGGTTAAGCCTTAAGATCCTTCTCATATGGCGGTCTCTTGAAAATAATGTCTTCGATGTATGCTCTAAGCGGCTCGGCTACGCTCCAGGCTTGAGAGATGCAGCCTCTTGGACAATGCGGAGGGTCCCCGTCAAATATTTCGCTTAAGCTCCCTAACCCCGCCATACGGATTTGTTCAAGGAACAGGGGACGTAGAAACCTTTCGAAGGCGAATCTCCTCCACTGGCTACTGTGACCCTTGACGTTCAAGAATGCTGTTACGAAGGGACCGAGCAGCCAAGCCCAAACCGTTCCGTTGTGATAAGCCCTGTCCCTTTCAGGGATTCCCCCTTCATATTTTCCGACATATCTTGGGTCTCTGCTTGACAAAGTTCTCAGCCCGTAAGTTCCCCACAGTTCCCTCCAAACCGATTCAAAGACCTTTTGTTTCTTCACATCGTCAAGCATGCAGAAATCGAGGCTTACAGCAATTATCTGGTTAGGTCTCAAAGAGGAGTCAACGACGCCTCCGTTCACGCTGTCAAACAGGTAGTTGCCTTCAGCCCACCAAAACCTTCTGTTAAAACTGTCTCTAGCCCGGTCAGCAATTAAGCCGTATCTCTCCGCGTCTTCCGTCCTGCCAAATCTTAAAGCAAGAACCTGCATGATTCGCAGGGCATTGTACCATAAAGCCTGAATCTCCACGGCTTTCCCGGTTCTCGGCGTCACAGGTTTACCGTCGATTGACACGTCCATCCACGTAAGCCTTGAGCCATGCGAGAGAAGATAGTCCTCATCCATGTGAATATCGAACATGGTTCCGTGAATGTGATGTTCAATCATGTCTTGCAGTGTTTCCCAAAGCTCGGTGCGCACAAAATCGAACCTACCTGTGTATTTCAGGTATTGGAAAACGGCGTTGAAGAACCAGAGCGTGGCGTCAACCGAGTCGTAAACCGGTTCGTCTCCAGCACAGTCTGGAAACCGGTTAGGTATAAGACCGTTTTTGCAGTACTGTTTGAATGTGAGGAGAACCTCTTCGGCGTCCCTGAACCTTCCCGTAACCAAGGTTAATCCCGGCAGAGAGATTAAGGTGTCTCTTCCCCAATCCTCGAACCAGTGGTACCCGGCGATCACGGATTTCGCACCAGTCGATCTCCTCTCAACCACAAAGCAGTCCGCAGCTGTGATCAGCCACTTAATCCAGCTGTCTAGGTTTGCGGCAGGGTTGCTTTGACTGAAGTCTTTAAGTAACCGTTCTCTCCGCACTGTTTCTTCCTCGTACAGTTTTCTCGCCACTGCAGCGTCAAACGTTAAGGCTTGGCGGGGCAAGGGTTCTTCCTCGGCGCGTCCTCCAATGGCAGCCACGTAGAACCTTTTTGTTGCTTCGGAGGGAACGGTGACCTCGAAGAAGCCAGGTTGATACTCATCGTCTACACAGTTTTCGCCTCTTGCTGCGTCAACCCTGAAATACACGTTTTTGATCCATACGGATCTGCCGGGCATGTAGGTGCCTTCGGTGCACAGAAGGGTTAAACTTTTCTGAAGCGAAGGATTCTTCAAGGTGACTCCGTTTTCCACCGGTTGTTCGATGAACTTGAGCTGTCCAGCTTGGCTGTCCGTTGTATGGTGGAAGTGCCGCATGTTAACCAACGGATAAACACGGAGAACCGCCGAAGCATCCCGGCTGTTGACGGCTTCGTACTCGATTATGGTCATGTCCCTCAGGTGAGGCATAAAAACGGTCTTCTTCAGATAGAATCCGGATGCATGATAATTGAAGGTTGGCAACGGATCCAGAACGAAACTCTCCAAGTTTCTGTAACCGTCAGGAAAGATTGTGTCTCTAAACTCGTTGGCGGAAAACACATATCTGTTCGTGTCTATTTCCACCTCTTCGTCTAGTTTTGAGAGTAAAACATGCCGGTTAACCGGCGGGTTACAGGCGGAAACCAACAGTCCGTGATATTTTCTCGTGTTGACCCCTAGGACGGTAGACGAGGCGTATCCTCCTAAACCGTTGGTTACCAGCCATTCAAGCTGCAACGCACGGTTCAAATCTGAAAGCGATGCGGGACCAACGTAGATCCTTGGCTGACGAACATGTTCCACCTTTTTGTCACCCTTCACGTTATGGGCATCCGCTGCGGGAAGATCACGAGAAGACCGCTGAAGAAAAAATACGGTGCTATTTCTTTTTCTTAAGCAGCTCATCACAGCGGGATCTGACGGCTTCACAGAGCTTTCTCCGAAGAGCCTCCCCAGCCAGTCCCGTTTCACGTATTGTTCTAAGCCGTTTTGCCAGTTCCATGTCGCCCAGCGAGGAAACCCAACGTTCGAAGTCTCCTCTTGATGTGTGGAACAGTATTGATTTTACGTCGATTGTTTTGAGTTTTTCATGGAAGTCTGTTAAACTGTCTGAAAAAACTCCTAATGGCTGACCTATTTCCTTGTAGAAATGAAAAGATTTTTCGGGAGGCGTCTTGCTTAAGATTTTTTTGGCGGTCTTTGCGTCGACCTTGGGAAGCCCTATTGCTTCTTTCCCCGATGTTGTGATCTTGTAGGCGCCGTTCTTAGATCTGGATGTGTACCCTAACTTGGTCAACCCTAAGAGATGCATGTTTACGGACCGAATCTTCAGCCCCAGTTTTTCTGCTATTTCCCTGTGACCAGCAGACCTTTCGACCTTCCATAAAAACTCGAGAATCTTCTCTTTTGTTTTGTTTATTTTCCCCATTTTATGTGCAACTCACAATCTAAATTTGAGTTATAGACAGATTACAATTATCAATCGGCATATATAATGGTATTCAAAAACGTGAACTCAAGAAAAACGTCTCTAAACGGAACAACACGCTTAACAGAGAAGGCTTAGCTGTACATGCTTAGCACTTTTCTAATGCCGTTTGTCGTCACATGGAACCTTTCTGTGCCTTGTTCGAAGATTCTTTGCACGTACTCTGTGCTGATGAGTTTCTCAAGGTTTTCCCGTACTTTATCGAGTTCCATAACGGTCCATCGGGATATCTCTTCAAGCGTCAACGCTCTGTCCGAGCTTGTGGCGCCAACGTTATGCAGCAGACACAAAAAGTAGATCTCGTCAGGCATCGAGTAACCCCTTAGCCCCATGCTACGTCACCCTTTGCACGCTTGTTCATAGATTTTAACTGTTTTCCTTCCAACGGCTTCCCAACTATATACATCCCTAATTCTCTTTTTAGCGTTTTCGATGATCCACTGTGAATATCCGTAGTCGGATAAAACCCGGTTTACGCCCCAAGCTATGGATTCAGGGTTCTCAGGATAGACCAGCACTCCAGTTCGGTCATGTTCAACTATTTCGGACAGTCCACCAACGTTTGAGGCTACCACAGGCACGCCAGCCGCCATTCCCTCCAAAGCAACGATCCCAAACGGTTCGTAAACGGAAGGAACCACAAGCACATCAGCGCTCATCATCAAATCTATTCTTTCAGAGTCGGAGATGAACCCGAGGAACCTTATTCTGTCACGGTATCCTGTTGAAACCGCGAGGCTCTCCAGGTAGCTTCTAGACCAGCCGTCTCCGGCTATAAGGAATTTTGCTTCGTTGTGTTGTTGAACGATGCGGGGTATTGCCTTAATTAGGTGTTCAACCCCTTTTTGCGGAACAAGCCGTCCTACAAACAGAACCAGTTTGTCATACGGCTCGATTGAATATCGTTTTCGAACAGTTTCTCTGTCGACATGCCTATCGTACTCGTGTGCGTCAACCGCGTTCGGGATCACAGCGATCTTGTCTTGTGGAAGATGGAAATGGTTGCAGATCTCCCATTTCATCGAGTTGCTGCACAATATGATCTTTTTCGCCTCATAGGTCATCCACCATTCCATTCCATCGATCAAGTAAGAGTCTGGGCTGCGAAGCTCCTGCACACGCCCGACTTCGGTGCTGTGAACGGTGGAAACTAAAGGCTTCTTCAAAAAGTTCTTGGTAGCTATGCCGGAAGAAGCGGTTAACCAGTCGTGGATGTGTATGATGTCAACCTCGACTTCTCGGCATAACGTTGCGACCTCTTTCTCCAGGAAATGATTGAATATAAAGGTCCACGTTATGAAGTTAGGGTGCCCCAGCTCTATCTTCACACGATGAATCTTTGCGCCGTCAATCTCCTCAAACATTGGGGCTCCCGGAAAATCTAGGGTTACCACATGAATCTCATGATTGTCTCTTGCGAGAGCCCGAGCTAAACCGTAACAGTGACGAGCAATGCCCCCAACTATTCTGGGCGGAAACTCCCAGGTTAGCATGCAGACATTCATTTTCATCTAGCCATGTACGTATAATAGATCAATCGGCGTTAAGAAGCTTGTTGCGGATGCATGTTGCTGCGTCGCTTAAAACGTGGGCTAAAGACGATTCTGGGAACGTTAAGTCAAGGTTGGTTTTGGAAGCAGAAGGTCTCCGAGGTCTCTTGCTATGTCGTCAACCCGCCCGTCAACAAGATAGGTGTACAGCTCCTTGTGCACATCGGCTCTTTTTTCCCAGTCCCAGATTTTTTCCGCTGATTCACGGCAGTTTCGGCTGAGCTCCTCCGATTTTCTGCCTTTGTACCGTCCTTTGTAAAACTGGAATATCTTGTCCGCTGTTTCTTGCGGGTCGTTGGGGTTTATCCATATACCGTCGAAGCCGTCTACAACCTTCTCGCGTAATCCGCCTAAACCGACGGCTGGAACCACGCCGCAGGACATGGCCTCTAAATCTACCTGTCCTTGAGGCTCATATCTGGAAGGAACCAACGCTAGGCTCCAAGAATTTATGATCTTGATCTTCTGTTCCCCAGTGTAGAAGGTGTTATCGATAAAGATGACGTTGCTGAGCCCCATTTTACGGATTTTATCCATAAGACTCAGATAGTAAGGATTATCAGGCTCAGTTTTTGTAACAATGTGAAACCGGAGATCAGGAATCCTTTTAACCAGAATCGACGCGACTTGAGGCACGATGTCAATCCCTTTCACCGGCGTACATCTACCTATGAAACCTATGGTGAACCCTTTTTTCTCAACACCAGGCATGGGACGGTATTCCTTCGTGTCAACCCCATGGTACACTGCGAAAACTCGGTCCTCAACCAAGCCGAACCTCATCCCATGCGCCCTTAACCCAAGCAGATACTCCTTCCTGTGAATCTTGCTTACGGTGAAAAGAGCGGAATCCGGATGTCTATGCAGAATCTTGAAGGTTAACGGGAACTCAAGGTCTCGAATCAGACGTAGACCTTGATAAAAGGAGCCACCGTAGTCCCCTTTTACCATGAGTTCAAAATCGTCAAGGTTCAGTTTTTCAGAGGTCCCGTTGATGTTGTTATGTCTAATTCCCCCGATCCTACCAGGCTCCGTTGAATGGATGAAGATTGCTTGAATTAGTTCAGGATGCAGCCACGCGAAAAGGGCGCTTCTGAGGAACGACATCCAGTCGTGAGGGGAAAACAGGTCGGCATGAGACATTATGTAAGGTGAAGGTAAAACGCCGAAATTGGTGAAGTACCGGGGAACATAGTATATCTCTGACGGCGTTAAGTATCCAACATCTATCCCGTACTGGTGAAGAATATCGTAGGTCCACGCGTACGCTACGTCAATGTCGACATCTGTGGACGGTCGCCTTATTATGACGCCCTTGTAGTTTTCTCTTATCGGAAGTTCAGGGTTGAACCGCATAGAGAAAGTCTTAACCTCAAACCCTCTCTGCACAAGCCGAGGGTAGAGGTTGTTGTGGAAAGTTGACAGTCCGCCAACGGCGCCCACCCCTGCTTCGTAAGAATCCACTCTCAACTGTATAGGCATCGCAACCATCCTTTCTGTAAGACGTTCCAGTGCATAACGCTTAGATTCTGCTGCACAACATTTAACAGCGGATTGTATTTAGGCTTTGTGAAAGCAGAATTCACATCAACCAAAGACCAGTGTCAACCGGACAATCGCATCCTAAGCTTGATTGCAAACTGTGAATTATATTGTCATCACGACTTGCAATTCGGATCAGAGATAAATAGCGGCGATGTCAAAAGAATACTAGGCGGTAGCGTGTTTTGACGGATGTTGTTTTCGTGTTTGAGGTTCATCAACCGCACAGGTTGAGAAAAGACCTTTTTTGGAGCAGCGGACTTTTTAGACGTGTCGGCAAGAAGGAACTGTTTGATTATTATTTCGATCGAAGGCTTAACCGGGAAATCTTTGACAGAGCATGCATGAAATGTTATTTCCCGTCGAACCAGATACTGCTCGAGCTGATAGACAAACATAAAAAAGAAAAAAGGAAGGTCAAAGTTTCATTCAGCCTCTCCGGAGTGTTTCTGGAACAATGCGAGATGTTCAACAAAGACTTGCTTGAATTGTTTAAGCAGCTGTCCGAAACCGGATGTGTGGAGTTCCTAAGCCAAACACATCACCATTCGCTTGCAGGACTCTATCCAGAAAAAACAGAGTTCATTGAACAAATCAAAACACAGAAACAGACCGTTAAAAACCTTTTAGGTTACACGCCGCAGGTGTTTGAGAACACAGAACTGCTATACAACAATGCCATTGCAAAGACCGCGGAGAAGATGGGGTTCAAAGGGATCTACACGGAAGGGGCTGAAAGAATCCTTCACGGCAGATCACCAAACTACCTCTATACACCCGTAGGCTGCAGCAGAATCAAGGTGCTGTTGAGAAATTATCAGCTAACAGACGACATAGGGTTCAGGTTCTCAGCAAGAGTCTGGAGCGAATGGCCGCTTACAGCGCCAAAATATGCAAGCTGGCTTGCAGCAACTCCTGGAGAATGCATAAGCATATTCCCTGACTACGAGACTTTCGGGGAGCATCATTGGCCTACATCAGGGATACATGATTTTCTGAAGCATCTGCCTGAAGAAATCCTTAAGTATCCTCACTTGAATATGGCAACCCCTTCAGAGGTTGTGGACCGGTATAAACCTGTTGGGGAGATTGATGTTCCCGAGGTTGACGGAACGGTTTCTTGGGCTGACGTTCGAAGAGACGCAAGCAGCTGGCTTGGAAACACGATGCAGTGGGCTTACTATGTGTCTTTGACGCGGCTAGGTCCGCTTGTAAAGGAGACAGGAGACGGAGAATATCTGAGGATTTGGAGGTACCTTCAGACTAGCGACCATCTCTATTACATGTTCTCTGGAACCGGAGGTCCAAGTGAGGTTCATTCATACTTCAGCCCTTTCCGTTCCCCGATGGATGCCTACGTGACCGCTCAGTCCGCAGCATTAGACTTTGAAAGCAGAATTAAGCTTGAAGCCGTAGCTGCCAATGAGCCGTTCCTTTTTTACACGGGTAAAGGAGAGAAACATTTCACCGGGGTTATGGCGTGGACCTTGAAAGGCTTCGTTAATTCCTTGAAACATGTCAGCTTGAAATCTTTGGTTTTCCACAACTGTAACGGGGACTTCGAGAAATGGGCAGAATTCTCGCTTCGAGACAGCAAACTAGCAGAACGGTTTAGAGCAACAAGAGGGTTAGAGCTGAAAGGAAGGAAACTTAGGAAGTTCTTAGTTGAAGCCGCGGAAAAAAGGTTCAAAGAAATAAACGAACAGATACGGGATGCTACGGGACACTGTTGAAAAAGTATTCAAGAGAAGCGGGCTTTCGTGACGCCTTCACGGTTGGTTTTTGGCGGTTTTCAGCTTTCTCTCCAGAACCTTTATGGCGTTTTCTTTTCCCATGTCAATGAGGTACGGGCCGAGTCGAGGTCCTGAAGGGGTTCCCAGAAGCAACGTGTACAGTGTTCTGAAGAATTTTTTCGGCTTAATCTCGTTGTTTCTTGCAGACTCGAAGATGGCGCTTTGAATCGCTTCAGCGTTGTCCACGGTTCGTAGCTTCTGTACAAGCTGCTCAATTGCCTTTCTTTCTTGCGGGCTTAGCTCAACAAAGGTTTCCGTTGTTTCCTTGAAGTCCCTAGCCCAGTTGAGAGCGTACTTGATGCGTCTTTTCAGGTGATCTGGAAGCTCGCCTTTTACGTATCCATAGTCTTGGAGCTTACTTGCAACGAACCTTTCTTCCGACCCTTCGGGAGCCACCTTTGCCAGTTCCACCAGAAGGTTGTACGGCACATGCACCTTCGGATGTGTCGGAGGATTCATGAACCAGCAGTATTTGTAGAGACCTGTGAGCTTTGCTTTTTCTTTTTGGTCCTTTATGCGTTTTCTTCCGAAATACACGTCTTCCAGTTCATCCAGTTCATCCATGTACCGTGGGATATCAACCACCGAAACATTACGGGTTCCGACGAAACGTTTCAAGGTTAAGAGAACCATGGACTGCGGGGAACCATATCTAAACCAGACTTGAGGCGTGAAAACGTTGCCCACGGACTTGGAGATTTTCTTGCCGCCCTTGTCCAAGAACATCTCGTACTGAACATGCATCGGCGGCTCGTATCCTAAAACTTCACGGGAGATTCTGTCGTTAACCCTAACTGAGTCTGCAATGTCTTTTCCGTAGGCTTCAAACCTGATTCCTAAAGCGCGCCATCTAGCTGCGAACTCTCCTGCTTTCCAAGCGAGTTTTCCCTGTCCTTTAGTGTAGTCAGCCTCACCTTTATGCCCGCAGCCTTCTAGCCATTTCCGTTTGATCTCCATGCCTTCGCAAACGTAGAGAACCTTGTTTTCCTCGGGGAGAAACTTGTACGCTTTCGTCGTGTAGATTCTACCGCATGACTCGCAAACAGGAAAATAAGGCAGCGCCTCAAGATATTTTTCCTGTCCCGTTTCTTCCTTCACAATCTGTCCCACATGCTTGGCGTTCTCCAAAAGAACCCGAATTTCCTCGTTCAGAAGCCCTTTCGCGTAGGCTTCTGTACCTTTTATGAGTTTGTACTTTATGCCGCTGTTGTCTAAGGCTTCAAGAAGAAGGTTAACCATGTGATCTCCGTAGCTGCTGTGACATTTGAACGGGTCAGGAATCTCGGTGACGGGGAACCCGATGTATTTTTCCAGCGTCTTCGGGAGTCCTCTTGGCACGCTCCTCAGCCCGTCTTTATTGTCGGAGAAAACGATGAACTCAGAGTTGTAGCCTTGTTCCTTCAGAGCTATGGAAACAGCGTAGTTGCGTGTAACCTCGCTGAAGCTGCCTATGTGGGGGATGCCGGAAGCAGCGACCCCACTTTCAACCCTTAGAAGGTCTAGGTTTCTGCCGAGCTTCTTTTCTCTCTTAATTATCTCAGCAGCGAGCTTGTCATACCATGTTCCGTGACCGATTATGTCTTCTTTAAACGTCATCGTTCATTCCAAATCGTTGCAGGTGAACGAGTATGATAGTGAGAAACATCGGTTAAAAAGTGTTTGGGAAAGGCTTCCGCATCGGTTCAGATTTACAGGTTTAAGAGATTTTTCAACCTTGACTGCGCATGTGGTTAACAGTTTTTTGCACCATGAATCTTTGAGACATATTTGTGCTTCTTAAACTAAATAAGGTGCAATATCCAACGATGTTACCAATATTTAAGTAGCAGATCGCAGGTGAACAGCAAAAAATCTGCGAGCCTTTCAACATGCAGAATCAAAAAAAGAGAAAAAAGACCAGCGTTAAGCTGGTTAACTCAACGGTTTTAATGGCGATGAGCCTTGTTTACCTGATGACAATATGTTGGGTTGTTCCCTTCGGTCCGATGATAATTGTATGGATGTTTGACCTGCCGTTCACATCCTTCATGATAATATGGAGCAGCAGCCTCCCCTTTCTCAGCCTAGCATGGTACTATTTCTTAAAGGTTAAATCCTAAGTCGTTCCAACAAGCCCGGGAAGCAACAAGGGTTTCCTACGTGACTTAGGCTTAAAATATGATCGTCAATCAACTTATAAGATTGGCTAACCAAAGATTCTTTTATGTCACTAGCGGATTATAGAAGCAAAAGAGACTTCGAGAAAACAGGGGAGCCGGAAGGCGGTTCAGAACCTGAAAAAACCGCTGGAAACATTTACGTGGTCCAGAAACATGACGCTAGCCACCTTCATTATGACCTCCGGCTGGAGAGAAACGGTGTTCTTAAGAGCTGGGCGGTCCCGAAAGAACCGCCGGTTCATAAAGGCGTAAAACGTTTAGCTGTAGAGACGGAGGATCACCCGGTTGAATACGCAGATTTTGAAGGCGTCATCCCTGAAGGCGAATATGGCGCCGGCACCGTTGAGATCTGGGATAAGGGAACGTACGAAACGGAGAAATGGGTTGAAAACCAGATAATCATCCGCATAAACGGAACTCG
>PIYB01000057.1 GCA_003601835.1 Candidatus Bathyarchaeota archaeon
CAGAGATGTCAAAGAAAAAATACGCAGAGATCTGTCCGCCTGAACGTTTGCTTCTCGGAGCTGGACCCAGCAACGTTGACCCCCGTGTTTTGAAGGCTTTGATCTCGCCGATTGTGGCGCATTTAGACCCGTTTTTTCTGGAGGTAATGGACGAAACGGTGGAGCTGCTTAGATACGCCTTCAGAACCAAGAATCACATTACGATGCCGATTTCTGGAACGGGCAGCGCCGGCATGGAGAGCGCAATATGCAACATTGTGGAAGAAGGCGACGATGTTGTGGTCTGCGTTAACGGGTTCTTCGGGGAACGCATGAAAGAGATGGTTCAGAGATGCGGCGGAAACCCCGTTGTAGTGGAGGCTGAGTGGGGAGAACCTATTCGAAGGGAAGATGTTGAGAAGGCTTTATCCGAATCCAACGCTCGGGTCGTCACCATAGTGCACGCGGAAACCTCTACAGGCATCCTTCAGCCCATAAAAGAGATATCGCGAACAGTGCATGAGTATGATGCTTTGTTGGTTGTTGATGCGGTTACCTCTTTAGGCGGCTGCGAATTGGATGTAGACGAATACAGCATAGATCTGTGTTACAGCGCAAGCCAGAAGTGTCTGAACTGCCCGCCGGGTTTAGCTCCCATAACTGCCAGCGAGAAGGCTATGGAGCGGATCAGGAACCGTAAAACGAAGGTTCAAAGCTGGTACCTCGATCTTTCCACAATTGAGAAGTACTGGCTGGAAAACAACCGCGTGTACCATCACACCGCGCCGATTCTTCTCGTGTACGCGTTGAGGGAAGCCTTGAGGCTGCTGTATGAGGAAGGACTAGAATCTAGGTGGCGAAGGCATGAAAAGAACGGCGATGCGCTGGTAGCTGGCTTAGAAGCTCTTGGGCTGGAAATGCACGCCAGAAAGGAGAACAGGTGTCCAGCGATAACAGCCATCAAGATTCCAGAGAACGTTTCAGACATCAACGTAAGAACAGCATTGCGTGAACAGTTCGGTATCACCGTGAGCGGAGGATTAGGTAGACTCGCAGGTCAGGTCTGGCGGATCGGGCTTATGGGAATCAACTCTTCTGAACGCAACGTTATCTTGGTGTTGGAGGCTCTCGAACGGGTTCTAAAGAAGGAAGGGTTCCCCGTCGAGCTCGGCACAGGCGTGGGAGCAGCAATGAGCAAACTTTCCTAGGTTCTGATGCTTGTCTATTGCCTTCGGTTTTGGCAACACACTTGTTAGAGCTCAGAACGTTCTTTCATCCACAACAGCGCAGCATGGCGGTTCCTGGGTTTAACTTAATCTTCTAAGAGGATATCTTCCGTGTTTTTTCCCTATTTCTGACAGCATTATGGCGTTCGCCGGTGGTACGCCTTTGTAGATGCAGTTGCTTGTGGTTAAAAAGTATCCTCCGCCCGGTGCGGCGTCTCTGAGACATTGTTTTGCTTCTTCAGCGACCTGTTCAGGGGTTCCGTATGCCATGGTTGTTGCTGCGTCAACGTTTCCGCACAATGCAAGTTTGTCACCGTATTTTTCTTTGACCTCTTTAAGACGCATTCCTGCGCTTGGGTCGACGCTGTGAAGTGCATCTATTCCTGTGGCGATGAGGTCGTCTATTATGGGCCAGATGTAGCCATCGGTGTGCTTCACGAAGTAGATGCCTTTCTTGTGCGCCGCGTCAACAAGCAGCCGCAAATAGGGAAAAATCAGGTCGCGGTACACCCATAACGAGTAGAATGGGCCTTCTTTTAGGCAGTAATCGGTGCAGTCAAACACCAGGTCCACGCCAGCGTCAGCTTGCTCCTTGATTTTTTCAATTGAATCTTTGATGGTGACATCCATCTTTTTCTTGAACTCGTCGGGTCGTGCATAGATTTGGTGAACGATGTTGGCTACGGCTTTGCCGTCTGGGATGCCGATGGTTCCGCCGGCTGACCCTGCTATCAGATGGTCTGGCGCAATTTTTTGAGCAGTTCGATTGATTTAACCGGGTCTGGGACGAAAGCAACCCTTATTATGTCGTATCCGAGTTTTCTGCAAGTTTCAGCTAAGACCCTTGTGTTATGTTCAGTAACGTCCAGTTTTTTGCCTTCTGCCATCATGTTTTCGTCTTGTTTAAGAAAGTCTCGGAAAACGGTTTTCGTCCATTCATCCTGGTTGCGGCTGAGGACGTAGCCTTCGCCAATGATCTCTTCTGGGTACTGGAACTCAAGCTCAAACATGGGCACACGGTCAGGCTCCTCCAACTCCAACGCACGGATTGCTCTTTCACGAGGCTTCACGAGACCACCACATTCAACAGTTCACTCAATTATAAGCATATGTTTATAGTTTATTGTCCGAAGAAAATGACATTCAACGTTTTAAGTTATGTCACGCGGAGAAGATGCTGGAACTAATGAGGCACCCTGAGGCGCCGTAAATTAAACTGCAACCGCTCTTGCAAGCAACAGGAGAATCTGCAGGTCTCCGAAAGGCCCTAAGGATTTCCCTGACTGCTTCATCAACCTATTCTAGTGACAAATTTTATGGAAACCGTGGAATTATGCTTCCTCGAGCCACGTGTAAACTAAGGTATGATTTTTTTAGATGCCGAAGGAGCTAATTTCGTGAACGCCGAACTGCACAGCGCGGGGTCTCTGTTCCAGAGGAACTTTTAACTCCACGTTTATGGTCACATTGTCCTTCAGCTGACTTATCTCTCAGTTAAACTATGACAGTAGCAATGTATGGACTTTGAACCGTTCAGGATTGTCCAAGAACTCCACTTCCTAAAGTTATCATATAATAACCATACTCGACGAAAACGATGAAATTAATCTTCGTGCTGGTTGCAACATCTCCGAGCTTAAAAGGAAAAGCAATAAAAACGGATAGGAGAAATGTAATCACCAGAACTCCAGTCCAATTTAAGTGTGCACCAACCAGTCATCACGACAAATCTCGATTACTTGTGCATCTATATCGTAGCTCTAGTTGATTTAAACTTTACCGTATAGATACATGTGGTGCACGCAAATATAGAAGCATTCCCGGGCATTTATGATGTTGATCGTATTAAAGAGTCATCGCTCTTCAAGGATATAACGAGTGAAGACCGCTCTTTTTAGGCATTCTTAACATCACAACCTACCATCATATCGGTTGATAATCGTTTTCAACCGATGCCTACGGCGGTTATCTTCGAACCCTGATAAAAAGCAGTATCAGCGCAATGAAGGCTAGAGATATGATCATTTTCATCAGAAAACCGTTCCGCTCCCATATCAATATCGTAGCGTTAAACCTTGTGAAAGGATTTCCGGAGTTAAGCATGCCAAAGAGCTCTCTTACCTCTTTCTTTGAGAATAAACCACCGTCCACGAGTACATCTTCGCCTTCTGTCTTCTGGAATTTATGTCCCCTGAACCAGAAAATGTCTGTAAACCTTGTTTTAAGCCATAAGTCAAAATCTTCGAAGATTAATTTGCGCGGTTCAGTTTTCACGGAATTCCTTCCCACTCGCATGGGATGACACTTCTGCACTTTTGCGGAAAGCTGTAGGTTAGAACCTCGTTAACACGATCAACAATATCATTATTAAGGCCGCTATGATTCCAAAAGGCACTATGTTCCCCGAGTTGAATTCCTTGACTGAGAAGGACTTGTTCTTCATGTCTTGAATGATTTCTTTTGAGAGACCATCATCAACAGGTGGAAATCTTAGCTTATCTGTGCGACCTTTTAAAAGTTTCATTCTTACGGTGAGCTCGGCTTCCTCAAATATTTCAGATAGTTGCTTAACAACTTTCGCCTTTTCGTATCCCATTAGATTAGAGAAATCTTTGATCGTTTCTTCATTGAATTTAATCTGATACGTTTTGGACAATAGAATCCTCGAGAGCCTTTCTGTAACTATCTGAGCGATCTTTTCAGCGTCCGGCCCAATGATGCACACCACGGGGTCATGATGAACATTCTTCGCCTTAACAACGTAGTCAAGCAAGTATATTGTGTTTCGACCATTCGATAAAAGGTATGCCCGGTCCGCCCTTCTCCGCCGCAAAGAGGTATAGACATCCAACCTTTGTAAGCTCTCGCTTTTTGCATCTACGAAGGGGAGTCTATGATACCCGAGTTTTTTCTCGTCAATTATGTCACTTAAAGAACAGACAATATCCTCCAGAGTTAAGACTTCAGTCGAGATCTTAGCGAAGACAGCCTTAGTCGAAGGCTCAGAAACATCCTTCTGGATCAGAATCTCCAACTAACCGTCCCCTAATATTAAATCTCACGACAGTAAGATTTACACCTTTCTGTTTTTCCGAAGCATCATTAGAACTCTTTTCCAGCAACAAACATGTGTTCATCATTCCAGCTTATCAAAGAGCACCTTCACCAAGCTTGGTTAAAAGTTATCACCGATATCTGACGCTGATGTAGTAAAGCTTGACTACTCCACGTTCAGAGACTAGAACTCCGAAGTTCACTATGTCGCCGTCGTTCCACTGATACACCACGTTACCGAAAGGTTGAGCATATTTCTGGATGAACTGGTTGACGGTTGACTCTGTTTGGTTCCATTGCCCCTCACTCGTATAAGTTACATTCTCCACCATTATCCATACATCACCACTTATTTTTGTCGGCTCAACTATACTGAAGCCGTTTTTACCAAAGAGTTCTATGATCCTCTGAAGTCTCTCCTTCGCTCCCGTTTCTTGGATAGGTGTCTGCGTCAAGGCATAATAGGCGTGAGCTGCATCCGCTCCCGTGGCCACTCTTGTCCCGGTTGCTGCATCTATGACGCCTATGAAAGCCATTTTCGTGATAACTGCGTTAGCGATCTCCGCCTCAATATAGACGGGAATGAAATAATAGAGATCATTTCCTATTGAATACAGCAGGATGTTGCCGAATCTTCTGCTCGTGAGAAGGGTAAGCTGGGTACGGACATAGTCATCCGTCTCAAAAGCCTGCAACGCAGCTGATGGACCTATAAACTGCGTTGTAGCGTTAGGAACGCTGTAAAGGGCTATTCGTCCTAGTTGGGCGCCTCCGTAAGCTACATACAGTCCGGCGAGGTTTCTTCCAGGTGAAGATTGGAACTCCACGAGCTGGAGGCCTATGAAATAGGTCTCGTCATCTACTGTCATCAAAACGTAAAGGACTTCTGTCGCTCTAGGTCTCTCGTAGAATTGTGAACCCGACCTCCAGACAAAGGGTTCGCTTACGTGAAATGTGAAGTCAACATCTAATTGTCCTGGAAGGTTGTGCATGCCCAGTAACGCCTCTGGGTAACGTAGTTGTGGGATGAGCCATTCTGGTACATCACCCCACATTGAATAATATTCCCTATAGAAATCAACCAGAAAACCGTCAGGCTTGCCAACAACGTATCCCTGCATGCTTCCGTCCTCAACGTCAACGAGGACAACGGCGAAAAACCTCAAGTATGGGCTTGCTGAGAAACCGGAATGCATAGGATACTCAACATAGACTTGAAGAGCAAAGTAGGTTCGATTTCCATCGCTCACGAGGTAGGCGTCAGGATCAACTTTCAACCCGTAGATAAGTATGCTTTGCACTCTCTTGTAGACATCCCTGTTATACAGCATGTTTATGCTGTCTTGTGGTGGCGCAAATGCAAAACCCATCTGCCCTTGGAGAAGGAACCAAAGTGTTCTCTGCCATCCGGACAATACGTAGTCAGGTTTCCCGGGATATGAGACATTGCCGATCTCGTTAAAACCCTTAACATTTGTGTAGACGTTGGTTGTGAAACCTTCTCCATAGTAGATCAGAGGCTCTGATTGAACGCCAAATGCTTCGGTGACGGGCACGAACTCGCCGCTGTGGCTGTCAATCACGATTATCTTCGATGTGTGCGTGTATATCAGATGGGTACTTATCCAATCTTCACTTGGATACGCAATTGTGGTCGGTGCAGCCCAGTATTCTCGTCCCCCTATATAGATGATGTCGGAACCGCTCAGCGTCATCCAGTTGACCCCTATCTGGTTCTTCATCTTGGTATGAGCAGCAATTTGATCCCATTGCCGAACAAGAGACAAGATCTTAGTAGCATTGCCTGTTGGCACCTCCGATATCAAGTGATGTTCTATATCTCCTATTCCTGCAGACCAACGGGTCACAGCTATCTGCTTCTCCGTTAAAGGTTTCCACTCATACTGGATCCAGTTGTTGTTCCAGTTCAACCTGAAAAAGCCAATGACAGCAACATTGGCAAGTATGATAGCAATGAGAGCTAATGCGGATACTGTGAAGATTCTTCTTCTGCGTCTTGCAAAGGAAAGATTGCTACCGAAGCCTATGAACTGAGAGTACAGTGACACAATAATAAAAGTAATCAGGAGCACGATGCAGATGACGTAGTCAAATGGTGTTGTGATGTCCATGCTCCAGTAAGGGGCGCCCAAGATCACACCTGCGGTCACACAGGTGAAGATGATGAAGAGGTCTCTTATCCACATGTTCCGTTCTTCATTAGCGAAATGTTTGATCATCTTGGCGCTCATTCTAACAGCAATAGTTGCTAGTAAAGATGCTGAGACGAGATAGACAAGTCGATACTCGACTTCCATTGTTGGCACTAATGAGACGAGTTCCGAAGCAGATGCAGGGGCAATAGGCAAGAGGAAGATTCTTGGTATTAATAACCAGTCTCCGATTCCAGCTCTTTCCATATAGAAAACCGGAGTAACCTTTCCCAAGAACGGTATACCATTCAAGTAAGCGATGATGGAAAACATAATCGCCCATTTCGCGATCTGCCAGAAAACCCACAAAACCTTACGTG
>PIYB01000058.1 GCA_003601835.1 Candidatus Bathyarchaeota archaeon
TTCTCAAACCATTTATCTATGTCCTTATACGTGTCCTTAAAAAGAAGGTTCGCCATAGAGAAGTATTCCAAGAGAATTGTCGAGGTTTTTTCCGTAAACATAGAAAGCTGGTTATCCGTAAACAGGAACTGTGCTCTGCCGACTCTTATATTCGACTCAGTTAAAAGGAAGGAAACAGGAGTTTCGAAACGAAGGTTCATCAGAGACCAAACATTGAAACCCTCTCCATGGCATTTCATGCTGTCAACCATTCGTTTAAGCATCCTTCGGCTTTTATCATCGAATGTTTTGAAAACAAATCGCAAGATGATGATGCGTTCGCTTTCGTTGCAGTACCAAATATAATAGCGTTCTTCGACTTGAGCCTTGACAACTATGTATAACGCGTCATGCGAGTAGACGTGAGCCGTCTCTTTTCCTAGTATTTTCACAGTCTGTCTCTTATCGCGTTTCTTTTTTTTCTCATACTTCTCCATCTGTTCAACAATTGTTCCGACAATAGAAGAAATAGGCTTAGGTCTTTTCGGAATAGGCTGCCATTTCGCTTCAACAAGGCAGTCTTCAGATTCAAGCATGAAATTACCGGATTTTGCGTTTCCTCCTTGGCGTGTGAACCGCATTTCTTCGGGTACATCAAATAGTAAACCGTTCCACCCGAATTTTCTAAACTTCAATTGTATAACCGTCCCGCTAAATCTTGTTTCATTTCCCTTTATAAATAGAATCAGACAAATAAAAATCATTGTTTAAAAAGTTCCTCACGTTTGATGTTTCAGGGCAATATTAGGGATAAAACCCTGTTTATCTAGGAGATACCGTGTTGTCACTTGGATTCCCCACAGAATCAGTTAAAGAAGGAACCGCGGAACTACTTGTGCCTAAGCTGGACGCTTTCAAACAGAAAAAGGAGGATTATGCGCCTTCAAAAGCTCCCGTTTTCTATAATCCCCGGATGAAATTGAACCGGGATATTGCGATTCTAGTTCTCCAAGCATACCAAAGAACTCTCAATCGAGATATTTATGTTGCGGAACCTCTAGCCGGATGCGGCGTCAGAGGCATAAGGTTTGCAAAAGAAGTCGTGGGAATATGCACCGTTCTTTTGAACGACATCAATCCGGAAGCATGCAGGCTGGCAGAATTAAACGCGTACCGCAACAACACAAGCAGATTAGTCTCGATAAGCAACCATGATGCTAACTTTTTCCTTAGTCAATATGCGGCACCATACAAAAGGCTTGATTATGTGGACATAGATCCCTTCGGTTCACCCGTGCCGTATTTGGATTCAGCAATTAGAGCTTTACGAGACGGGGGAATGCTAGCGCTGACGGCGACAGATCTTGCGCCATTATGCGGAGTCTACCCCAAAGCAGCTCTTAGAAAGTACGGTGGGTTACCGCTGAGAACTGAATACTGTCACGAAATCGCCGTACGACTGTTATCTGGTTGTCTAGCTGTAACCGCCGCGAAACACGACATAGCCGTTAACATATTGTTCAGTCATAGCACCGACCACTACATACGTGTTTACGCCTCTCTTCATCACGGAGCAAGAAAAGCCGATAAAAGCATCCAAAACATGGGTTTCATCCTCCACTGCTTCACATGTTTTCACAGAGAAATATCTCGAGGAACCTTTTTGTCATCAACTGGACGATGCAGTGAATGTGGTGCGCCCTTAAAAGCAGCCGGACCCTTGTGGCTTGGAAATATAGCTGAAAGAAGATTCTGTGAGCGTGTGGAACAAGCGATGACTGATAGACGATTTGATCTTGGAAAGCGTGTTGTAAAAACTGTCATTTCAGTCAAGGAAGAATCCGACGCACCGATCACGTATTATGTTGTTGACAAGATCTGTGACAAGCTAGGTATTCCTGTTCCGCCACTGAAACGCGTTATAGAAAATCTGAAGAAAAAAGGATTTCAAGCATTGCCAACTCATTTTCATAGTAGAGGAGTAAAAACAGATGCAGCGTCCAGCAAGGTCATCGAGGCGATTAAGACAGCGTTATGAACATGTTTTATAGACTCTGTTTCTCTCGGAAAGTTGAGACAACTTCGAGGCTTATGTCAACGGCTTTAACAGAATGCGTAAGTGAACCTAGAGAAATTATGTCCGGCTTAAGCCTAGCGTAATCAAGCAAATTTTCCCGTGTTATGCCTCCAGATATCTCGACCAACACTTTGTCTCTTAAATTTTGAGCATTCAAAGCCTTCATTGTTTCCCTAACTTTTTCTAACGTCATATTATCAAGCATAACAATATCAGCCCCAAGTGTCGCTGCTTGGATAGCTTCTTCCTTCGTCTTAGCTTCAACCTCAATCTTCTTTGAGAAACTAGCAGTTGCGCGCACCCGTTGCAACGCCTCACGGACGCCGCCTGCAACTTTTATATGGTTATCTTTGATCAAAAAGGCGTCATCAAGCCTTACGCGGTGAGTGTTTCCGCCACCAATCATGACCGCCCGTTTGTCGAAGTAACGAAGCCCCGGAGCTGTTTTTCTGGTTGCGGCAATACGGACCTTCAGACCCGCATTTTGGATCATCTTAGCCATGTTTCTTGATGCGGTGGCTATCCCGCACATTCTCATAAGAATATTCAAAGCTGTTCTTTCAGCAGACAGAATCGATCGTCCATGACCTTCTACTTCTGCGATAACCGTTCCTTTGCATACTTCGTCACCATCCTTCACTTTCGCCTTGAATGTTACATTAAGCGTCCTGAACAAGGTTTCTACTTCGTATATTCCGGCAACGACAAAGGATTCCTTTGCAATAATCTGAGCCTGAATCATAGTTTCTTCTGGGATTACTGCGTTTGAGGTGATGTCTCCCGAGCCTATGTCTTCAGCTAGGAACTCTAAAAGTTTCTTCTTTAGGATTGCATCAGGTATCCACAAAATGGCAGCCTCTCTCAGACTTATCCAGAAAAAGAAGATGATATAAAACTTGTGGGTAACCTAACGTTCATAAAACCGATTCAACCGGTTTATGTCCCGATAACTATGCTTCCGCTAATCTTTTTTAGAGTAGCTATTGCTGACAAAGCAGCTATGTAGCTCGTCTTAGGATTTTTGGGGAAAGGTTTGTTAACCGTTTTTGTGTTTAGCTCACCGAAATCGCCTTTAACGTGAATTTCATGGCTGATTACCTTAACATTTGGATCAGCAATAATTCTGACTTTTGTTCTATCCGGTCCGATGCCTGCAAGGCTCAAGGAAGCTGAAACGTTGACGTTTTTAGGAAACATCTTTACTGCTTGTCTGGCAGAGCCCTCAAATAGAACTACCGGTTCGTTAAGGGCACGCAGGTCAATTTTTTTCTTTTCAACCAGAGGAGCGCCAGCAAAACTCGAGGGCGGTTTCCTAGTCACAAGCGTAATCTCATCTATATGTCGCAGAGATGCTGCTTTAATGTTATCTAAACCAACTATTGCGCCAGACGGTATGTAGACTTTTCTACCGTTTCTTTCAGCTGTTCTTAATATGTCTCTATAGAGCTGACCATCAATCAAGGCACCCGTGCTCATTACCATAAGGTCCTTGTTTCTTGACAAGGCTTTTACAGAATATTGCCTTACAGCTTCTTGAGAGGCTGCTTCAATTACAATCTGAATTTTTTCGTTGTTCAATATTTCGTCAGGTGTCTTCGCTATGATCGGTTTCTTTTTGAGAACCTTTACGAGATGCTCCGCTTTTTCAAGGATAATATCATAAACAGTCGTTAGCTCAATTTTTCCTGCTGTTCCATCATCTATCGCCTTAGCTATCACTGTACCAATTGACCCGCATCCAATCAAGCCTGCACAGATTGCCGTATCCCAATCCCAGCTTTTGTCCCATGCAATGTTCTGGGAGATTTATTTTTTGTTCCCGAATCATATGAGCACATAACATATTAAGGTTTTCTAAAATTTACGAAATACGTAGAACCAGAGAATTGATAAAGATATTTAAACATGAGAGCAGATAAAACAAGAAGCATTAAAGCGGAGTAGATGGTGAATAAGAATGTGGCTCCTAGCACCAGTCTCTGCCGTTATCTCAATAGCGGTAGGAACACTCCTTTACGTATATGTAAGCAAACAAGACCCTGGAACCGAAAAAATGAAGGATATTGCTTCTGCAATAAAAGAGGGCGCTGATGCCTTTCTAAAAAGAGAATTCACGATTTTGGCGTACTTTGTTGCCGTAATGGCTGTGGCTTTATCTATTTTCATAGATCCCGTAATGGGTCCAACATATGTTTTCGGGGCAATCTGCTCAGGTTTAGCTGGGTTTTTCGGCATGAGTGTCGCGTTGAAAGCTAATGTTCGAACCGCAAACGCATCAAAGAAAGGATTAAACAGTGCTTTTCCGATAGCCTTCCGCGGCGGCGCAGTGATGGGGTTGTCAGTTGTTGGAATGGCTCTTCTCGGCATCAGCGTGGTCTATGGCATCACACGAAATCCTGAAGTAGTGTTGGGTTACAGTTTTGGCGCAAGTGCCATGGCATTATTCGCCAAGGCAGGCGGCGGCATATACACAAAAACAGCAGATATCGGCGCAGACCTTGTTGGAAAGGTGGAGATGGATATTCCAGAGGATGATCCTAGGAACCCTGCGGTCATAGCTGATAATGTCGGCGACAACGTTGGGGATGTCGCAGGGATGGGAGCAGACCTTTTCGATTCTTACGTAGCCAGCATAGTTGCGGGGATGATCCTTGGAAGAGAACTTGGCATCGAACAGGTTCCTCTTGTCTTCGCTGGGCTGGGTGTATTAGCCTCAGTGGTTGGAGTGGTTGTCGTAAGAGTGGGAAAAAAAGGAAATCCGGGTAAAGCTCTTAACTGGGGAACATATTTCACATGCATCTTTTTCACTATCCTAACTTTCATTGCCACTTACCTGCTGAAGTTCAATATGGGAATATGGATTTCCACGGTTGTAGGATTGTTTGCCGGCGTTATTATTGGGATTACAACGGATTATTATACCTCGATAGACCGGCCGCCAGCCATCAAAACCGCGGAAGCTTCGCAGACTGGGGCAGCAATTAACATCATCACAGGCTTCTCCTACGGTCTGATAAGCATGTTCCCAGCTCTGCTCGGAATCGGTCTTGCGTCAGCAGCTGCATATTTCGCCGCTGAAGCTTTTGGCATCTCCGGCGTCTACGGGGTTAGCATGGCTGCTATTGGCATGCTATCTATCGTCGGCATGATCGTAGCCGGTGACGCATACGGACCTATTTCTGATAATGCAAAAGGAATTGCTGAACAGGCTGGTTTGCCTGAAGAAGTTATTGACGTGGCAGACAGGCTGGACGCAGCTGGTAACACTTCTAAGGCTATCACTAAGGGTTTTGCGATTGGCGCAGCTGGTTTAACAGTGATCTCCTTGCTTGCTGCTTTCCAAGTCTTGACAAACAGAATGGGATTCGATCTTATGCGTCCTGAAGTCTTAACCGGTATCTTCGTAGGCATATCAGTTCCACCGCTATTCTCGGCACTTGTAATGTTAGGTGTAAGCAGAAATGCGTTCCGAATGATCGAGGAGGTCAGAAGACAGTTCAAAGAGATTCCGGGACTGAAGGAAGGAAAAGAAGGCGTGAAACCCGATTACGCTCGGTGCGTTGACATAGCAACCACGGGAGCCTTAAAGGAGCTTCTCCCTGCAAGTGTAATCTCCATAATCATAACTCTGGCCGTCGGATTCATAGGAGGAATAGACGCCTTAGGCGGCTTTCTAGGAGGAAGCATAATGAGCGGCTTAATATTTGCTCTTTTAATGGCAAATGCAGGCGGATTATGGGATAACGCAAAGAAATATATTGAAGCCGGAGCGTACGGAGGAAAAGGCTCAGACGCCCACAAAGCAGCAGTCATAGGCGACACTGTTGGCGATCCGTTCAAAGATACTGCGGGTCCATCGTTAAACACCTTAATAACGGTCATGTCTTTAGTTGCTTCAGTCTTCGCCGTCTTATTCGTGAAATATAACCTTCTAGCTCTCCTTTCCGGTTAGATCAAGTTTTCCACCTAAATATCTTAAAAAAAGACAGTTCATACACGTGATGTAGACGAAGGACAAATTTGATGAAACCTTTTCACTCTCGAATCTACGTGTAAAGAATTCTTCACCGCATGACTTTGACAGAGAAAATTGCACAGCTGGGTTCTGTTCTCGGGTCGATGCTTCTGGAGAACGATAAATTCTCTCAGAAAAAAGCCAGAATGCTTCTAGGAGACGGCGTAGGAGAGATCACGCATATCTCGGGAGGAACCCGAGAGATTACAGACCCAAAAACAGGCTGCGACGATAGCGAACGAAATTCAAAAATTCCTATTGGAAGAAACCCGGCTTGGTATCCCCGCAATTATTCATGAGAAGTGTTTAAGCGGCTTTATGGCATTCAATAGCTTGCTTACGGCTAGTTGTGGGAAGGTCAGCCACCGCTAGAGCTAATTCTGGTCTTGTCTTGATGCAATGCTGGCAGACTCCCAACTCTTCT
>PIYB01000059.1 GCA_003601835.1 Candidatus Bathyarchaeota archaeon
TACTTTTTCCTATTGCTTCCCAAACATACTTCAGCCCGGGATCAGTGAGATATCCTAAATAAGCGGTTGCAGCATGCCTCAAGTTATGGATGAAAAGTTTTCTGTCAACATGGGCTGTCATATTATCTTTAAACTCGAGCCAAGAGCTCGTTATCTCCGCAACGAGGTACTTGCACCGTTTCCAGATTCAAGTTTTCCTTTCCAGCTCCGGATAAAACCAAGGCATTCATGGTTTCGGGAACTTGATATTCATCGGAAATCTCCATGTATTCTTCCAGCTTGCTCATATCGCATTAGGCTCCACAGAATTTTCTAGATAACTGCTCGGCATCTCATGTATTTACAGCTGAAGATATAAGCATTGCATCGGCTTCGTTCGGAACGAAGCGAAAGTCATCAAACATGTTTTATAAGTGGAAAACAATCAAGAAAAATGTAAGAGCCGCAGCTAACTGAGGCTTGTTCGATATGCGATCTGCCGTCAACGAATTTGCTCAATTTCTTGAACGAAAACATTATTCAAAGATCAAAGTTCACGAATCCTCAATAATCGAGAAGGACCGGTGTATATTCTTTCTTATCCGTGAAAAACTTGAGCGAAAACTCGTCATATTGATTCCGCAGCCACCGCAGGTTTCATTGATATCGTTTGTTTTCGAAGAGAAAGGCGATTACGTTTTTCAAGGAGAAAAATACCGCTTCTGGATTTGTCCATGCAACCACGAAAACGCCTGTGCGCTTCGAGAAACGTTTCCTTTCACAAAACCGAAGGCAATAGGCTTACAGCCAGCAATAGGAACCGGCGACCGTATTGGATTAGCAACCCCCGGTCACATAAAAGCCGCAAAGGAGCTAAATGTTTTTCCTGTTCTCGCCCAGCAATCCATCTGGGAAATGGATCGTACGTCTAGGACCCCTTACGATGTTCTCGATGATGCCTCTTGGGCCGTGTTTCAGGTAGGCTACAAGGGAGGCTTCGCTGCGGACGCTGACCATCTGAAAACATTGCGGGACATAGACATTACGTTCAAAGCCGGGTTCACGATGTACACCATAGACCCGTCAGATTACGTAGACAACGAGGCGGAAAACTATGGTCTTAGCACGCTGAGAGAGAAGTTTAAAAAACTTCCTTGGGATGAACTTGGATATGAAGCAGAACAACTTGTCGAAGAATATTTGAAACAACGATACGAAATACGTTTCCCTGATGGAACCCGCACGTTCAGGTTCTCCGAAGAATCACTGCTAAGAGCTGCTGTCAAGTACTCCGCCGCCGTCGCACATGCGGCTAAAATGTACCGGCATATGAAAAACTTGTTTGGATCAAGAGAATTTGATGTTGAGGTGTCGGTTGACGAGACTAAAACACCTACATCTCCGTTGGAGCATATTTTCATAGTTTCCGAGCTCCGTAGGCTTGGAGTTAAGTTCACGGGGTTGGCTCTTAGGTTTGTCGGCAGATTCGAAAAAGCAATTGATTACATAGGGGACTTGAGAGAGTTTGAAGAATCTTTTAAAACGCACGTGTACATCGCCAGAACCTACGGTCCCTACAAACTGAGCATCCATTCTGGAAGCGATAAATTTTCCATTTACCCGATAGTTGGCAAAATTGCATCAGAAATGATTCATCTGAAAACTGCTGGAACTAGCTACTTGGAAGCGCTTCGCGTTGTCGCTCGGCATGAACCAAACCTCTTCAGGGAAATAGTGCAGTACAGTTTTGGCCGATTCGAGGAGGACCGTAGAAGTTATGATGTTAGCACCGACCTGTCTGTGGTGCCAAATCCTAGTGATGTTCCGGACAACCGTTTGGAGACGGTTTTCCTTGACGAAAACAACGGAAGACAGTTGCTACACATCACTTATGGCTCTGTTTTGACCGCGAAGAAAGACACTGAAGAATGGCTTTTCCGCGATAGATTGAAGAAACTTCTCATTGAGAACGAGAAGGAACATTATGAAACGGTTTATGAGCATATCAAAAAGCACATAAGGTTGCTGTGGGCAGGGGATAAAAAGGAGTGAGAATACGTCTTTTGCGAACGAGAAAGGCTGGAATGCTATGAAGAGAAGCCGGGAGACCAAGGTTTCTGTGATAATCCCGACGTATCAAGAAGGGAGATACATTGATGCGTTATTGTCAAAGCTCAAGGAAATGAATTATCCCCTAGAGATCATAGTTGTTGACAGCGGAAGCGCAGATAGAACTGCAGAAAAAGCAAGACGGTATACAGACAAAGTCTACGTGATTAACCAGCGTGGAATATCCAAAGCCAAAAACTATGGAGCCAACCGGTCGTCTGGGGAGATTTTGATCTTTCTTGATGCTGATGTAACGCCTCCTCTGGAGCTTGCGGAAAAAACGGTTAGGACATTCGAAGATAAAAGAGTCGTAGGCGCAACATGCAGCATAATGCCGGCGAATGCACGGACCTCTGAGAAGGCTTTCTTTATCTTCTATAATCGTCTATTACGGTTTTGTGCGTTGTTCAAGCCGCATTCTAGGGGGGAGTTTCTAGCTGTGCGAAGGCAACCTTTTTTTGAGATAGGTGGGTTTGACGAGACACTGCCTTGCTTAGAGGATCATGATCTGGCTTTCCGCATCTCGAAGCTTGGCAAGTTTGTGTTTATCTCAGACCTGCAAATTCTTGAGTCAATGAGGAGAATGAGAAAATCCGGGTTGCATAATGTCCTGAAATCTTGGGTTGCGAATTATCTTTCGTACGTTCTTTTTGGGAAAACTGTGTCGCGTACATGGAGCCCTGTTAGATAGAGATGTCTCCAGCCCATTTTTAGAATTTGTCGGCTGGAATACAGTAAGATTTATGTGATTTGAGGGTTGAATCTTACCGTCGAGGCATTATGCATGATGCCGTCCACCAAAGTGCTGAGCCTCTTGCGGCGTTCACTGAAGTCTCCCAGAACATATCATGCACAGTGGATGATAACAAGGAAATGCAACTATCGCTGTAGAGGCTGCAGTGTGTGGACAGATCAGGATTCGGTTGAGATATCAACAGACGAGGTTAAGAAAGGTCTGGACATACTGAGCGAACTTGGGGTTCTAGAAATCGTTTTTTCCGGCGGTAACCCTTTGCTTAGAAATGACATAGGTGAGATACTTGACTATGCTTCTAAACGCTTCATCACCACAGTTTATGACAACGGCAGCATGGCAGCGAAGAAGGTTGACGCCTTGCGAAACGTGGATTTTGTGGCTATATCACTGGACTCTCTGGAAGAGCAGAAAAATGACTATCTTAAAGGGGTTCCTGGCGCCTGGAAAAGAGCGATGAATTCAATTGATACTTTGAAGGAAGAAGGAATCCATGTCGGTGTTTCCCCGACGATTTCTCAAGTGAACCTTCATGAAATCGTTGACCTCACAAAGTATTTCATCAACCGTCAAATCCCTATCTGGTACTGTTTCTACTGGTATGATTATCCTTTCGAAGACGGAATGTTTTCTATTGGCAAAGAGAATGATGAATATAAGATAAGGGATAAGGATGCGCTTGTAAGTGTCATCGATGAGTTGTTGCGGCTGAGAGAAGAAAGCGAATACGTCTACATTACAAAGAAAACCTTGGATGCTCTGAGGCATCTCGTCCTCACGGGTGAGAGAACTTGGAAATGTAAGGCCCTTGATAGTTTTCTTATAGTTGATCATCGAGGAAGGGTTGCGGGATGCCACAGCAGAGAACCAGTTGCATCGATTTTTGATTTACCCGACGTTTGGAAAAGCGCAGAGTTTGATAAACTAAGAAAACAATACAGCCAATGCACCAAATGCGCATATTTATGTTACATCTTTTATTCTCTTCATTCAGGACTTTCAGGCATACTTGACCTGCTTCGTGATCAATGGAAAAACGCAAGAGCCTTGTTCAGAGAAGAACAAAAAGCAAAAATGTCCGGCTTCTAGTTAGTGCAACATCATCAGAGCATAAGAGCACGATGCACAAAGGTTTGCGGTGCCCGCTGTAAGTTTCTATTTCTTCAACGTCGCGTTTAGGACTGCGAAACATCACGGTAGAAATATAAGATTCTGCAGTCATTGGAATTCACAGATACCGCTTAACTGCAAGGTTGGGTGAGAAGGTATGGAAATCAAGATTGTAAAGATTGAAACGCCGAAGAACAGCAACGTAATTCTCGGAATGGCTCATTTTATAAAGACTGTAGAAGACTTGTACGAGAGCATGGTTAACTCTGTGCCGAACATCAAGTTTGGACTAGCTTTCTGCGAGAGCAGCGGAGAACGTCTAGTACGCGTCGAGGGTAATGATGAGGAACTTAAGAAGGCGGCATCTGAAAACATGCTTAGATTGGGTTGCGGGCACGCGTTCCTAATTTTTTTACGTGAAGCCTACCCGATCAACGTTCTCAACGCCGTAAGACTGGTTCCCGAGGTGTGCACGGTTTACGCTGCCACAGCGAATCCTCTTGAAGTTGTGGTTGCCGAGACAGAACAAGGAAGAGGCATATTGGGTGTTATTGACGGACTGAAACCTCTTGGAATCGAGGATGAAAAAGGCGTACAGTGGCGAAAGAGCTTTCTGAGACAGATCGGATACAAAAAGTAGACTTGCAGACATCAGCTCAGTGGACGAAACGGTAAATGACGGCTATAGTTGAATTGCATGACATCTGGAAGGCATACGATGAAATTCAAGCGCTGAGAGGTTTAGACTTAGAAGTACATAGAGGAGAGATCTTTGGGCTTGTCGGCCCAAACGGTGCTGGAAAAACCACGGCGCTGAAGATAATCGTGGGTCTCCTCAAGATGGACAAGGGTTATGTCAAAGTGAATGGGTATGACATCACAGAAGAACCGTATGAATACAAGAAGCATGTTGGGTATGTTCCTGAGACGGTGGCGCTTCCGGATTATCTGACTTTAGAGGAATTCCTCATTTATTCGGGTAAAATTCGAGGAGTATCAAATGATGATATAAAACGTAGAATAGATTTTTATCTTCGAGTTTTTGACCTTGAGGGTAAACGGAAAACTCTTTTGTTGCTTCTGTCTCGGGGTATGAAGCAGAAAGTGGCTATGGCTTCCGCTTTGATACATGATCCTGAACTGTTGATATTGGATGAGCCTCTTGTGGGAATTGACCCCGCGGGGCAACATAGGGTAAAGGAACTGTTCAACGAAAGAATCAAGGAAAACAAAACCGTTTTCATCTCAACTCACATGCTTGATACGGCTGAAAGAATGTGTGGCCGCGTGGCTATAATCCACAAAGGCAGGAATGTTGCCTCAGGAGATCTTAAGCACCTGCAAAGCCTTTCCAAGACTGGGGAGAATGCCACCTTAGAGGAAGTTTTTCTGAAGCTGACGGAAGAAGCTGAAGAAACGTTCACTGACGCTGTACTCTCTGGTTCATCTAAAAAGGCAAGCAGTGGATTTTTCGGGTTGTTCCGAGGAAAAAAGTGATGGGTATTCTTTTTGACCTGTACAAGCTGAAGGTTAAGATTTTTCTCGGGGCGATAAGAGCCTCGAAAGCTAGCATGCTTCTTTTAGCCATTTACATAATTGGCATCGCGCCAAGCAGCATAGGAATGTCGATGATTATAGTTGACGCTGTGAAGGGAGGAATCGATCTTCTGGTTTACCTGGATGCCCTTGCAGCGTTAATCAGCGGCATTTTTGCCATGGTTCTTCTTTCAACGCTTAGGGGTTTCGTGGTCTTCGAGTACGAGCAGAGCTTAATTTTCACCTCGCCCATAACGCCTAGGCAGTTCTTGATCATAAGCTTGTTCGCAGATATCACTGTGTTTACAGTTTTCTTTTTCCCGTTGTTTCTGCTTCTGGCAATCGTTATCGTGAATTTAACGTTACCGGTATTGTCCGCCTTATCGATTGTAACAAGCACACTTATCTTAGCTTTCATTCTTTTCTTTATCAAAGCCTCGTTTTCCATTCTCGAATCTGTTCGATCCAGTTCAGTGTTCAAGATCTTAACAATAGTCCTGATAGGTTTGCTGCTGTTGCCCGTAACTGGGCTTTTTACGTCTCTCCCTCTAAGGTATAGGGAGCTTCCTTATCCGTCGACATTTATTGCAGAAATGTTTCTGAATGTCTTGTATGGGAGGCTGCCTCCGGTTGATGCTGTTTTAGGCGCAACCTTGTACGTTTTAGGATCTTTGCTTCTTTTCATATATTGTTCTAGACTTAACTTGTTCCAGTTTGCCAGGGCTGTTCCTTTCATTTCTCCTTTCGACACTTCCATGAGAACGCAGGAAGTAAAGATGGGGAGCAACATCAAACTGTTCTCGAAGGTTGGGTTGAAGTTTACGCTTGACCTTGGATCAGAATCTCTCCTCAAATTTCTTATGAAAAAAGAGTTCATCCGGA
>PIYB01000017.1 GCA_003601835.1 Candidatus Bathyarchaeota archaeon
TATGGAAGCTTCATCTCGAAACCTAGCTGGACTGCTTGGTCTACTAGCTAATTTTTTCCAGAGCGGCAGGCAAACTTTCCTTTGGTAGAAATCGAAGTTGCCGCTTTGATGAGTAACATCGTTGGTGGCTCGGGAAAACAATAATAAACACAGCAACAGTCTATTGTTTCAAATGCGGATGGATGAACCGTTTTCACTGTGAGGTTTGTGGATGCGATCTGAACGAAGAACTGTCCGGGTCGTTTTTTACGTGAGGAGAGCCTACAAAGGTTCTGTTGATTGGAAAAAGGTGAAGTGGAAGGGGAAAATGTATGAAGGTTGAACAGTTGGCGGATGTTCAGAATCAGAAGCCTGAGAATGAGATTGAATTAGAAAAGGTTGGGGTTGAAGGGTTAAAAAAGTATGTTGTCATAAAAAGACCGGATAAAACTTACCACGGTATCTTCACGATCAACAGTTACATTACGCTTCCCTCTAACCTTCGTGGGGCTCACATGAGCAGATTTGCTGAATCCATAGCCGAAGTTCCTGAAGAGGCTTTTTCAATAGAGGACTTGGCTAAGAAAATCGCTGAAAGAACATATCAGAAACATGGTTTTCATTGTTACACGGAGGTCTTCGGAGAGGTCCCCTACGAAAGAGTCAGGCCTAGCGGAGAAAAAGAAACCGCGATAGCGGAGATGTTTAGCAAATTCTCAACCAAGGACAGAAGGAAATTTGTCGGAATCTCGATTAATGGGATTCTAGCGTGTCCCTGTTCAAAAGAGTTATGCGGAGGGTTAACCCACAACCAGAGAGGGAAGATAACTGTCGAGATCGATGTTTCAGACGACGGAGTTGACCTTTTAGACATTATAGAAATAAGCAAACAGAGCTTTAGCTCTCCAACTTTCTCGATTCTCAAAAGAGTTGAAGAGAAACAGGTTGTTGAAAAGATACATGAGAACCCTAAGTTTGTTGAAGATGTCGTCAGAAAATGTGTTCAGCTACTAAAAGAAAAGTACCCCGGAAGATACTGTAGGGTCAAATCCGTCAGTTACGAGTCAATTCACGACCATAATGTTTGCTCTGAATGGAGCGGTATCCTCTGAGAAAAAGGAAGCACGAGCCGCATAGTCATTGCCATTGTTCGATGAATGCAAGTGTTCACCACCATTTAACGCTGTCTTTCACGATCTTTAGATCCTCCCCGTTTTCGGGTTTTCTGAAGATAAACAGGTGTTCATAAAAAAGCAAGTAGAAATCTGTGTATCGGCCCTTCCTTGCTTTTTTGTCGATATCAACCCAACATTTGTCCGCTACTTTGGACAGCCCCGCCCATTTTTCTCTTGTTGACTTTGTTTTCCATTGATGCTTCACTATGTCTTCTCTTAAGATGAAGCCTACATCAAGAAAGGCTTGCATCACTCTGAAGGCGACGGGAACATGATGGCGGCGTCTTCTTGTGTCGCCAACGAGTATCGCGCAGAACCTGCCCGGTTTCAACACTCTATAGCTCTCAGCTGCTA
Source organism: Candidatus Bathyarchaeota archaeon (assembly GCA_003601835.1). Classification (GTDB taxonomy): domain Archaea; phylum Thermoproteota; class Bathyarchaeia; order Bathyarchaeales; family DTEX01; genus PIYB01. The sequence continues at coordinate 1,509 of PIYB01000017.1, forward strand.
TCTGTCGCATTGCATTAATGAATCCGTTGATGTTGCGCGACGCAGAGATGTCACCAGACACCTTGTTCTTTTTGGAATAGGAAATTATGTTTGCATATGGCGGGTGAGTGGCTATAAGGTCTACGGAATTCTTCTTGATGAGATTGAGATTACGTGCGTCGCCCACATAGGTTTTTATGTCAACCGAGGGGAAATCTGGATCAAGCGGGGTATAACTGAAATCAAGTCTGTCTCGCGTTAGCATTATGCAAGCGGGATTTATGTCCACACCTATGGCGTTCCTCCCAAGAAGCTTGCATTCTATGAGCGTGGTCCCTGAGCCGCACATCTGGTCCAAAACGAGTTCTCCCGGTTTTGAGTATCTCAAGATGATGTTTCTCGCCATCTGCGGAGGCCAGTTTCCCCGGAAGTTTCCTTGATGGGTCGCCCATTTGCCGCGTTCCGGAAAGGACCATACATTGGTGCTTTCAAGCTCGAAGTCTTTAGGTTGAAATTCTTTTATCCTCTTTGGCTGGCCGATCTTTACTTTCGTGTTCTCGATTGTTATCTGCTTATGGTTTTTGAGGAATTCCTTATAATCGGCGTCTGTTATCTCTTCCATGTCACGATATCGTTCTTTCAACATTCATACCTCGACTGTTCTTGCAGATCCAATCGCGAACTGCCTCTTCCAATGCCTTCTTTAGGAAACCTTTTCTTGCCCGCCGAATCTCTGCCATAACTTCCAGAATTTCCTTTCCAAATCATTATTCACGTTTAGACTTAACTGGCTTATTTCAGATCTAATGGTGAAATGTTGTTATCAGCTTATGAAGTTTTGCAGACGCTGGTTTACAGAAAAACTCGGACAAATGTTTTGATCGATGCTTCTGGCGTTTGAGAAAGACTTAATATCAGTCAGCATATACCTATGTTTCTCCTTTGAGGAGATGAGCGCCGATATGAACATCATCCAAATAGTTTCAGACACTTTTAGGCGTGATTTCCTCGGATGTTACGGAAATAACTGGATACGCACGGAGAACCTGGACAGGCTGGCAAAAGAATCCATGGTGTTCGACAAAGCCTACATAGCGTCGTTCCCAACGATCCCGAACAGGCACGACCTGTTCACGGGACGGTACACATTCATTTACTCAAAGTGGGCTCCTCTCCCCCGAGACGAGATCATCTTGTCTCAGACGCTTCGTCAAGCCGGTTACACAACGATGCTGATTGTGGACACATATCACATGATAAGAGACACTCATTATTTCGACAGAGGATTCGACGGATGGTGGTGGATCAGGGGACAGGAGCATGACCGATACATGACAAACCCGACACAAGACCCGCCTGAAAGGAAAAAGGCGTTTGGAACACGATACCTGCAAAACGTTTCAAACCGCGTATACGAAGAAGACTACTTTGTGGCTCAGACGATGACGGCTGCAACAAGATGGCTTGAACTCAACTACGACCAGCATGACAAGTTCTTTCTGCATATAGACACCTTTGACCCGCATGAACCTTGGGATCCACCTCGGTGGTATGCTGAAATGTACGATCCTGACTGGAAAGGCGGCGATGTCCCAGGCGGCGCGTATGTCATGGGAGTCAAACGTCCATCAGCCTCGGATCTTACACCGGAACAATTGAACCGTCTTCGAGCGCTTTACGCTGGTGAGGTTACCTTGGTGGACCGGTGGGTTGGACGGCTTTTACAGAAGATTGAGGATCTTGGGCTTCTCGAGGATACCGCCATCATGTTCACCACTGACCACGGAACCTACATCGGTGAACATGGGTACGTCGGGAAAAAAGATGAGCTGTACGAAGAGGTTGCTCACATACCGTTGATTATGAGACTGCCGGACTCGGAAGGAGCGCCTCACGGCAGATGCGATGCCATAGTTCAGTCACCAGATTTGATGCCGACAATTCTCGATCTTGCGGGAGCTAAAATCCCACCGGCAGTTCAAGGGAGGTCCCTGCTTCCGGTAATCAAAGGCGAGCAAACAGAGGAACGAGAAATTGCCGTTAGCTCTCCCAGCTTCGTGAGCTCGGTGTTGCCCTCATGGATAACTGTAACCTCAAAGCAGTGGGCGCTTCTAGCGGCAATACAAAATTCTGATATCGATGGCGGTTCGGAAGAAACCGTTGAATCCAAACTTTACGACCTAACTAAAGACCCAAACGAAACCCAGAACCTGTACGTTGAGAAAACAGAGGTTGCGGAGGAACTGCGTTCGGAAATGATCAAGTTCCTACGAGACTTAGGCGCAAAAGAGGAAGTTCTGAACCGATACGCATCTAAGTAGCTGAACTAGACCTCGGCGGGTACGTTGATTTATGGTGAAGTCTTTGGCAAACCGGCAGCTCCTTACGAAAGAAGGAACGGTTCTGATTATCATTGATGTTCAAGAGAAACTTTTTCCTCACATGGCGGAAAAGGAGCAAGTAGCTGAAAATGTGGCGAAACTGATCCGGTTCGCCGAGATCATGAAGATGCCGTTGATTTTAACCGAACAGTACCCGAAAGGATTAGGACGCACCATTCCGGTCATAAGACAGCTCTTGCCCCGCAAGCAACCGATTGAGAAGGTAGAGTTCAGCTGTTTCGAATCTGAAAAGTTCAAAGAAGCCTTGGCTAAGCTGCAAGCTAGGACCTTGATTATCGCCGGCATAGAGGCGCACATTTGTGTGGTTCAAACGGCTATCGAAGGATTGTGCAGCGGCTATAATGTTTGTGTCGTCGAGGACGCTGTTTCCTCAAGAAAACTAAGCGACAAGGCGACGGCGATAGAAAGAATGAGACAAAGCGGCGTTACCATTGTTTCAACCGAAATGCTGATGTACGAGTTGCTTAAGAAAGCCGGAACCCCTGAGTTCAAAGAGACACTTAAACTCGTAAAATAGTGCACGCCGAGGTTTAGACGTCCGTATCCGATGCGCCTAGAAGCTCTTCCAATATTTTCGGAGAACGATCTTCAGCTTTTTCAGCACTGTTTCAACTTGTTTCATGTTCTGCCATGGGTCATGTGGCGCTGGAAAGAAGTCTTCTATTACGTCTTGGGTTAAATCTGGTTCCGCAACGCCTGCAGCGAGAGCATACCAGCAGTACGGCAAAACCGTGATGTTGTATCCGCTTCCTACGAGTAGAACAACTTTTCCTCCGCAAATCTTCTCAGCTGCTGCAGTTATTGTTCTCGATATTTTAAAGAAGCCTTTAGCGGTCAGCCCTAAGCTTCCGAGATGGTCCGCGAAGTGAGCGTCGCTTCCGCCGTTTGCTATTATGAGTTCCGGCTTGAATTCTTCAGCTAGCGGCAGGAATATTTCTTCTAAAGCGTGAAGGTATGCCTTTTCCCCGGTTCTCATGGGTAACGGAATGTTAACGTTGTATCCCTCGCCTTCTCCGCTCCCAATTTCATGAATGAAACCTCTTCCCGGATAGATGGTTCGCGGGTCCTGGTGAAGCGAAATGTAAAGCACACCGGGGTCTGAATAGTAGATGTCGCTCGTTCCGTTTCCAGCATGAACATCGTAGTCTAAAACCAATGCTCGTTTAAGATTGCTTTTTTCTCGCAGATGTTCAATCAGTATAGCTATATCGTTGAAAAGACAGAAGCCGCCACCGTAGCTTCTTCCCGCATGATGGAAGCCGCCTCCTAAAGCCACAGCTCGGTTAACCCTTCGTTCAAACACCGCTGTTCCCGCAGCGATGACCCCTCCAACAATGAACCTTGCGCCCTCAAGAATCCTCGAGGAAACCGGTGTGTCTATGTCATACGGCTTTTTAAGCTCGGCAAGACGGTAAATCCGGTTCACGTAATCTTCGGTGTGAACCTTCAGCAGATCATCCTTCGACGCCGGCTTCGGCTCCATTAAAACAACGTTCGTTGACTGGAACAGTCCTTTCTCATCGAAGAAGGCTTTGGATTTGACGAACCTGTCTCCCCTGAAAGGATGGTTGACCCCTAAATCGTACAGCTGAAACTTTTCATGGTAAGTTACACATGTTTTCAAATGACGTCGGACACCTAACTGTTCAGGAAGACCCACCCATGATAAAGAAGTCAAATATTTAATGATTTCCAAGCTTAAGTCACTATACTTAAATCTTCTTTTTCCACAACTCGACCGCCATCCTCTCCGTTGCGGATAACCGTTCCCAGAACCCTCCGGGTTGTTCAATGCCATATCTGTCCCCTGAAAGAGGTCTGTAAGGAAGGTAATCCAGAGGCAAGCTACAACCTTGCACATTCTAATACGGCGAATCTCGAAGAGGATTCTTACGCAACAATGTTGAAAGTTACTTTGAACCGTCCTTTAAAAAAGAACATAGAATCAACCTAGAATCCATGATTTGATAACTTTGTTTCTTTAGATGAAGATTACGCATCGCTTTAAAGCGAGAAAAACGGGTTCGAAGATTTATGTTATTCCCGTCGTTTTTCCGTCTATTTATTCTCGTCTAACACCGGTTCTCACGGAAACTGACAAAACACGTATCTTTCTAACTGAAATGCACAAAAAACCAAAAGAAGAATTGGGACTTAGAAATACGGAAGACTAATGGTACATCAGTTTTTCTTCATATTTTCTAAGATGCTCCGTTGCCTCACTGGTGTCCATGAAGAGCGAGTCAACACGTTCAACGTCTTTAACGGTCACAGATTCATGCTTCGCTATCTTCGCGTTTTGAGCAGCAAGGCTAAGCAGCTGCACAGCGTATCTAAGCGAAGATTTTGCCCCTATCTCCGTTAGCTTCTCTAACGCATCGTTTTCGATTGTTACCTTCTCTTCTCTAGCTCGAATCCTCAGAATCTCTCTGATGCTCTCCGCGTCATAGGCCTGAGTTGCAATTATGACGGAACGGTCAATAAGGTCCAACGGGAACCCTAGAGGACTCTTCACATCCGTTCCACGAATCGTCGTGATGCCGCGGTTTGTTGCCAAAATGATTATCGGAACCAGCTCGCTTTCCAAAGCCCGACCTAGGAAACTGAAGGCTTCCAAATCCAACAGGTGACTGTCATCAATAAACAGCACGCCGGGATGGATGAAAGCCTTACCTTCATCAACAAGCTTCTTCACCGACTCATCTACCGCAGCTCTAATCTCAGTATCAATCTCCTTGGTTTCTGAGCCTCCTAAAAACAAGGAGAAAAGCCCTCCGCCCATACGGCGACGAGCATTAATCTCATCCATGTCAGCCAAAGTAAGCGTGTACACGAACTCCTTTTCTTTTAAAACGTCACCGTCAGGTCTAGGAACCTTCTGGCTTGCATCCACATCGTAAGTTTTCCCTTTGCTGCTTTCCATACTTAAACCCAAGTTTGCAACTCTTCCTGTTTCCGCGTCAATCTGGATCACGCTTCCTTCGGTGATGCCTTGTTGGATCAGCTGCTGCGCGATGGATGCGCCTGCCTCAATAGTTTTCTCCTGTTTCGTTGTTTTCAAGGTTAACCTGACGCTTTCGGGAACCTTCTGGTAAGGATTGTAAGGGTGAGGCGCGGTTCGTATATCGATGCCTGTCAACTCGCCTTCATAGACCTTCCGCATTTCATGGATCTCGACGCCGATGCATTTTCTTATCGCCTCAATGAGGACTTCCGTTTTCTTTCTTTCGCTGCTGTAAACCTCGCTTCCACTCATCTGAATAAACGGCACGTTAGGTCCTAACTCACGGGATATTGCGACGGCTATCGCCGTTTTTCCTGTGCCTGGAGGCCCTGCTAGGATCACTGTTTTTCCGCTCATCTTTCCTTCCTTGATCATCTGCACTACGAGGCCTGCTGCTTCACGTGCTTTTTCTTGCCCCACCATGCCGTCTTTGATTTTTACTGCTTTCAGATCTTCTCCTAAGCCTAATCCTTTAATGTGTGTGTGAGCTCCAATTCTTTCAAAACGAGTTGTCCCAGTAGATATTTCCCTTATCTCAGCCACGAGAACCCCTCCGCTTAAGATGTGAGAAATATAAAAAACAAAAAATATAGGTGGTTATGGGCGGCTAGTACATTCCCCCTCCAGGACCGCTGGGGGGTTTCTCCTCCTCTTTCGGTTTAGAAGCTGCAATCACGTCGTCAATTCTCAAGATCATCGAAGCTGCTTCAGCTGCAGACTTCACAGCTTGCTCCTTGACGCTCACCGGTTCAACCACGCCTTTCTCGTACATGTTAGTTATTTCGCCTGAGAACACGTCGACTCCCATGAACTGGCCGTTGTCCTTTTCGTGTTCTGCTCTTAGGTTAACCAGAATGTCGATTGATTCTAGACCTGCGTTATCAGCGAGTGTCTTCGGAATTACCTCCATTGCATCAGCAAAAGCCGTTATTGCCAGCTGTTCTCTGCCACCGACCTTTGAAGCATACTTTCTTAGCTCCTTAGCGATCTCAGCTTCTACAGCTCCGCCTCCCGCAACTATCTTGTTCTTCTCGATCACGTCAGCTACAACGGATAATGCGTCGTTCATTGCTCTCTCAGCTTCGTCAACCATCCTTTCGAGACCGGCGCGTATCAGCAGAGAGACTGAACGTGGATCCTTGCAGCCTTGCACGAAAACCATCTTGTCGTCGCCGACCTTCTTCTCTTCAACAAGAGCCGCTTGTCCAAGGTCTTCCGGTTTAAGACCGTCGATGTTTGTTACGACCCTTCCGCCTGTTGCCCTTGAGAGCTTCTCCATGTCCGATTCCTTGGCTCTTCGAACAGCTAAGATGCCCTTCTTCGCCAAGAAGTGTTGAGCCATGTCGTCGATGCCTTTCTGGCAGATGAGGACGTTTGCGCCTGTCGCAGCTATCTTCTCAACCATCTCTTTAAGTATCTTTGTTTCTTGATCCAAGAAGGCTTTCATCTGCGTCGGGTCGCGTATTCGGATCTCTGCGCTGAACTCTGTTTTCTCAACTTCCAGCGGCGCATTTATTAATGCGATCTTGGCGTTTTCGATGCGTTTCGGCATGCCTGCGTGAACAACTTCCTTGTCCAGTATCACGCCTCTTACGAGCTCGGTGTCCAAGAGGCTTTTACCTTCTTTCTTTATGACCTGTATGTTGTCAATGTCCGCTATCGTTTTGTCGCCACGTTTCTCAGCGATCTGTTTCACAGCGTCGATCGCTATCTCCGCCAGGTGTTCTCTAGCTGTTCCCACTGCTTTGCTGCGCATAGAAGTCATAGCAACATTCTTCAGTGTTTCACGGTCTTCTAGATTCACTGGGACAGCTATCTTCTCTAAGACTTCCATTGCCTTCTGGGAGGCTTTCCGGTAGCCGCTGACAATAACTGTTGGGTGAATGTTCTGCTCCAAAAGCTCCTCAGCTTTCTTCAGGAGCTCCCCTGAAAGCACAACGACGGTTGTTGTTCCGTCGCCGACCATGTCGTCCTGTGTTTTGGCGACTTCAACCATCATCTTTGCAGCTGGATGTTCAACATCGATCTCGTCGAGTATTGCTGCTCCGTCGTTTGTTATGGTTATGTCGCCAAGACTGTCGATGAGCATTTTGTCCATGCCGCGCGGTCCTAAGGTGGTTTTGATGGTCTCAGCGACTATTCTTGCGGCTAGAAGGTTGTTTCTCTGAGCTTCTTTTCCTCTGCTTCTAGAGGTTCCTTCTTTCAAGATAAGAACGGGTTGTCCCCCTTGAGTCGTCAAGTAAGCCATTTTTCATCCTCCTCGTTTCTCTTCTTATTAACCTACTGAACACAATCTGTACAGGCGAGAAAAATAAACTTTACTGAAAAGGCTTAGCGATCTTCCTTAGCATCTCATGTGGATGATAGGTCTGAACCCCGGGTTCACAAGACAGTTAACCTCTTTCGGAGCAAAAACGTTGCTGAACTTACGTGAACCTTGACAAGACCTGACAGGTGTAAAAACATGGTTTTTGCCTCAGGAAAATGCTGGAAGAAGAACGGATGGATAATCAGCGTCTACCGAAGCACAGAGAACAAATTCAATACTGTTAAGATAAAGAAGGTCAAACAACCGTCACACATGAAACAGTAGAATGCTTTTTCATCTAAAAATGTCGACGTAAATTTCGCTTTTAGAAAGAAAAATCGAAGGTCTTAAAATTATTGTTGACTCAAAAGCAGAATAGCCTGAGCTAGGTCACCGTTTGTCTGTTCAAGCGCTGCTCTTGCTTGGTCAAGGCTTACTTTAGCCTGTTGCGCAACCAGATGCACATCCTCTTCCGGGATGGCCATTTTCTTTTCTATCTGTCTCTCTGTAACTTTCCCACCAATGATCTGAAAGATTTTTTGTCCCTGCATTTCAAGAACGGCGACTTCCGGGTTTTCAATTGTTATTTCCCTGTCTTTCATCCGAAGGATTGCTTCCTCGACTTCCATCGGATTCATGCTTAAGCCCATACGCTGCATGATTCTCCGGGCTTGCCGCGGGCTCATTTTACGCATTTTCTGCTTCCCCGGTTAACTGATAACATTACCGTTCCTTTTTAGTTTTCCCTTATTCTTCCCCTTCGCACTTTTACGGCAATGCCTCTCGTGAAGGTTTTCATCTCGTCTCCTGAAAGCATTGCTTTTCCAACAGCAATCACTCTTCCATCTTTGTCTACGACGATCACTTCCTCCATCGGTCGTATTTCCCTGTCAGCGTCAATGATGTGCTTCGCAAAAACGTCGCTTCCCTTCTCCACGAAACGTGCTACGTCATTAGTAACCTGAACCCATAGACTGTTCGGCTTCCCATTCTCCAAAAGTCTTTCTGCTCCTTCGATTGTTAACGAGAAAAAGCCGTCATTAGGTTTAAGTGTTGCCAGAAGCTTGCCGTCAAGGTAAACATGTCTAATCCGACCGGTTCTCTTTGAAAACGTAACCTTCACCCGGTCTGGGAAAAGCTTGTCTCCAGCTCCCTTTCCAAACTGGTAATTCCCAACCTTCCTTATTTTAACTAGAACATCATTGTTCACATCAGACATCTCTTAAACGCAGCCCTAATAAGACCTTTATCTAGACAGATATGAAGAAGCGTTGATTTTAAGGCTTGCCTTGTTGAAGCCGGTTTTTCAACGTCATGTTTAAGTTAGGTTGAACAGATTAAGAATGGGGTGTTGCTGACTTGCAGTGCGAGGTCTGTGGACGGCAAATATACGGGAAACCTCACAGGGTGATAATTGAAGGCGCCAAAATGACAACCTGTGCAAGGTGTGCAGAGCTTGGTTCAGGCTACTGGGAACCTGAACTAAAGAGACAAAAGTCTCTAACAAGAATTACGGGCGGAAGATCCTTTCCTCCACGTGTGTCTGTGAGAAAGCGAGCTTCAAGTGTTCCTGAAAACCTTGTTGTCACGGAGAATTTTGGTTCGATTGTGAGGAAAGCCCGGGAGCGCTTGGGATTAAGCCATGAAGATTTAGGGAGAAAGATCAAAGAGAAGGTTTCTGTGATTAGAAAAATTGAAACTGAGAAAATTGTCCCTGACCGTAGGGTGGCTAACAAGTTGGAGCATGCGCTAGGCATTAAGCTTTTGGTGCCGCTTGTGGAACCGAAGGTGCCCCCGATTTTTGCTCCTGCCACTAGAGGTGTGACCTTAGGTGAGATTGTCTATTTGAAGAAGGAGAAGAGGAGGCATAGAAAGAACGAAAGCAATAATAGTCAATCGTAACAACAGAGATGAATCCTCGAACATAGATGAACTAGAAAGCTTGGCGAAGGCTGCTGGATACGAGGTTGTAGGATCCTTACAGCAAACAGGTCGTCCACGATCCAAGTATCACATTGGAAGCGGAAAGGCAAAAGAACTTGCCGAGATGGTCGCTGAACTGGGAGCGGAAAAAGTCATCTTCGGGAATGAACTGAAAGTTGTTCAGATGTATAACCTTGCTAAGATAACAGGGGTCGAGGTGATTGATCGTCTTCAGCTTATTTTGGAGATCTTTCGGCGAAGAGCAACAACTGAAGAAGCCAACTTGCAGATTGAGCTGGCGAGATTACGTTATGAGCTTGCTCATGCGCGTGAAAAGGTTAGATTGGCAAGGATAAGTGAGCAGCCTGGTTTTATGGGTCTTGGTAAATACGAGGTAGACGTTTACCATGAGGCGGTGAGAAGGCAGGTTCACAGCATCGAGGAGAAGCTCAGTGCTGTAAAGAAGACTCGTAAGCTGCATCGTGTTCGAAGGCGAAACTTGGGGTTTCCGCTTGTGTCATTAGCGGGTTACACCAACTCTGGGAAAAGCACTTTGTTTAACGCTCTTACGGAAGAGAATGTGCCGGTTGATTCCAGATTGTTTACGACGCTCTCCACAACCACCCGTGCAGTCAAGATTCATGGTGAAAAGATCATGTTAACAGACACCGTTGGTTTCATCGACCGGCTTCCGTTGACGCTTGTGGAAGCCTTCCATTCGACGTTAGAAGAAACAATCTTTTCCGACCTGATTCTGCTGGTAATTGATGTTAGCGAACCCATGGAAGAGATAGAAAGAAAGATTCTATGCTGCCTCGACACTATCAGGGATATAGGGGCAACAGGGATTCCGATTTTAACCGTTCTAAACAAGATTGACCTACTTACGAAGGATTCTCTTGAACAACGAATGGAAAACGTGAAGTCGTACTTGCCAAACCTGATACCCGTATCCGCTCTGTACAAGATCAATCTAAATTTGCTGAAACAGAAGATGTTCAGTCATCTTGTACAGCATGTGAAATCCTTTTTCACCGTGCCGATAAACCCTGAATCTCTATCTTTGTTATCTTGGGTCTTCGATCATGCAAAGGTGCGCGGTGTCGAATACAAAAAAGACCATCTAAACGTTCTTTTCAAAGCTATGCCGCAGATTGCAGACAGAATCAGATATGACGTCGAGAAGCTGGGCGGGGTTTTCAAGCTTGAAGAACTGGAAGGTGTACGTGCTTCGACTTAACCACAGACCAAAGCGAGACAAGCGTGTAACAACTCATCTGCTTCTGGCTGCTAGGGCTTTTGGTGCTGCAGGTGCAATTTATAGCGGAGAAAAAGATGAAAAGGTCGAGGAAAGCCTTGAGAAGGTAAGCAAGTCGTGGGGTGGACGTTTTGAAGTTAAGTTTATACGGAACTGGAGAAAAGTGATCGAGGCATGGAAAGAAAACGGCGGGGAAGTTATTCATTTAACGATGTACGGTTTACCGGTGCAGGATGTGAAGGACCAGATAAAAGCTTCATTAAAAGATAAACTTGTGGTGGTCGGAGGGGCAAAAGTGCCGGGAGCAGTCTACAAGATGGCGGATTGGAATGTTTCAGTGACATCTCAACCCCATTCCGAAGTGAGCGCCCTAAGCGTTTTTCTTCACGAACTGTTCGAAGGTAAGGAACTTTCCAAGTCTTTTGAAGACGGCGAATTTAAGGTTGTTCCTCAAAGCAAAGGAAAAAAGGTCATAAAAACAGGTCTTTAACATGATAAAAAACGGTCTTTTTTCAGCGATTAGTTTAAGTTTCATAAGATGCATATTTTATAGGTGATTGTAAAGGCCGGTGTAGGTTCATTGACCTTTGTGAACCATGAAACAATCGCCAAGGTGGCTAGAATACTTGGCGGTGAAGAAGCCGTCGAAATAGCTAAGGTTCTCAGTCAGGTAGAGGAGATCACAGACGAAGAGATTGTTGCCAAAACCGATATCAAGCTGAACTCGGTTCGTAAAATTCTGTACAAGCTTTACGACCATTCCTTAGTGGGGCTGAGAAGAACACGGGATAAAAACACTGGATGGTTCATTTTCCACTGGAGACTTCAACCTGATCAAATAGACGGGTTTTTAACGAACCAGAAGAGACGCATTCTTGAAAAGCTTGAAACTCGGCTAAAATACGAGCAGACCCATGAGTTCTACTTCTGCAACACCCCTGGCTGTAGACAGATTCCCTTTGAGGAAGCAACAGAATACGTTTTCCGCTGTCCGAAATGTGACAAGCGTTTGATGCATTTTGACAACAGCAAGATAATTGAGTTTCTCTCAAAGAAGGTTAAACAGTTAAGGAGCGAGCTGAGTGAACAATAAACGGCTTCCTTCACCAGAAGAAGCCGTAAACATATTGAGAAACAGCGGCTGTTCTCCCAACGTAATAAGACATTGCAAGACAGTAGCGAAACTGGCTGTGAAGATCGCGAGAAAATGCATCGAAAACGGGGCGAACATAGACCTTGAACTGGTTCACGTTGGGGCGCTTTTACATGACATAGGCCGATCTAAGACTCATAGCGTCAACCATCCGGTTGTCGGGGCAAAGATAGCTCGCTCGTTGGGTTTGCCTGAACGTTTGACGTCAATTATTGAACGGCATCTAGGCGGCGGCATATCCGCTGAAGAGGCTCAAGAGTTCGGTTGGCCTCCCGGCTCCTACATGCCTGAAACTCTTGAAGAGAAGATTGTTACCTACGCTGATAAGCTGGTGGAAGGCAGCCGTGTTGTCTCCGTTGAGAACGCCGTTAAAAAGCTTCAGCAAAGACTAGGTCAAGACCACCCTTCAGCTAGAAGAGTGATGAAGCTTCACGCAGAAATAATGAAGCTCTGCGGGGAAAAAGGCGAATAGACACAAGCCGTCTGCCAGCAGAAAGATAAAACCATTCTCATGATTGTTACTGGAAAAGAAGGTGCGCTTCTTTCTTGAGTTTCTGAATTTTTTCCACTAAACTCTTGGTTTTCATTCCTGTCACCTTTTATCTCCAGATGTTTCGTTTTTTAGAGGTCTCAGGAAACCCTCCTTCGTGGGCACCCTGACGATTATTCGTTTCATGTTCACAACTCTTGCTGGCACAGCCATAATGCCGTATGTCCCAAGCTCTTTCAAACCCTTCCCGGGACAACACGTTTACCTCCTGAAGTTGAATCTTTCCGTTAACCTCCTCCAAGACTTCCATCACAATCTCCTTCGCTCTTGGACAATGCGGGCACATCGGAGAATAGAACAGTTCTACACTTGTCGTTATTCTCCCCCTTCCTCATCGTGCTCATCTGTTACATCGGTAACGGCGTATCCAAGGTTGAGTTTCTTGGAAAAATCTTCTGCGATCTCGTGGAAGGCGTCTCTAACTTTTTTCACTTCCTCCCATTCAAGACCGTACAAAGAGAGCTTGATGTGCTTGCTCAAGCCTCTATGCAGTCCAACTATTCCTCTTTTTATCATCTCTTCCGCTAGGAAGAAGCCTCTCCTTTTGTGACGTTTCGAGATCTCCCAGAAGATAGGGGTCTCAAAATGTAGTAAATGATGTTTGTGAGGGCGTTCTCCAAGCAACATGATGTCATCCAGCTTCTCCATCTGGCGGATGAACCAACGTATCTTCTCAAGTTCTTCTTCCCACCTTTGAACCCGTTCGACTACATGTGGAAAAGAAGACATGGCGGAGATCAATGGAATCCCCCCTACACTGCAGCCGAAGATGTTCGGGATCTTCTTTCCGAAGGCTCTGCCGCTCCATCCAGTTGTCATCTTTGAGGTTTGGAAGGTTCTTTTAGCCCATCCATAGTTTGTCACAAGGAAACCTAAGGGACCTAAGGAAGCCATGGATTTGTGCGCTGACACCGTTAGAAAGTCAGCGTGAAAAGTCCTCATGTCAACGGGCATCACTCCCGCAGTGTACGCCGCATTAACCATGTAGGGAACATTGTATTCCTCAGCGATCTTGCCGACTTCTTCAACCGGATTCAGATTTCCATAGTATGGCTCCACATGCGTAACAGCTACCAGCCCGGGCAGCTTTCCCGTGTCCTTTTTGATCTCCTCAATTTTCTGTTGGAAGCCTTCGGCGTTAACCTTGTATTCCGGGTATCCGGTGTGCGGAGGTTCAACTAAGCGGAAACCTGTTGCTTCAGCAGCTATGCCGGTGGTGTAATGACACAAGGGATCGGTTATGACGACTTTTGCGTAGTCTTTTGACCCTTCGTTCTCCACAAAGTTCTTCATAGTTTTCATGACCGCAAACTGGGCTGCTCGGCATCCGAATGTGTGTTCCGCACGGTCTCCTCCAAAAAATTCCGCTACGTCGTTGAGGAACTGTCGTACGGGCGGTTTTGAGATGAGACTTGACCTTCCTTCTAGACAGTCGAAACATACGGAGTAGCCTATCTTGGTCCAGCCTTCTTCAAAGAGCCTTTGTTGAACCTTTTCAGGCACCAAGCCGCCGGTCATTATCGGATTGATTATTATGGCTTTCCTGTACGGGTTTTTGAGCTGACCATACCGTTGGAGACCCTTAATCTTCATCATGCAAATTCCTCTTCTTTAGCTGGCTTAACTACGATGTTGCTTTCTTAATAAACTTGTCAGCAGCTGCTTTAATTGATGAGCCGTCAAACAGATCTATTTTTATTTTTTTTATGTCTCTTTCCGCCGCTGGGTCGTCCGCTACGATTTCCAGCACCTCGTCGGGTTCCATTTTATCCAGTTCTATGCGGGTTCTGAAAACTGGTTCAGGGCAGTGCAGTCCTATACAGTTAAGAGTTTTGTCAAGTTTTATGTTAGAAGATAAACCGTTAAAAAGCCCACATGACAATGTATTGGGACGCATGGTGGAAGCGATGGCAAGTGATGCTCGTCTAAGGAAGTTTCTTGAGCAAAACCAGGTTTGGCACCGGTTTATCCCTAAGCTTGAGACGGTGCACACAGCGGACGCGGCGAAGGCTGCAGGAGTTGATCTTCACAGGGTTACGAAGAATCTTGTTTCAGAAACTGATCGAGGGGAACACGTTGTTTTGATAATACCGGGTGACAGGAAGGTGAATCTGAAGGCTGCTGCGAAGGCGCTTAACGTTCGTCGAGTTCACTTGGTGGCATTCGCAGAAGCGGAGGGAATAAGCGGTTACCCTCCCGGCGGCACTCCTTCAGTGGGACACAAGAATAAGATGCGAACGGTCATCGACAGGAGTCTCTTGAAATATGACACTGTTTATTGCGGCGGAGGGTCTCGCGGCAAACTTCTTGAACTAAAAACCGAAGACATCGTGAGGCTTAACCATTCAATTGTGGCGGACATAACTAAATAACGGTATGTTCTTCGTTTTTACCTGTTTTCTATACGCATAGAAGAATGTACAGTTCGATTTTTGGTTTAAACCGTTCCGTTAACGAGCTGAATCACGGTTTTTTTCCTTTTCGAGGAGGTCCTCTATTCTTCTAAGTATTGGTGCTTCCTTTGTTTCCAGCTGTCGGTTACCGATTATTATCCGAACGTTCCTCGGGTCAGGTATTCCGTAAAGCGAAAAGTAGGTTGCTGCGCGTGGTCTCTGCGTGCTTTTTCCACCAGCAAATCCGCCGCCCACGGTTGCTCCTTTCAACGGTAAGGCTGCAGCTGCGAAGGCTTGAGCTGAGTCTTCCCCTAGACCGAACCCTGAGGCTGAGATGGGAATCAAGGTTCCGAAGTTGAAGAGTCTGCCTAGGATTCCTTGGTTCACATAGACGTCAGTTATCTTGTCGTACATCAGTTCGCGTTCTTCTTTCCGGATGAACCCTTTCTTTGTGATGATGCGGTAGTTCGTAATGATGTACGTGTGGCTTCTTCGGTACACCTCTGTCAGAACCATGGCGGCAACAGCTGCGGCGCTTAGAAGCAAAAGTTTAACCGTCGGCTTGGGGACGAGGTCTAACACTAGATTGTATGGTGCGAGAAGATACACTTCTAGGAAGGTTCCTAAGGCGCCTACGAGAACCATGTAGATCAGAGGCATCTTTGTTACCCATAATGTGCCTATGGCGAATCCGCTCAGCAATAGCACGATCCAGAAGAGAATCAGAAGTATCGCGTCTGAGGTTTCTATGCCGAACCGTCCGAATATGATGTTGAGGAAGCTGAGAGCTGATAAAACCGGTTTGTCGGAGCGGATGTAGCTGTGGAACCATGCGAGAAAAGCGGAGACTGCGATGAGATAACCGGCAAACGCGTGATACCTTAGAAATGAGAAGGGATGAGGTTTGGCAACTAGGTCCACTTCTTCGCCTTGTAGAAGGTCTACGCCGTGTCTCTGGTACATCTCCCTCACTAGCTATAAGTCCGTTGGGCTGCTCATAATCTTTTTGAATATTGACGGATATATCTCGCGCATATACCGTGCGAACGAACGTGGTTCTAATGGTTGATTCTGACAAGTCCTATCTTAAGATGTTCGCCTTCGATCTTGTAGGAAGCCGTGTGTGCTTCTTTTGGAGGCTGTTTGTTGCGCAAGGATTTTGACAGCGTCTCAGAGGCTATGTAGTCCCCGAAGTCTTTGAAGACCTCTGTCAGTCTGGGGCTTGCCTCGTAGTAGGTTTCTATGTAGTCGGCTATGTTGAAACCGGCTTCTTTCCTTTGGTTTTGTATGCGGCGGACAATGTCACGGGCGAGACCTTCCTTTTTCAGGTTTTCCGTGATAGTTACGTCTACGGCTACTAGAACATCGTTCTCTTCGGCTAGGGAGTATCCTTGTTTGGGTTTTGTGGACACCTCGACCTCTTCAGGAAGCAGTTCCACGGTTTGTCCGTTAACATTCAAGGTTACGGCGAGACCTTTATTCAAGGATTGGACCAGTTCTTTCGTGTCTGCGTTTTCGATGGCTTCCCGAATCTTGGGGAACAATCGTCCATGTTTCTTGCCTAGAACTCGGGGCAACGGTTTTACGACGTATTCTAGAACCTCGTCCTTCTGTGTTGTCACCGATAGCTCCTTAACGTTAAGTTCGTCCACGATGATGTCTTTAAACTTTCTAACGGTTTCCAACACAGGTTTTTCAGCCACAACCTTAACGCTTGAAAGCGGCTGCCGAAGTTTTATGCCTGCCCTGCTGCGTGCTGAGCGTCCTAAACTGCAAACCCTTATGACAAGGTCCATGTCCGCCATCAGCTTCTTGTCAATGGCTTCCTCGTCTGCTATGGGCCAATCGTTGTGGTGTACGCTTATGTGTGCGTTGGGGTCTACTGATCGAACTAGGTTTTGGTACATCTCTTCTGTGGTGAATGGGATGAACGGTGCGAGGATCTTTACGAGGTTGGTCAAACAAGCATACAGCGTTGTGTAAGCAGCGTTTTTGTCGTCGTCTTTTTCGCTTTTCCAGAACCGTCTTCTTGAACGTCTAACGTACCATGTGGAAAGCTCTTCCACGAATTTTTCGATGGTTTTTGCTGCGTTATAGGGGTCAAAATCGTTCAGGTATTGGGTTACGTCTTTGATGGAGGAATTGAGTTTTGAAAGTATCCAGCGGTCTAAAAGCGATAGGGCTGTCCGGTTCACGGAGTTTTCAGGTTTCCACTTGTCAAGATTCGCATAGGTCACGAAGAAACTGTAAATGTTCCATAGGGGGATCAGGAATCTTCGTTTGATCTCTTCCGCTTTGTTGTAGCCGAAAAGCAGATTTGTCTCCGGTCGTTTTGTGCAGTACATCCACCGCATGACGTCGGCTCCCATGTTTTCAGCTGCCTCGTCGAACTCGATGGCGTTGCCCCACGACTTGTGCATTTCACGTCCGTCTTCGCCTAGAACCAGACCGTATCCGAAGCAGACTTTGAAGGGAGCCTTGTTTTCCATTATGGTGCTCATCGCTAGCATTGCATAGAACCAGTTTCGGAACTGTCCGGGTAGAGACTCGCAGATCAGTTCTGCGGGGAACCATTTTTTCCAGTATTCAGGGTCATGTCGGTAGTCAAGGGTTGAGTAGGAAACGATGCCTGCGTCTAGCCACGGGTTTCCCACGTCTTTGATGCGTGAAGCTATGCCTCCGCATTTGGGGCATTTGATCTTAACGGCGTCTACCCAAGGTCGATGTGGAGTGTGACCGTTAAAGATGTCCCATCCTTCAACAGCTCGCTTCTTAAGTTCCTCTTTGCTTCCTATGACCTCGAAGTTTCCACATGACTCGCAAACCCAGATGGGTAACGCGAGCCCCCAGTATCTTTTCTTGGAGATCATCCAGTCTTCCATGTTCTGTAGCCAGTCCAGTTCCTGTTGAAGACCGAATTCTGGAATCCACCGGACCTGTTTGGCGGCATCGATTATTTGGTATCTGAGGTTCTTTCTTTTTTCTTCCGGCGTTATTTCCTCTAAGGGTTTGTCAAGTTTCTCGCCCATGCTGATGAACCATTCGTCGACAAGACGGAAAACCAGTTCGCTTCCGCAGCGCCAGCAAACCGGGTAACGATGCGTATAATCCTCATATTTGAACAGGATACCCTTCTTTTTCAGGTCTTCTATGACCAAAGGCGCCGAATCGTATACGTGGACGCCTGTGAATTTTCCGAAGCCTTTTATGAAGACTCCGAACTCGTCAAGGGGAGCAACAGCGGGCAGCCCATAGTTTTTTCCAAGTTCCAAGTCTTCTTTTCCGCATCCGGGGGCTATGTGAACAATTCCGGTGCCTTCTTCTTCAGTTACCTCTTTCCAAAGTATGACTTGGTGAGCGTCCACTGCGCCTAGTTCTTTTTCGGCTTGAAGCTCATCGTACGGTCCGTTGTATGTCCATCCTTCCATCTGGCTGCCTTCAAGCTCTTCAACAACCTTGTATCTGCCTTTCGGGAGTGTTCTTTCAAGCGCAAACTTACCAAGATAAAGGTATTCACCATTATACAGAACTTTGACGTAGGTGTAATCCGGGTGCACTGCGGCAGCCACGTTTGAGGTTAAGGTCCACGGGGTCGTCGTCCATATTAACAGTGATTCTTTAGGTTTCCCTCTTAACGGAAACTTCACGGTGATGCCGGGGTGCGTTAGTTCACGGTATCCTTCCGTTACAATTTCGTGTTGCGAGAGAGCTGTTGAGCATCGGGGACACCAAGGCATAACGTCTCTTCCCTTATAGATCCACCCGTTCTCGTAGCATTTCTTCAAGGCTGTCCATATCGTGTAATTGTTTTCGTCAGAAAACGTGAAGTATGAGCCGCCTATTTCTCGCGCCCCAAGCCTCCCCACGATTCTTTCAGCGGTGTCTTTCACTGTGCCTTTTGCGCCTTGAATGGTGACTGTCTGATCTGGGTTTTCAAGGCTGTCTGCTAGACGCCGTAGTGTTTCCGGGTTATCCCAGTCCATCCAGTAACCCAGCCGTATGGACTGTTCAACCTGCTTAGCTGCGTACCGAAGAGCCCTCTGCTTGCATTTTTTCACGAACTCAGCGATGCCGTAGGCTTCAATGTCACGTTTGGTTTTGAAGCCGAGCTCCTTTTCCACCTCAACCTCGATCCAAAGTCCTTGGCAGTCGAACCCGTTTTGGTAACGAAGCTCGTGTCCCTGCATGGCTTTGAACCTTTGGAAAAGATCTTTGTAGGTGCGCCCCCATGCGTGATGCACCATCATAGGGTTGTTCGCGGTGATCGGTCCGTCCATGAAGGACCACCGTGGTTTTCCCTTGTTCAGTTCAACACGTTTCTTGAACGCTTGGGTCTCCGTCCAAAACTTTAGGATTCTACGTTCGAGTTCTGGGAAGTCAACGGAAGGAGTAACCTCTCTGAACATTGCTCATCATTTCTCCATATTGATTCTTTTTGCTCTTAAGGAACATCAAGATACGCGGGTCTTCACAGTCAAGTGTAAAACGCCGGTCAGAACAAAGCTTGAATTTGGCGTCCACCTCGCATCCTCAACCCGCCACCGTAATGCATGAACCAACCCGAATATAAATCTAATCTTTTTCTCTCTTATCTACTTTGACACAGAAACAGATAGATACAGAGGT